>DASUII010000085.1:0-43793 GCA_036279835.1 Pseudonocardiaceae bacterium
ATCTCCATTGGTTCCGAGTGGGAGTTGATGATCGTCGACACCTGCCAGTGCCGTTGCACGATCTTGTGGGTCCACATCGTCAGTCTGCGCCCGCCCAACGGGATGTGTTCGAGTCGCACTGGAGAACCGCGCGCCCCAAGACAACCAGCCGCCGAGGCGGGTGATGAAGGATGGCTTAGGGCGTCTCCGCTCGATGATCAGTGCCGCCCGGAGGATCTTGTTGGCGACCTTGGCCGTCTCGAGTACAAGTGGGAGCGGATCGCGGTCTGAGAAGAACGCGCCGGTGGGTGTCCGCCTGGTCCGCAACGCGGCAAGGAGCGTGTGGCCATCGAGGCGGCGGCGGCGTGCCGCGACGAGCACCGACCGCGGAAAGGCGGTCTCATGAATCCAGATCGCCTCCCGGCTGGGTCGGCTTGCTGGCGCTGGCAGCCTGAGCGCGTCGCGATACGCCATATCCACCAGGTTCACCCCGGCGGCGGCGGCGAGTGCGGTCTGCAGATCCGGTCGGCCCACGGTCGGTTCGGTAATGAGCATCCGCCCATCTCGAGTGCTGCGCCGAACCTCGAGCGAGCCGAAGCCGACGTGGCCAGCAGTGTCGAGCAGCCGCCGGGTCAGCTTGTGCAACTCCGCGTCCTGATGGGTTATGGCAAGGGCAGTGCTGCCCGTGTCGACGCGCCACTGGGTGATTTTTCGCCCGCCCTGCGCCGCTAACTCTTCCCCGTTGCGGTTGCGGTAAGTCAGGCAGAAATAGACGTCGCTGTCGCGGCCCGGAATCCACTCCTGGACGACGAAGCGGTCAGCGGCATCGAACGGGGTGAACGGAAGGTGTTTAAAATCGTCGACGGTCTCGAATCGGTAGGCCGTGCCATACTTACTGTAGTCCTGCCATTGTGGTGTCCGCTCGACCGGCTTGAACACCACAGGAAAGATCATCTCGCGCAGGGCTGCGCGCAACTGGCCAGGGTTGTGAACAATCGCTGTGTGGGGAACCGGGAAGTCGTTATCTAGGGCCCATTCATGGAAAACCGACTTGTCCAGCAATCGATCAACGGTCGGCAGGTCCGGCAGCACGAAGTGGAACTGCGTGGCCAGGTCGCCAGCGTGCTCGGCGACGATGCGCACCACCGTGTCATCGGCGGGGAACAGCACCATCGGGCCGTACCGCGCGTGAGCCGCATGCAGGGTCGCTAGCCATGCTTCCGTCGTCGGTGCGCTGACCTGCAAGACGCTGTGCCATAGCTTCGAGCGGCAGGTTGGCGCCGTCGGGGTGAGGGAGGCACCGACGATGGGCACTCCCGTACCGCGCAGGCCCCGAGCAATGGCCAGTCCGATGGCGGTGCCGGCACCTGCGATCAGCCCCGGCGGCAGCAACGGGTGCAGACGCCCTGTGGTGCCTCGGTCGACATCAGTACCCTTCTCCGTGAACAATCGGGATCCCCCCTATACGCGGAACCGCCGCTGTAGCCTCCCTAGCCTTGGCGGTTGACCACGTCCCTGTCGCCCTACGAGTGGTCCCGGAGGGTCCACTCCACGGATCCCCGGGGATCCTGTACTGATTGTTATCGTCACTTCGCCGAGAGTGTTACACGAGTAACCGATCGTGTGCTCAACGTCATCCCCCTTGAGTACATAGCGCTACCGTGCCGGGTCGGGTCAGGTCGATCCATGTGGCTCGCCTAGTCGGTGAACGTCGCCCGTCCCGGGAGGATGGTGCCTTGCTTGGGACGGTGGTCTGGCGGAGCGTCGGCCGTGCCGGTGTAGGTGATCGCCTGCAGGCGCTGCAGCCACCGCGATTGACGGCCGTGCCGCCTAAGCCCTCTAACGAGAGATCTCGGCCTTTGGCATACGTAGCATGCGCTTGGCAAATACTCGAGCTCGGCGGTCGAGCACCGTCACAGGGATATTCTCAAATCGATACTCGAGGAAAGTTGTGGGCTGGGCCCCGAACTTGGACTTGAAGCGCCCGAGATTCTGAGAAGCTGATCGCTGCATGTCGTACTGCAGACATCCACTCTGGCACGCGGTTTCAATCGCGACTCGATGAAGCAACTCGTTCGCGCCCGTTCCTGCCGCACGCTCTATGTCCATCGCACCGCGCCAGTAGGTTGCCACGACGCCGTGCGTCAGAACAATCGTCCCAGCCAACGGCTTTCCGTCAAGCCAGGCGATATGCACCTCGCATGACTCACCCAGAAGGTCCGCTACGATCTGGAACTTGCGAAATGGTTCACGCCTCGCCGCAAGTAAGCGAGCAATGACCAGCGGGTGGCGCCGATCTTTAGCCCAGCGGTCGACTGACATACGATAAAGAGCATCAAACACCGGCAGTAGCCGCCCAGTTGTGTCGGACTCTACCGTAATCCCTAAACGCTCGGCTTTTCGGGTCGCGGTGCGCACCGCACCGGCGAAGTGCTTTTTCCAAACGTTTTCGAATCCACCGGAAAGATCCACGACGTGCGTCGTGCGAGATTCCCTGATAACATCTGGGGGGACAAGCGCTTCCCATAACTGGGCGTCAGCCATCCGAGGCACCGGGACGCTGGTCCTCAGTCCGTTGTAGGCTTGCAAGTCCTTAATAATTTGGCTGACGTCGTTGGAAGTAATACGACCCTCAGTGGCGAGCAAACCGCAGAAGCCCCAGGGGCCGGGCCAGGAGGATTGGGCTTGTAGTTGCCTCGGGAGCCTACGGCCTCGCACAAGTGGCAAAACAATAAGACGCCCGTCAGACGATTCGTATGACCGCGTAACGTCTTCAAGGCCTTCGGAACGGCAGATACAGTCGGACCAGATCGGTGTCTGCAGCATATTTACATTAGCATCCGTGCGTACGACAGCCTCCCATCTTTCCCTGCTTTCAGCCCCTATCGCAACAAGTTGAATATTTCCGGTCAGCTCACCAGCCACCATCGGCTCCTCCTCGACTGGACCCTACCGCGACCTCGGAAATTCTCAGGCAGCTGGGCTCGGCGGGTTGGCGTCCGAAGTGCGAGACCGATGCGGTAGCGCCGACGGTCGTCGGGCAGGCCCTCGTCGGCCAGGCCGGAGGCGAAACGCTCGAACAGTCGCGGACCGCGTACCGGAGTCAGACTCAGGGCTAATGTTCGCGCTATGAGCGAAGGCGGCTCGGCGCGCTCGCGCCGTCACCGTGGCGAGGTGAGCTTCGACGCCTTAGAAGGAGGGCAGGTCGACGGCGAGCGCCGCGCATTCGTTGAGGGCTATGCCCCGTCCGAAAGCGAGGAGGCCCGCTCCGGGGCGCTTGCCGGCGGGTCCGCCGATGTGGCGCGGGTGTCCGGCACCGCGGGCCGCACGATCACGGTGGCCGCCTGGACGCTGATCAGCCGGATCACGGGGCTGCTGAGGGTGGTCGTTATCGGCGCCGTCCTGGGCCCAACCTTCTTCGCCAATGCGTTCCTGTCCGCGAACACCGTGCCGAACCTGCTCTTCGCAGCGATGGCCGGGCCGGTCCTGGCGCTGGTGCTCGTACCGGCGCTCAGCCGTGCGCTCACCGAGCGCGGCGTAGCCGATTCCCGTCGGCTACTCGGCAGGGTCACGGGTTATCTGTTGTTCTGGGCGTCGATCCTGGCCGGCGCCATCGCGGTGGCGTCACCGCTGGTAGCGCTGGCGGTCACCGCAGGCATTCCGGACGGTGCCACTCGCTGGCGGGCATGGCAGCTGACCATCCTGATCGTGCTGTTCGTGGCACCGCAGGTGCTCTGCTACACCCTGGCCTCGGTCGGGGCCGCCGTGCAACAAACCAAGGGTCGGTTCGGGTTGGCCTCTGCGGCACCCGCGGTGGAGAACCTGGGCATGATCATCGTGATGGGTGTGGTCGCGCTGTGGTACCGGCCCGGGGTGGACGTACCGGACGTCTCAATCGGCATGGTGCTCGTGCTCGGCGTGGGTTCCACGCTGTCCGTGGCGGCCCACGCGGCCCTCCAGCTCTACGGGGCTTACCGGGTCGGGCTGCCGATCCGGGCGCGAGGCGGCTGGTCGACCGAGCCGGATGCTCGCGAGGTCAGCCAGCGGCTGCGCCACTCGGTGGCCGTAGCGGCCTTCCCGGTGACCTCCATGTTCGCGATGCTGGCTGTCGCGGCGACGGTGCCCGGCGGAGTTTTCGTGTTCCAGGCCGCCTTGTCGGTGTACACCGTGATCGGCGCGCTCGGCGCCAGAGCGGTGACCGTGGCCGCGCTGCCCGCGATGAGCGCGGCGGCCAGGGATGGCGTAGCCGGGCCGGTCGGCGCGGCCTGGCGGCAAGCGCTGAACTACAGCGTGATGGCCAGCCTGCCCGCCCTGTGCCTGCTGCTCGCCTTCGCCAGCCCGGTGGCGTCCACCCTGGCCAACGGTGAGCTGCACGACCCGAGAATCGTGCGATGGCTGACCGCCTGCCTCACGGTGCTCGCTGTCTCGCAGCTCGCCAACGCGGGCTACGAGGTGGCCCGACAGACACTGTTCGCTCGATTGGACACTAGCGGGCCACGCCGTGCCAGCACCGCGATGATGGCGGTCCGCATCGTAGTCGCGCTTGGTGCTCTGCTGTTGCTGGCGGACGGCAACCGGCTGGTCGGGCTGTGCTGTGCGGTGCTGCTCGGCGATGTGACGGCAGCCGTGATCGCGCTGTTCAAAGTGCGCGCCGCGATCCGCCCGGAGCGGATGGTCGACCCGCGCAGGCTGGCCGTCATTGGGGCGTCCACCTTGGCGATGCTGCCGGCGTCCGCGCTCGGCTCATGGATGGTCGGGCACATGGCGCGGGCTCGGGTACCGCAGGTGATGACGGGCCTGCTCATGGGTTCGGTGGCGCTGGTCTGCTTCGGCCTGGTGTTCGCGGTGCTCACCGGCAAGTTGCCGACGCTCATCGCCAGTGCGCGGTCCCGGCTACCGGGTTAGGCTGCGGAGTTTGTCCGCGCCAGCCGCGGTGCCCTGGACGTAACAACCATGGTGTAAGGCAGGATGAAGGCATGATGATCGAGGTGATGTGCCGTATCGCCTACGGCCCGCTCAGGCCTGGCGAACTGGAAGTCGCTCAAAACGACCCTCTGGTGAGCTGGTCAATCAGCACCCGTGATGTGTCGGAGGAACAGGGCTGGCGAGGCAAGGACCTGGCCGTCGAGCTTCACTTTCCCGACGACACTGTATGGACCGGTGAGGCATATCCAGTGGCGGACATGGAGCCCGACCACCAAGAGCCTGGGCAGCCGCCCGAGCAGGAGTCTCGATCGAACGTGCTACTACGCGGTATCGGCGCACTCAGCGAGGATTCGATCCCGGTGCACTCTGATGCGGTGGCCAAGCGGATCAATGCGATGTTGGCGGCACGTCAGGACTGACCTAGGGGTTCGGGCGACCCCGCTTAGCTGTCGAGTTCCAGCTAGCGTCCGCCGGTTGACACGCCATCCGTCAGCGCGGCCAGGTCTTGGCGCAACGCTCGCATGCCGAGCCGCTGCGCGACGCTGGTCGCGTCGGCCAGTGGGCCGTCGGCATCGGCCGAGCGGCCTCGCCGGATTGCTAGGCGGGCCTGCTCGAACCGGGTGCGGGCGACCCATGGCGTGGCGCCCATCCGCTGGTGGAAGGCGAGCGCGTCGCCCAGGTAGCGCTCGGCCTCGTCGAAGCAACCTAGGCTGGTGGCCAGCATGCCCAGGGTGTAGGCGGTCGAGCCAAGGAACATGACCGCGCCGGCGTCGGTCGCGCCGTAGCGTGCGTACGGGGCTAGCAGCTCCGCGAGGGTCTCTATCCGGTCCACCTCACCCAGCCGCACCGATACCCACGCCATCGAGATCATGGTGTTGGTCCACTCGAAATCCCGGTGCTTACGACGCAGCCGCTCGGGCGTGAGCTGGTCCAATAGCGACCGGGCCGTCGACTCGTCACCGGCCAGCAGGTGCATCAGTGCGACGTAGGCCTGCAGGCCGGCAACCACGTCAGCGTCCGGCGGCAGCCCCGCGGCGACCGCGGCGAGCTGCGCATCCAGCTCCGGCACAGCATCCGGCTCCAGGCGCTCCATCCAGACGACAAACCGCTGGTTGCGTACGTTGTCGGCGTCCGGTTCCCCGGCACGGGTGGCGATGCGCCAGCCCTCGTCGGCCCACCGCATCGCCGCGTCGAAGTCACCGGCCAGGGCCGCGCGCATGGACCGCCGGGTGCGGATGTACCACTGGTAGCGAGGTTGGCGCAGCTGGTCCGCTAGCCCGGCGTAGGCGGCGATCTCGGCGTCGAGGGCTGCGATGTCACCAAGCGCAGTGGCCGCGGTGATTCCCCAGGCGTGCCCCGCCACCGCGAGTTCGGGATCACCGGCTTGCTCGGCGAGCCCGACGATCTCCCGGGCCGCCCCGAGGCGCTCCTCGGCGCCGCCTGGCCCCCAGATGGCGTAAGTACGGGCGTCCAGGCAGCGTCCGATCGTGCCGGGGTCACCCAGCCGGCGGGCTACCGCGACGGCTTCGGCAGACAGCGCGTCCCGCCGCGCAAGCTCGGGTCCGAAGTACAGTTCGCCGGCCAGCCGGGCGAGCAGCTGCGCTCGTAGCGCGTCGTCTCCCGCACCGATGGCGGCCAGGGCCCGCTCAAGCAGAGCGATCCGGTCCTTGTCGACCACGCCGGTCCAACCCCAGGTGAAGGTCAGGCCAAGGACGGCGCGGGCCAGCAGGTCGGTGTCACCGCTGGCCCGGGCGGCGTCGGTGGCAGCGAGGAATGCCTGCTGGGCGCAGGGATCCCCGCCCTTGGCCCGGGCCTCGCCCAACGCCAGCGCAAGCTCCCCGCGCCGGTCGTCGGCGAGCTCCAGTGCCGCCTCGCAGTGCCGGGCGGCTTCTTCGAAGCCGAGTTGAGCGGTAGCCGCAGCGGCCGCACGCAGGGCGTAGTCCACCGCCTTGTTCGCCACCGCCGGATCGTGGGCGACGCAGAAGTGGCGGGCCAGCTCGCCCACCGCGTCGGGCATGACCGCCTCGATGGCTTCACCGACCCAGCGGTGCAGCCGGGCCCGCCGGCTCGGGCCCAGCTGGTCGTAGACCGCCTGGCGGACCACGTCGTGCACGAAGCGGAACCGGCCCACCGGCTCCTCGGCCACTAGCCGCGCCAAGGTCGCCTGCTCGAGTGCGACGAGCGCCTCTGGCTCGGCCAATCCGGTGGCCCGGGCCACCACAGCCAGGTCGAAGCGCCGGCCGATCACCGAGCCGACGATGAGGCACTGCTGCGTTGCACCGGCCAACAAGGAGAGTCGCCGCCGCACCACGTCGGTCACTCCGGACGGAATCCCTGCGGCGGTGACGTCGTCGACCCCGGTCTCCTCCAGGTGGCGGATCAGCTGGCGCACGAAGAACGGGTTGCCCGCGGAGAGCCGATGCACCGCTGGCGCGAGCTCGTCCCGCTCCTCGAGCATCGCTGCCACCTCAGCCAGGTCTAGCCGCCGCAGCGGTATCCGGGTTACCAGCTCGTCGCGGTGCAGGTCTGCGAGCAGGGCGGTGACCGGATGCTCCGCAGCGATCTCACCGTCCCGGCAGGTCGCCACCACCAGCACGTTCTCAGCGGAGCGCACGATGTGACGCAGCAACAACAACGTGGGCCGATCCGCCCACTGCAGGTCGTCCACGACGACCACTGCCGATGTCGCGGACAGCATTGCCGCCACACCCTCGAACAACCGGAACCGCTCGGTGTCCGGATTCGCCGCAATCGGGGCCGGCAGGTCGCCTAGCTCCGGCAGTATCCGTGCCAAGTCTGGGGCCCAGATCCCGGTCATCGATCGCAGCTGCTCCGGCGGCGAACCGATGACAAGCTGCCGCAACGCCTCCAGGAACGGTTGGTACGGCGCCACCTGTTCCTCGCCACACCGTCCGAACAGGACAGTCGATCCCTCGGCGTGCAGTCCCCGTCCGAATCGGGCGGACAGCCGCGTCTTACCGATCCCCGGCTCGCCCGTGACGAGTACCAGCCGCGTGCGGCTGCCGACCAGGACTCGCAGCCGGTCCAACTCCACCTGCCGCCCGACGAATCGGCCCCGCTCCGGTCCGGCCAGTCCCGCCGGCAGCGGCGGCTGCCCCGCGCGGCCGGTTGAGCCCAGCCGCAGCGCCCGCAGATAACACTGCTGCGTCTTCGGCGACGGGTCCACGCCGAGTTCCTGAGCCAGCACGTCGCGGCATCGTTGGTAGGCACGCAATGCCTCGGCCCGGTTGCCCGCGGCCAAGTGCGCGTCGATGAGCAGCTGGTAGACGGACTCCCGGAACGGCTCCAGCGCGAGCGCTTCCTCCGCGTGCCGCACTGCTGCCGCCGGCTCCGCCGCCCGGGCCAACACCTCCAGCCCGGTGATCAGCGAGCCGCGTAACTGCTCTCGCCGGGCGTCAAGCCACTCGCCACCGTAGCCGGGCAGCAGCGGCTGACGGGCCAGCTCGACGGCCGTCGCGGCGCTGTCGCGGGCACCAGCGCTATCGCCCCGGGCCAGCGCCCGCTGCGCCGCATCCAGCTCGGTATCGATCTGCTCGACGTCCGCCCACACCTGCCCGGTGAACTGGTAGTAACCGGGGCCGCTGGAGATCACGGCTTCGGCCGGTAGCACCGCCCGCAGCCGGCTGACCACAGTGGACAGCAGCGGCTCCCAGCCGCGGGGCGGGTGGCGCGACCACAGCGCCTCAGCCAGCTCGGCGCGGGAGACCGGCTGGGCCCGGTGGCAGACCAGGAAGACCAGTGCAAGCCGGCCCTGCCGACCGGGCAGCTCAGCCTCGTCCACCACCGCGTCACCGGCCGTCACCGACAGCCGGCCCAGCAGGTGCACTCGGAGCATGTCAACCATTCCGCACTGGATCGCTATGGCGATGCAAGAGCGGCTGGTGTGGTGACCCAGCGGTGGCGCGGCCGGCCGCAACGAAATGGCAGGCCACGGAAAGCGCGCCGCAATACCCGGTTCCTAGCGTCGCTGGCACCACAACTCGAGGAAGGTGCATGACATGACCGCCGTCCAAGCTTCCCCCGACGCCGCGCAGGTCGAGGCATTCGTCGGCAAGGTGCTCACCGACTCTAGCGCTTGGCTCGTGACCACCCTGGCGATGATCGGCGACCGGCTTGGCCTCTGGCAATCGCTCGCCGAGGGGCCGGCCACCAGCGTCGAGCTGGCCACCCGCGCCGGTATCGACGAGCGATACTGTCGCGAGTGGCTGTGCGCGATGACCGCCCACAGCTACCTGCTTCACGACCCTCGAAGCGGCCGGTTCACCCTGCCGCCCGAGCACGCTCCGGCGCTGGCCGATGAGGGCGGCCCGATGTTCTTCGGCGGGGTCCACCAGGAGATGCTCGGGCTAGTCACGGCGATCGAGCCGCTCATCGAGGTGTTCCGGCACGGCGGCGGCGTGCCCGCCTCCGCCTACGGACCCAACTTCTGGGAGGGCATGACTCGGTTCACCGCCAATTGGTTCGACAACCTCCTGCTGCAAACATGGGTCCCCGCAATGCCCGAAGTTGAGGCCGCACTGGAACGCGGCGCCGATGTCGCCGACATCGGCTGCGGTCAAGGCCGGGCGATCGTGAAGTTGGCCCAGGCATTTCCGGCCGGCCGCTACGTCGGCTACGACCTGCATGAGCCAAACCTGGCCGCCGCCCGCGCCCACGCCACGGCGTCCCGGGTGGACGACCGGGTTCGGTTCGAGTTACGCGACGTCTCAACCGGGCTGCCCGCGACCTACGATGTGATCACCAGCTTCGACGTGGTGCACGATGCGGTCGACCCGCGTGGCATGCTGAGCTCCATCCACGGCGCGCTGCGCCCCGGCGGACGTTACGTGTGCCTGGATATCAACGCCTCGCACCGGTTGGCGGATAACACCGGGCCGCTGGGTGCCATGTTCTACGGATTCTCCGTTCTCTACTGCATGACCGTCTCGCTCGCGCAGCACGGCGCAGGCCTGGGCACCTGCGGCTTTAACGCTCACACCGTGAGCGAACTGTGCACCCAGGTCGGCTTCTCGGTGGTACGCAAGGTCCCCTTGGACAACCCATTCAACAACCTTTACGAGATCAGCCCCTGACCGCGCGTGAGATGAATCGACCTGTGGATGATCGACAGCATTGACGATCCTCGCCGCCCTTCGGGAGACGGCGGGTCCGGCTGCGGCGTCGGCATGGCGACTCCGTCCGGTGTCGGCCGTTCTCGTCGCTCGAAGCCGCGTTCAGTGGTGAAAGCTCCCACTCGCCGGAGCACGGCGGTGGTGTTCCACGCGGCGTGGCTGGCCATCGAGCCCGTCAGCAAGGCGCCATCGCCGCTCATCCAGCCGATCGCGCCGAGAATGTCGGCGACGGTGGCGTTCAGGTCGCCCGTGATCTGGGCGGCGGCTCCTCAACCGGGCAGTGGGATCGCTGATGGTCTTGCACGCTGGGGCTTGTGGCATCCCGTCGGCAGTGAGATGGGATGTGGTCGACACCGCTCGCTAGGGATGTGACCCTCCGTCGACTGACGCGATGTTGCTGTCTTGGCCAGGATCGGTCGACCTCGGCGCGAGCGGTGTCGTAGTTCGCAGCGGGGCTGGTCGGGTTTGTGCACCGTCAGTTGGGGTTGAGTCAGCAACCCGAGCGACAAGGCGTCCGGGCCGGTAACGGGTTGGGGGTAGGGAGGAGGCTCGGGTGGTGCCTGCCGGGCTCAGTGGGCGGTGGCGGTGCGCTGGGCGGCCCCGACTGATGGGTAGTCGAGACCTGGTGGGTAGTGAGAACTTCGTAGCGGGTCTGCATGCCGGCCAGGACGTGGTCGGTGACGTGGCAGTGGAACAACCAGATCCCAGGATCGTCCGGTGTCATGTCGGCTATAACCATCGTCGCTGGTAGCAGGCCGATGGTATCGGTCCGCATGCCAGCGGCGATCACCGTGTTGCCGTGCCAGTGCGGAGTGTGCAGGTCCCCCTCGCTGCCCATGCTCATCACATACCAGCGCACCCGTCGCCCCAGGTGCATGGTCATCAATGGCCCATTGCCGTAGACATACCCGTTGATGGAGTGCATCTTGTTGCTCTCCTGGAAGTCCGCATCGTCGGCGGTGGGGGGCTTGGCCAGCTTTCTCCGTTCGGCTTCCAGGTAGTGGGTGCTGTTCTCGTCCATCGTCGAGTACAGCACGAACAGTTCGCGGTCGACGTCGTTGGGGCTGCCGTCCGGGTGCGCCTTGCCGCGGGCGGTGATCTCCATAGGTCCCATCAGACCGGAAAAGGTGTCGGGCACCTCGTGGACATGAGAGTGGTACATCCACATCGTCGAACTGCCATCCATCGGGCCCGGTCCGGCGCGCTCGGGTACCCCCCAGGTGTAGACATACTGCGCCCGAGGGGCTACTGAGTCGCCTGCCTTGTCTCGAGCAGGTCTGCCGTCGTTGTACGGCGAGCCCTCGTTTTTCTTGTCGTAGAACAGGCCGTGCGGATGGATGCTGGCCGGAAACGGGCAGTTGTTCCGGAACGTTACTGTGATCGTGTCACCCACCTGGGCCCTGATCACCGGCCCGAGAAAGCCCAGGTAATCCTCGTTGGCCGGTCGCAGCAGCCGATGGGTGAAGCTCGGGTCGGTATAGCCGCGGTAGAGACATTTCCGGTAGATCGAGCCGATTCGGCTCGGGCTGGCCTGGACGTATTTCTTCGCGGTCGCGTCGAAGGGCTGACCGGTGATGATGTTGGTCCCGGACGGGGCGTAGTTCCAGGCCACCTCATCGGCGGCGATGTAGTAGGTCCTGGTCAGCGGACCGATGTGAAAGCTCGTCTGCGGACCGGCTCTCGCGTAGGTGCTGAAGTGCACGGTGCCCATCGACAGCAGAACCATGACCGCTGCGATCACCCACCGAACCCGTCGTGTCTGACCCGATTCCGCGAGTAACAGGATGAAGTGATCTTCGGCTCTGGTTTGTGATCTTCTGGTGGCTGTTTTCGGGGTGTGGGCAGGCTGGAGGCCCGAGTGTCGCCTCGGGTGGGCGGGTTCCGGGAGTGGGTCGGGGCCGTGCTGGCCGGGTCAGGACACTGCGGGCAGGGCGCGCAGTCGGGTGAGGACCTCGGTGAGCAGCTGGTGGTCGGGTGGCAGGCGCAGGGTCAGCGTGGCGGCGTGGTGGATCAGGCGGGCGGGGACACAGATCAGGCGGTGTCGTAGGGTGGTGATCATGGCTTTGCCCTCCCGGACACCCCAGCCGAGCAACCCTGGGCCGTGGGGGTCGGGTGTGGCGGTGAGTTGGTGTAAGTAGCCTGCGAGGCTGGTGGCCAGCAGTGCCCCCCACATCCAGGCGGTGTTGACCTCGACATATCCCGAGGGGAGGTGACGTAAAGCCGCCCCGTGCTTGGCATCTCGGAAGATGTTCTCGATCGTGGTGCGGTGCCGGTACCAGTGTTCTACCGCGGCTGCTTGGTCCGGGGTACTGATGTCGAGGTTGGTCAGGATGAACGAGTGGCCGTACACCTTGTCGGTGCCGGCCAGTTCGCCCAAGGGCAGGACACGCTGGTCAGGGTGCAGGGTCCGGCGCCGCCTAGACCGTGGGTCCGCCGAGATCTGCTCGGGGGCCAGCGCCACCCGGCGGATGAGCAGCCGGGTGCTGGTCGGCCACCAGGCCGGGGTGTAGGTGGCGACGGCGACGTGGGCGCCGGGCATGTCGATCGCGTCGGTCCAGTCGGTGTCGCTCAGGCCGGCCAGGGCCTGCCAGACGGTGGCGATGCGTTTGGCGCCGATCGCGAACCCGACCCCTTCCCGGTGCGCGGCCACCGCCAGGTCCACCGCGAAGTACCCGGCATCGGCGCGCAGCTTGACCTCGCCCACACCGGCCGGCAGACCGGCCAACGCGCGGCGCAGCAACCCCGGCGCCCCAGGGCGGGGGTCCTGATCACCGGCCAGCAGGTCCGCGGCCAGGGCCACCTCCGACTCGGCCCAACTGGCCACATGCGGGCGCCCACAGCGCTGGCCCTGATAGTTGTAGGCCACCCCGCGTTTCTTACTGCCGTAGACCTCCACATCAGTGGTGTCCAGATCGATCGTCACCGAGGCCAGCAACGCCTGTCGCCGCCGGTGCGGCAACCGGGCCAGCATCCGCGCGGTCACCGTGGCCATCCCGGTCTCCACCGCCGCCCACTGCTCGGTGCTGATCCGCCGGGCCAGCCCGGCCGCGGTGGTCGAGCCCAACCCCGCCACCGGCACCAGCGCCTGGCTCGCCCCCTGCGCGGCCAGCCGATCCAGACCGACCAGATGATCCTGCCCGGCCAACTGAGCCGCAGCCAGGCCCACCAGCAACGCCCCCGCCGAGTGACCCCGAGCCCGCTGCTTGATCGACCCCACCGCCGCGTCCAGCACCTCGATCACCCCCAGCCGATCACACAACTCACTGACCGCGGCCATGCCAGAGACCGCCGTCAACGACGCATCCGGCGCGCCTATCCGCACCTGCTGCCTCGCCCGCTTCCTCCCGCGTATCCTGCCCACCAGATAGGTGCCCTTTCCCCTGGGTGATCGCTCTCTTCGCAAAGACCATCATCCCAGGTCAACAGGGCACCTATCGTCATCTCACGACGCGTGTCTCCCACTTACTCGCGGATTCGGGTCTGACGATCCCGTCGGTGGTGGACAACGACCCGTCTGTGCGATCCGGTCATCACCTACTCCTCCCGACGGGGGCGAATCCTTCACGATTCCGCCGTCGATTCAGGGTCGGCACGCCCACAATTCGACGAGTTCAGCTAAACGCGTGCCGGTGTATCGCTCTCGGGTGATGAGCGCTCCCGCTGGTGACCGCGCGCAGCGCAACGGGGAGCCCGGCGCCCGTCATGTCACGGTGGACGAGCTCAGCCGAAGCGTGCGATCACGCGCAGTCATTAGGCCACTGAGCGTGTGTCGTGCTGGGGTGCTCGGTGTGTCGGGTAGGCGTGCGGCTTATGTCGCGTCCGATTTATCCAATATCTGTGATCTGTCGAGATCCGAGCGTCGGCGTTCATGACCATTGACTCGCGCGTCTCCCGGGAAAGCCTTTCCATGCGCCAGTGGACGTTGCCCACCGAGGCCGCCGCGGCGGAGTTCACCCTGTGTCGGTAAAATTGTTCATGACAACCCATTCGTGAAAATGTTCCGCCTGGCGAGTGCGTCTCCCGCCCCGCTTGGTCACAATGAGGTACAGAAATGGGTTGTTAGGTCCCCGCTCGGGGTCTTGCGCTCCTGACGTTGCTCGGGCGGATCCGTCGGAATCCCCGTCGCTGGCACCCATCCACAGCCTGTACACACAATCTCGAATCCACCCACAGGCTGTACACACCACGGTGCTGCCGCCCCCGTACACCCGCCCCTACGGTGTGCGCCCTATGGGCCGAACACCGATTTATGACCAGTTGCGTGGTGAGCGAATCAACGCCGATGTCCCGGCCGCTGAGGCTGACCCGCAGGGGGTCGGTCGCCGCGGCAGACACCACGTGCTGGTCGTCGCGCCGGGTCCGGCCGCGGTGGTCAGACCACCAGGTCCCAGCACTGGCCTAGACGGGAACAGACACCATCTCCTGGAGACGTACCCGGCGGTTCAACCCGCAGGTGACGGGGAACGCGCGGTCGCGGTGTGGGGACCGCGGGCAGCCCTTTCACTGGCAGCCCACGTGCGGCAAACACCAGCACAGGCCGCCAGCAGCTCCCCGGCGCTGCCCAGTGCCAGCCACAACCCCACAGCCCAGGGCACCGCAGCAGGTGATCACGGTGCGCACTGGGAACAGGGAGATGGCCCGCGACCGGTACAGCACACTGAACTGACGCCGGCAGATGCTCAGTTCCGGTGGTTCGAGGTCGATCATGACGCTGGTCACTCGTCCTCCGGATGAGGCAGCGCAGGTTCACCCCAGCGGGCAGGCCCCTGCCGCGTCGGAGCCGAGCTGGAGTTGTCCATGAGGGTTCCGTTGCTCGTGGTGTTCCTACCGCTGGGCTCGTGGTGGATCCGAGACCGTAGCGGCCGTGGGGTTCAAGGGGTTGAGGGGCTAGGCCGAGACACCGGGCCAAGGCGCCAGGTGAGGAGTGCGTGAGGTGATCCGATGCCGTTGATGCCCGCTGACGTTGCCGCCGTCGCGTTTAGTAAGCCGCCGCTGGGCAAGCGGGGCTACGACGAGGACGAGGTCGACGCCTTCCTCGATGTGGTTGAGGCCGAGCTGGCTCGGTTGATCCAGGAGAACACTGATCTCCGCACTCGGGTTGAGTCGTTCGAGCAGCGGCAGTTCGCTGCGCCGGTCGACACCGGAGGTGATCGTCGTCCTGCGGAGTCGCTGGGGCCGCCATCGCCGCCGCCGTTGCGGGAGCAGACCGCGCCGGGTGGTGATTACAATGTCCACGCTGCCAGGGTGTTGGGCTTGGCCCAGGAGATGGCGGACCGGTTGACCGGTGAGGCCAAGGCCGAAGCGGACGGGATGTTGAGCCACGCCCGAACCAAATCCGAGCAGCTGCTGTCCGAGGCGAGGGCGAAGGCCGAGGGCATGGTCACCGAGGCCCGGACCCGGGCCGAGACCATGCTCAACGACGCCCGGACCACAGCAGAGACTCTGGAGCGGCAGTCCCGGGACAAGGCTGTGTCGCTGGAGCGCGACGCTGCAGCTAAGCACACCGAGGTCATTGCGGGGCTGCGTCAGGAGGAGGGCATCCTGGAGAACAAGATCGACGAACTACGCGCGTTCGAGGGCGGGTACCGGACCCGGTTGAAGACCTACCTGGACTCACAGCTCCGAGAGTTGGGTGGCATCGGATCCGCCGCACCAGCAGACCCGATGCACACCCAGCAAGGCCTGGTGGGCGCCGGGTTCGGCGCGCATGCCGAAGCGGGATCCCGGTAACAGCGCGCCCCCGACGGTGTCGAGTTTGCCGTACATCGGTGGGGCGGGTCGCGCGTGGGAGTGCTAGTCAGCGTGGCCGAAGGGGTTGCCAGTGTAAGCGGGAGGCCGATCCGTCTCACCACGCCGATGACGTTTGGTCTGCCAGGCATCCCAGACCCGTCTCCTCTGGAGGGCTGAGGAGGCCGCTGGCCGGCAGGTCACGGGCGGGCTTGGACGATCAAACACCCACTTCCGCAGAACGAGGCAGGCGTCATCACCGTCAGCCGCGTCAACCACCCCGGTGACGCCGCCGCACCCCAGTCACTCCCACCTGGATTGTGGAATTCCGGCCTCTGGCTACTGTGCCTGATCGGAAGAACCTCCAACGACCGGCACCGGTGACTCAACGTTGTCGAACTCGCTCAGGCGTGCCTGGTATTCGGCGGTCGACCCCTCTTCCGTGACGTCGACTGTTGCCTCGTCCTCTGGCTTCTGGTTGACGTCGGTTGATGCCTCGTCGGTTGACGACTCGGGATCGAGTTCGGTGTCCTGTGGGGTGTCTTCGGGATCAGTCATCGCCAGGTCCCCTCTGTGTTCTCGGGTATGTCTACTCCGTACCACCCACGGAAGATCAGGCAAACATAGGGAAGCGTCGGAGGGATAGCCCGATCGGCTACGGCTGACTAGTCGCATAAGTGTCCTGTCCCAGGTCACCGTGCAGAGCCACACACTCAAGATCAAATAGTTGCGGCCTAACCACTCCGTGTCCATATGGGTGCTGTTGAGTTCCGGTGGCAGCAAGCACTGGCCCGCACTGATGGCCGACCGATCTACGCCCAGCCACCACAGCCAGTTCTTGCACGAGTAGGCCCCGGGCACGGGACGGTGTGGTCCTCACAGTTGCGTTGGCTGGGGTGCAAACAGACTCAATCGCGGTTCACACCGTAGGACGTGAGGTGAGTACCCGCCGGGCCCGGACCCGCCCGGAGCACCGTGCCGTCCTGACCGAGCGCTACTCTTCGCGCGCCTGCACCCGTGAGCTGATTAGTCAAAGGAGCGTGAACGCTTGTCATGAGCGCGATTATCGTGATCGAGATCATCTTCTCAATCTTCCTGCTCGCAGCTACTGTGCGGTTCGCTGTACGGGAAACCCGGCGGCGTAGCGGTGCCGACCCGGAGCAACAATCCGGAACTGAGAACATCGACCGGGCGCCGGAGCGCAACATCGAGCCCGAGACGGAACAGCACCTGAGCGAGGTTGCCCCAGCGGAGTCCAGCTAGTTGCCCACCCGCGGTCCCGTCCTCCAGGTGAGACGCGGAATGAATGTGGGGTGAGTAATCGCCCAGTCCGGGACGGATCCGCGGCCGTCACTGAACCGGCTCGCCCCAGCCGATCAACTGTCGGGGACGAGCGGGCCCACATCCCCGACGTTAGTTACCGCCGCAGACGCGGTAGAGCCCGACGTGGGCGAGGGCCCTGAGTCGCGTGCTCTGCCGGCTGGGCACGCTGGTGCACACTGCTTCGAGTACGACCTCACGAGATGAGGAACTTCGGATCGAGCAGCGAGCCACCGCTCACGCTGCCTCGACCTGTCGTGTCCGCCGCGTTGGCATTGTGGCGCCGAGCACCTCGCTGCTCGCTGGTCTTAGGCAGCTACCCAGGCCGCATAGACCAGGACCAGTCCGGATTCAACGGCCGGCCGTGGGCCGGATCGCTGGAGAACAGATACCACTCGTCGATGGACGCCCCGTCGAGCAGCTTCGCCCGGCCAGCGCCCGGTCACGATGCTCTTCGAGGACGGCGAGCGTGTCCTGGTCGAGCGAAATTCGACGCATCCCTGGTGCAATGCCGCTAAGTTAGAGGCGCGGCCTGGGCGCTGGCGCACTGTTTGGCGACGCCATGAATTGCTCGGCGTGTCGCCAGTCGAAAACCATCGGGAATGCACTGCACTCGATATCGTTATCGCGTGGCGAGGGCTCAGGGACTTCTCGATCCGAATCGGGTCGACTGACCGACCATGTGACTCTCGGCGTGTTGAGTAGTGTGATTCATCGGACGTCATAGACGATGTGATCCGGGAAACAGGGAAACGTGAAGAACGGTCGCGGTTATTACCGGCGCATGTGGTGGTGTACTACGTGTTGGCGTGTAACCTGTTCTTCGGTGAAGCCTACGAAGAGGTGATGCGCCAACTCGTCAACGGGCTGCGGTTTCTGGGGAACTGGCGAGATAACTGGACGGTGCCCACCACCAGTGCGATCTCCCAGGCCCGGACGCGATTGGGTGAGGCACCGTTGAAACTGTTGTCTGAGCGGATCGCGGTGCCGATGGCCCGTCCCGGCACCCGCAGCGCGTGGTGTCATGGCCTGCGGGTGATGGCCATCGACGGTCTCGTGCTCGACGTGCCCGACACTGCGGCCAACGACGAGGAGTTCGGCCGCTCAGGCAACGACGAGACCCCGGGCCCGCTCCCCCAAGTCCGCCTCATCGCCCTGGGTGAGTGCGGTACCCACGCCGTCGTCGACGCCGAACTCCGTGCCACCAGCCCCAAAGTAGCGGCTCATCGCAGCGAGGTGGGAAAAGGGTGAGAGAAACCCGGGTGAGCCCCGGGTGTCACCCGGGGCTGCCAAGCAGGCCCAGGGAGGGCGGCGTGACGGCGAAGGCTCCACAGCTGACCGGGCTGGCGCAGCATTAGGCACAGCTGGTAATGCAGGAACAGCCGCGCGGCGGTGGGCGCCGCGCTGGTCGTGCTCGGGTTACTGATCCTCCGCCATCGCTGGCATCGACGAAAGGGCAAGGGCTCGTGAAGCTGCTCTACAAACCGTTGGTCAGGATGAACCAGGAGCCATTGACCGCGTCTCGCCTCTGCCAGCTCGGCCGACGTGCCCTCGGATAGCCGAGCGTGACGTTCGTCCGGGACGCCGTGTTGTCCTGAAATCTGCTGGGCGCAGCCGGTCGCGAACACGATCGCCGCGTCCCCGGGAGCCTGCGTCCTGCGAGTCGTGGGGACAGGTGTGGACGCGAGTTAATGGACAGCGTGATGGACAAAGATTCATCTGCCCTGCCTGATTCGATCTTCCCTGTTGCTTCGCCGCTGATCAGCGGTGGTATAAATAGGAAATATGGCGCGCCCGGAGAGACTCGAACTCCCAACCTTCTGATCCGTAGTGCGAAGTTCATCTAATAGGAGTAGGACTACCTGGCATTTTGATCGCCGTGGTTGCACTGTCAAGATACCAGCGGTGCCCGGAGAACTGGAGTTAATGGACAGTCCAATGGACAAGATCCACGACGTTTCGTCGCACAGGACCGTCGCCAGCCAGACCCGACGACATGGCTCAATGACCACCTCGCCGTTCGTACAGGAGTATCGCTCTCCGCTTACGGTGCACACCAGTCCACTGTGCGGCGGTACCGACCGAGCCCGGCGACGACGAACTCGTCGCGGTGTCCGACCGCCACCACTCCGAGCTGCCGCAAGGCGCCGCAGATCGGGCTGTTGCCTCCGGCCGGAAACGACTCGTTCCGACCGAGGATCCGGGGACCGTAGATCGTCACGCCGGAATGCCAAACGGCAGCGGTCTGGCGGCCCTCCCGACCGAAGTAATCGGCTTCCAGGTAGGCGATCGGCCCGCGGGCCGACGCGGTGACCAGCAGTCTCTGTAAACCGATCGACAGGTGCCAGAAGCCGGTTTCTGGTGAGACGCGAATGCCCTGCCCGTCCAGTTCGGGCACCAGGTTCTCGGTCACCGGAATCAACCCGAGGTTCGCTGTTGCTAAGGGAACGAGACGAGCACACCGATGTTGTGCGCTGACCGGCTCAAGCACCTGCGGTGTCGAGACGATCGCGCTCAGCTCGTACTGCATCGCTGCTCTGGGCGTGGGTTCCGGGCGGGCTTACTCGAGGAATCCGAGGTGCTTGAGCACGTGGGCCGCGGAGGTCGCACGGACGTCGGCCACCTCGACCCGGTAATCCTCGGCGAACAGACCTGCGTGCCTCGTGATCCTGCCCTCTTCGATCAACTCTGCGGCCCTCTCGAGGTGTTCCCGGCACAGCGCGTCGGTCCACAGGCGGTGCCGGATGTAGATCTTGTCGTCGTCTACCGACGTGATCTCCAGGGTCTTGCCGCCGGCCACGGTCGGGATCGTCGCTCCCATTCCGTACCTGCGCTGTACCTCCGACCAGTCCAACGGCATATCGGCTTTCTCCCTCGGGTGGCGGGCGGCGAGATTCTCAGCCATCCGAGGAAGGCTCGTCGTCCACGGACAGGGTTGCGGGGGGCAGCGCGCATGCCGCCAGCCCGCGCATGTACTCCATGGTGCTGTGCCGACGAAGGCTCGCTGTGTGCGCGTCGCAGCCCAGGTTCGAGGCCAGCTGCCCGTCGTCGTCGCCCCGCACGCAAGTAAGCACGAGGACCTCTTGATGCTCCAGTGGCAGCCCGGTCAGCCCTCGGAGCAGTTCCGGCCAGCCGCCCACGTCTGCCAGGCGGCCCTCTCGCGCTTCGGCCAGGCGGGCCTCGGCCAGCCGCGCGATGCGCCCGGAGTAAGGCAGTCCGAAGTATCGGAATACCTTGGGCTTGGCCAGAAGCCCCGCGAGCACTTGCGCGCTGACCTGTTCGGCGAGCCGCCGGTTGCCCAGCCGGTGGTGGCAGGTGTAGGTCATCGCGTCGTAGGTGGCTCGGACACGTTCCATCCAGGCTTCGTACTCCGGCAGCAGGGAGGCCGGTGTGCTCATCGCTTCCGCACCAATCGGGGTTCCTCGGCACCGCGGCTGCGCTGCGCTGTGCTTAGAGTTCGGCGAGCACCGCGTCTGCCGTGCTGACCGAATGGTCGACAAAGCGCTCCTCGACCAGGAGCTTGTTGATCCGACCGTCCTGGAGAATGGCGGCGTAGCGCTGCGAGCGCGCGCCCAGCCCGAATTCGCTGGCATCGGTGTCCATGCCCATGGCACTGGTGAAGGCGGCATCGGGGTCGGCCAGCATGATGATGTCGCCGTTAGTTCCCTCGGCCTTGCCCCAGGCACCCATCACGAACGGGTCGTTGACCGATACACAGGCGATCGTGTCGACGCCCTTGGCCTTGAGGTCGTCGGCTCTGAGGACGAAGCCGGGCAGGTGGAAGTCGCTACACACCGGGGTGAACGCACCGGGCACGGCGAACAGCACGACCCTTCCCCTACCAAGGAGCGCGCCGGTCTGGACGCGCTGGAGTCCGTCCGCTGTCATGGTCATGACCTGAACGTCCGGAACGTGATCACCGATACTGACCATTTGCCGTTGCCTCCGTGAACGGGCCCGTGAGTGGTCCGGGACGCCTGATCCCGCCGTGACGCGTCGACGGGGAAATGGTTGGCGGTTTCCAGCCAGCCGAACAGGGCGGCGGGCAGTCGCGCTGCCCGCCAGCCCGATGTCGGCGAACGGCCGCAGTCAGGGCGTCGCCACCACCGTCTTGACCATGGGAGCAATGTGGGCGCCCTGGACCACGGTGATGTCCTCGGACGACACGGCGTCCCCCCTGATCGCCGCGTGGGGGACGACCACCCAGCAGGCACAGCCCCAGATGCACTCTCCGGCCATGCCCTCGAAACGGATCGACTGCTCGCTCATCATGACGCCGAGATCGAGGATCCAGGAATGCATGAGGAGCTTCTCTTCCCAGGACTCGATCTTGTCGTAGGCGTCCCTGGCTTCGTAGAAGGCCGTGAAATCGGTCTTGGCGACACCCGGGATGATGATGTTGGCGTAGGCGGTGAGCTCATCGAAGAACTCTGCATGCTCGGTGTGCAGGGTGCCGTCCTCCCCGGGCAGCAGGTAGGTTTGCAGTGTTTCTTCCAGCTTCTTCTGCAGGGTGTCGTTCCACAGCTCCCGGGGGGCCACCGAGTGGGCCTCGATGTAGTCGGTCTTGAACCCCTCCTTGAGGCCGGACCACTTCGGGATGTATCCGATCCACTTGCCGACGACCTCGCGCCATTTGCTTCGCGGCTCGCCGGGAAGCACCTCCACGCCGGGGTGGGTGAACTTCGCGACATCCAGTACCGTCCAGGCGCGGTCACCGGAGGTGTTGCGCTCGTGCGGAGCACCCGTGAAACCGGCGGGTCGGAGCAGCTTGAACAGCAGCCGCCCGTAGTCCTGCACGACGAACCGGGTGAAGGAGTCATCGATGAACTTGCGTGTGACGCCCTTGCGCAATGCGTCCCGGATCGCCGGCTGGCCGGTCTTGGTGTAGGAGCCGAGCCGCTGCCAGGAGTGCTCCTGGGGCAGCGCGAGGAAACCGCCGGTGAACGGGTTCTTGTACAGGTCGCCCCAGACCGCCATGACACCCTGGTTCTTGGAGTCGTCGAGCATGCAGTCCAGCTCGTTGATCGTCGGGAACAGGGCAGCCTTGCCGCCGGCGTGCTCCTCGTCGCCCGAGAAGGGCATGGTGGCCACACCGACCACGGGGATCCGTCGGCCGAGCTTCACATTGGACAGGTGCCTGGCGAGGTCCACTACCATGCCGCTGCCGGTACCGCCGGCCATCGAGAAGAACACCAGCACGATCGAGGGCAGCTTGGTGTCGTTGATGCTCTGCACGAACGCGTCGAGCTCCTTTTCCAGGGACCTCGGCTCGCCGTAGTAGTAGTGCCCGTAGATCGCTTTCGAGATCGCCCGTGGGAACGTGTCACCCGCCTTGGGCAGTTCCAGGTCGGCCGGTAACCACGGTTCGTAGTTGGGGTTCCAGTAGTAGCGCGGGTATTCCATCTTCAGGAACTCGCGCCACCGGTTGAGGCTGGTCTGGAGGTCCTCGCGATCCGGGACCTCGAGGCCGACCGTGCGCACCTGCGCGCGCTCTCGGGGAATTCCCCGCTCGTCGAGCCTTTGGTTGAGACCGTTGGAATACTCGCGCAGCTCGTGCATGTCCTGGTCGCCGATGTCGATCGCCAGGCCAGTGAAACGGGCTCGAGGATCCTCGAGCATGTCCTCGATCTCACCGGTGCGCAGGAGTGCCTCGACCATGTAGGCGCCGGTCTTGCCGATCCCGATCGCGTGAATGCAGTGGGGCGACTGGTTTCCCGTCGCGCTGTGGTACATAGACAGTCCCATGACCTGGTTCCTCTCCTCGTGAAACTGCGCTTTCTTTTCGGTGCGACCTGACTTGCCTGGGCAGAAGAACGGCGGCGCTTGCGCCGTGTCGTCATGTCACTCGA
Source organism: Pseudonocardiaceae bacterium (assembly GCA_036279835.1). Classification (GTDB taxonomy): domain Bacteria; phylum Actinomycetota; class Actinomycetes; order Mycobacteriales; family Pseudonocardiaceae. The sequence continues at coordinate 22,934 of DASUII010000085.1, forward strand.
GGAAGCCAAGGTCCTTCAGTACGGTGGCGGCGGTCGTCGGTCGCTCGTCGGCGACGAAGGTGCGGTACTGGTCGACGAAGTCGCCCGACTTTCGCGTCATCTTCCCGTCCTCGAGCAGTGCCACCGCTTTCTCTAAATTGGCTCGTGAGAGGCTGTCTTTCCACAGCCGGTGCTTCACGTAGACCTTCGCCTCGTCAGCGCCGGTCACCGCCAACGTGGACGATCCAGGGATCGGTGCCACGTCCGCGCCATCCTTGTAGCGCGCGACGACGGCGTCCCAGTCCAGCGCCATCACAGTTCTCCTCCTCGCGGGCAGACGGGCGTGCGGTGATCCCCGGCCTCAGCCGGAAGCAACCGTCACGGGCGACTCGACTGGTGCCTCTTCGCCACGTATGGCGGCATAGGGCACGACTACCCAGCAGGCGCAGCCCCAGATGCACTCACCGCCCATGCCGTCGAAGCGGATCGACGGTTCGCAGAGCATCACCCCGAGGTCCAGCAGCCAGGAGTGCTTGAGCAGCTTCTCGTCCCAGGTCAGCGTGTCGTAGGTGTCGCGGGCCGTGAAGAACATCTCGAGGTCGAGCTTGCTCGCGCGCGGTACGACCACCGTGACCATGGGCTCAGCCGGGCCCTCCACCTGCAACACAGTGGGCTCCACAGTGGTGCTCGCGATCTGCCCGACCTGCTCCCGCAACTGCGTGATCCCCGTGGCGCTGAATGCCGCCTTCGGCCCGAGGATGCGCGCTTCGATATACTCGGTGCTGAATCCCTTCACCAGGCCGCAGCCGCCCAGCGTGGCGATGTCCGCCGCCTCGCGGGTGGCGAGCACGTTGATCCAGCGGTCGTTCGGCTCGCCGCGGATCGCTGGGTGCCAGGCGTCCGCCGGCACTGACAGCCAGTTCAGTGCCTTGAGCGTCTCGTAGAGGTGCACCGAGTCGTCGCGGGTCAGGAAGCCCGCGATCCCGGAGTCCACATACGAGTGCGTGTCGGCGAGGTTGCCTTTCACGGCGAACACGTCGTCCTGGGGCACGGCGAAGAATCCGCCGGTGAACGGGTTCTTGTACAGGTCACCCCACACCGCCATGACGCCCTTGTTCTTCTCGGTGTCGATCATGCAGTCAAGCTCGTTGATCATGGGGAACAACGAGCCGTCGAAGGTCTCCGGCGGGTCACCTTCGCAGGGCAGCACGCCAACGCCGACGACCCACGGCCTGCGGCCGAGCTTGATAGTCGACAGGTGCCGAGCGATCTCGACGACGATGCCGCTGCCGACCCCGCCAGCCAGGCTGAAGACCACCACGACCAGCGGAGTGGCCTGGCTCGCCAGCACGCTCTCGGCGAAGGCGTCCAATGCCTGGGTGATCTCGCGGTTCTGGTAGTACTCCGAGCCGTACACCGCCTTCGCGAGCGCCCGCGGGAAGTGCTCACCGGGGCCGGGCAGCTCGACGTCCGCGGGCAGCCACGGCTCGTAGTTAGGGTTCCAGTAGTAGCGGGGGAACTCCATCTTCAGAAACTCGCGGTAGCGGTTCAGGCTGGTCCGCAGCTCCTCGTTGCCAGGAATGGGCAGCGCTACGGTCTGGACGTGGCTGCGCTCCGGTGGAAGGTCCGCCCCGGCCTCGCGGACCTGGCCCAAGTCCTCGTCGCCGATGTCCACCGCCAGCGCCGAGAACCGGGTGGTGGGGTCGGCGAGAAAGCCCTCCGGGCGCTCGCGCAGGAGTTTCGTGATGACCGCCGCCCCGGTGCCGCCCAAGCCGAGGACGTGCAGCGAGAACGGGCCCTCATGCGCGCCCGCGCGATGGACCCCCTCGGTGCGCAGCGCCTCGATCCGGGCCAGATCGCTAATCAGACCGTGACTGTGACCGTGTTCATGATCGTGCTGGTGGCTCTCGGTCGCCATGTCAGGGATCTCCTCGCAGGTCGGTTGGTCCAGCGGGTGGGGCCGTCCGATCCCGCCACTGGCGGCGGAATTCGGACGGTCAGTTGGGTCGGGCTCAGGTGGCTGCGGGTGCCAGCTCGTCGGTCGTGGCGGCACCGTTGGTGAGCTGGTTCGGAATCCCGGCGATCGGGCTCTCCGCCGTTCCGATCGTCGGCCGGGTAAGGGCCTCGACTTGTCGCTGGGCGGCGGCCGGGTCGGTGACCCAGGTGCGGTAGAAGTCGAACGGGCATTCAGCTACGCCCTTGTCACCGTCTCCCGACGCCAGCACACCGGTGTATCCGCGGTGCAGCAGCTTGAACATCTGGTTCTGCGACTGCCAGTTGGCCCGAGCGTCGCGGATCAACGACGTGGAGAGCTCCGCGTACTGGATTCCGTACTCCTCTTCGCCGGTCTCACCCAGCGTGCGACCGTCGAACCCGATGATCGAGGAGTGGCCGAAGTAGGAGTACACGCCGTCGAATCCGGCTGCATTGGCGACCGCAACGTAGCAGTTGTTCATCCAGGCCATCGCCTTCGCGACGATGATCTGCTGATCCTTGGCCGGGTACATGTAGCCCTGGCAGCGCACGATGAGTTCGGCGCCCTTCATTGCGCAGTCGCGCCAGATTTCCGGGTAGTTGCCGTCGTCGCAGATGATGAGGCTGACCTTCAAGCCCTTGGGTCCATCGACGACGTAGGTCTTGTCTCCGGGATACCACCCTTCGATCGGCACCCAGGGAAGGATCTTTCGGTATCGCTGCACGATCTCGCCCTGGTCGTTCATGAGGATCAGGGTGTTGTAAGGATTCTTGCGGGGGTGTTGCTCATGCTGCTCGCCGGTAAGCGAGAAGACACCCCACACCTTCGCGGCGCGACACGCCTCGGCGAAGATCTTCGTCTCCTCCCCCGGAATGACCGACGCGGTGTCGAACATCTCCTCGCGGTCGTACATGATCCCGTGGGTGCTGTACTCCGGGAAGACGATCAGGTCCATCCCCGGCAGGCCATGCTTGATCCCGACGATCATGTCGGCGATCTTCATGCAGTTCGCTCTGACGTCCTCGCGGGTGTGTAGGCGGGGCATCTTGTAGTTGACGACCGCGACACCCACGGCGTCTTTGCTGCTGCTGATGTCTCCATGCCGCATGGGCTGACTCCTCCCGCAGCGCTCTGTGATCAGCCATCGTCGATCCGAAGCGATAATTGATTCCGTTAGAAACTATTCTGCTCGGAAGCAGTCCTGTCAAGGGGTCCAGGCGTACCCGGCGTCAGAGCGACGAGACGATGTCGAACTCCAGCCCTGCTGCACGGGCCAGGTAGATGCGTTGCTCGACGTGGGCGTCGCGCAACCCGAGTTCACCGCGTGGCCCGCCATAGCGGGCGACCTGCGCCACAGCGCAGATCTGTCGCACATCGGACGATCCGGCTCGCCGGATCAGCTCAGCGAGCAGCAGCAGCCCCTCGTAGCAGGACTCTCCGAGACTGTTGAGCATCGGAGCGTCCACGCCGAAGCGCCGGGTATATCGGGCGTTGAAGTCGAGGCTCTCCGCGGTGGGTAGGCACTCGAAGTAACCCGCCGCCACGAAAACTCCCGCGGTGTTGTTGGCGCCCGTGGCGAGGAGCATGTTCTCGTCCATCAGAGGGCTCAGGCGCACGCACCGCCGGTCCAGCTCAGCGCGCGCGAACTGCCGGTTGAAGTGCACCGCGTCCTCACCGACGAGGAACATGAGCACGCCCTCGCAGTCGCTGCGTTCGAGCCGCCCGATCGCCTTGCGGAAGTCGTACGTACCCAGCCCGACGAAGATCTCGTCGCGGATCTCGGCGCCGCAGATCCGGGCAAAGCCCCGGCTCACGGCAGCCGAGCGGCGCGGCCAGATGTAGTCATTGCCGATGATGCACCACCGCCGCACGCCCATCTCGCGCGCCATCCACTGCATGGACGGCAGGATCTGGCGCTGCGGTGTCTCACCGGTCAGAAAGACACCGGGGCTGCGCTCCCCGCCCTCGTACAACGCGGTGTACACGTAAGGAACCCGCTGGGCGATGCGGGGAGCCAGCACCTCCCGCACTGCGGAGATGTGCCAGCCCACCACGGCGTGGACCCGGCCCGCCGAGATCAACCGATCGATCTCGTCGGCGACCTGGACCGGCGGCGCACCACCGTCCACCGTCAGCAGGCGCACCTCGCGACCGAGCACGCCACCACCGGCGTTGACTTCCTCCATAGCCAGTTGGGCGCACAGCTCGCAGGACGGGCCGAAGATCCCGGCCGGGCCCTGGATCGGGACCACCAGGCCAATAGTGAACGTTCCTCGATGCCCTCGATGCGTCGGCATGCTGTCCCTCGCGTCGGGGTCGCGTACATGCCTGATGCGGAATGGCGGCCCGTCGTCGACATGGTAGGCGCGCGCCGGCCAACCAGGTACCCCCGTGCCAGGGCGGATGTGCCAATGCAGAAGCCCGACAGGCGTCGCGCCGCGTCACCAGACACAGCATCCGGGCGACGGCACGTAGCTGTGAGCATACGCACCGTCGGCGCATGCCTACTACCCTGACCTGCGCAAAGACGGGCAGCGCCCGACCTCGGTGGCACGACAGGCCAGCAGCAGATGCTCGGGACTGCCGCAGCGGCGATTACCCAAGCGCACTGGCACCACTCCGTGTTATTTTCTGGTTAATCAGTTCCGTATGACACTTCTTGGGAGTGGGTCGTGAAAGCAGGCTCCGAGCTGGGCCTGGCCCATCTGCTCAGCCAAGTGGAGAGTCGGGTGACTCGGCGCTTGGTCACCGTGCTGCGCGGGAACGCCTGCGAACTGGCGGAGTGGCGGGTACTCCGGCTGCTCGCAGACGGCCGGGGCCGGCCGATGAGTGAGATCAAGGATTTCGTCCTGCTGCCGGGCCCCACGCTCACCAAGTTGATCGACCGCATGGTCGCCGACAATCTCGTCTACCGGCGCGGTGACCTCGAGGACCGCCGCCGCGTGCTGGTGTTCCCGGCTCCGCGCGGCGTGGCGAAGTACGAGACTATCCGTGCCGCCGTCGACTCCGATCAGCTGGAACTGGCCGAGCGCATCGGTGACGAGCAGCTAGGGGAACTGACCCGCGTGCTGTCCCAGGTCGCCGACGCCCTGCAGTAAGTACAGGTCAGACTGGCGCCACCACGGTGTTGCGGCTGCGAAGCAGCCGAAATGGCCACCGCGAACGCTGCCTCTCCGGCCGTGGGCGCAACCTGAGGCTCCGGTGCGAAGGCGTTGACACTCCTCCGGACTGCCTGCACAATCCCTGACCATCCGACATTCTGTTCCTAACGGAAATATTTCACTAGGAAGCAACGCGGTGCCAAGCTGTGACTTGGTCTTTCGCTTAGCGAACCGCACGATCGGAGGTCGCGGCGCCACCCCGGCCTACCTCGACCTGACACCCAGAGAGCCGAACTCGAGAGAGGGCCGCCATGACCGCCCACTTGGACACAACCTCCCGGTTGACCCGCTTCCGCCGCGCGTTGTCCCCGGCGGAGTGGACGGCGTTGGGCGGGATGGCCGGGTTTATTCTGCTGTTGCACTTCGTGGGCTTTGGTGTGTTGGCCGGCATCGTCGCGCCGCGGAACTACCACCTGAGCCAGTCCGGGATCTACGGCATCGGCCTGGGCCTGACCGCCTACCTACTTGGCATGCGGCACGCCTTCGACGCCGACCACATCGCCGCGATCGACAACACCACCCGCAAGCTGATGGCCGACGGGAAGCGGCCGCTGTCGGTCGGATTCTGGTTCTCCCTGGGGCACTCCACGATCGTGTTCGGGCTGGCGCTCCTGCTCTCCATCGGCGTCAAAGCACTGGCCAGCCAGGTCACTGAAACCAAGTCGTCGGCGTTGCAACAGAACCTCGGGCTGATCAGCACCAGCGTATCCGGGGTGTTCCTCTACCTCATCGGCATCATCAACCTGGTCATCCTGATCGGGATCATCACAGTGTTCCGCGAGATGCGGCGCGGCGCCTACGACGAACAGACCCTCGAAAACCAGCTCAACAGCCGCGGGTTCATGAACCGCTTCCTGGGCGGGGTGACCAAGGCCGTCACCAAGCCATGGCAGATGTACCCGACCGGCATGCTTTTCGGCCTAGGGTTCGAAACCGCGACCGAAGTCTCGCTGCTCGTGCTGGCCGGTGGCGCCGCGGCGTCCAACCTGCCCTGGTATGCGATCCTGATCCTGCCGATCCTGTTCGCAGCCGGGATGTGCCTGCTGGACACCGCCGACGGCTGCTTCATGAACTTCGCTTACGGCTGGGCGTTCTCCAAGCCCGTGCGCAAGGTCTACTACAACATCACCATCACCGCGCTGTCTGTCGCCGTCGCACTGATCGTCGGCACCATTGAGTTGATCTCCATCCTCATCGACAAACTTGGCATCGACTCCGGTCCACTCGCTCTGATCGGAAACCTGAACCTCAACGGCGTCGGCTTCTTCATTGTCGGGTTGTTCGTGCTGACCTGGATCGTGGCACTCGGGATCTGGCGATTCGGACGCATCGAGGAAAAATGGTCGGCCAACCTCGCCACCTCCCCGCCCTCGGCGGATTAGACGCGACCACGTGCCGACCGGATGCAACCGCGGTGCTGCGCTTCCACCGGCCGGGGTGGTGCGGGCAGGTTCGTGCCGACGGCCTCGCGGTGGATCAGTTGTCGAGTGCCTGCCGGACTCGCCGGGGTGGGGTGAAGGTGTACAGGTCAATGACGTCGGGTGGGGCGACGATGCCGGGGCCGCCGGCTGTGATCCAGGCCGTGATGTCGGTTGCCGCGTCGGGGTCGTTGACCAGACCCAGCCAGACGGGGCGACCCCCGGCCGCACGGCCTTGTGCGGAGGGCTGGATGACGATGACGTTGGCGTGTTCGCAGGCATCTAGGCAGGGGGTAGTCCGGATGGTGGCTACCCGGGCGAGGGATTGGCGCAGGTCGGCCAGTTGAGCAGTGTGATCCAGGCGGGGGACTTTGGGGGTGCCGCAGCAGCAGCCGCGGCAGACGGTGACGGTGGGCCTAGCCGCCCCACTGTCATGACCGGCCGGGCGGGTGGTGCGGCCGCTCACCGACTGCCCCTGTTTGGGGAGGCACGGTGCCAGGCGGCGGTGCGCAGCAGGCGTAGCCCGTTGAGGCCGACAATCACGGTGGAGCCTTCGTGGCCGGCCACGCCCAAGGGCAGTGGCAGGTGCCCGAGCAGGTCCCAGATCACCAGGCCGGTGATGAAGGTCGAGGCGATCACCAGGTTGGCTAGGACGAGGCGGCGGGCGCAGCGGGACAGCGCGATGACAGCGGGAATGGTGGCCAGTTCGTCGCGGACGATGACGGCATCGGCGGTGTCCAGGGTCAGGTCGGAGCCGGCTTTGCCCATCGCGATGCCGGTGTGGGCGGCGGCTAGCGCGGGGGCATCGTTGACGCCGTCGCCGACCAGCACCACCCGCTCGCCTCGGGTTTGCAGGGCCCGTACCGTGTCAACCTTGTCCTGAGGCAGCAGCCCGGCCCGAACATCACCGATGCCGACCTCGGCGGCCAGCGCCGCCGCGGCCCGCGGATTGTCCCCGGTCAGCAGCAGCGTGGCACCGGTCATCGCCCCCAGCGCGGCTACCGTCGCCGCGGCGTCCGGCCGGAGCCGGTCGGCGATACCTAGCACCCCGACCGGGACACCATCGCGCAGGACCAGCACAGTGGTGCGGCCCGCCTGCTCCAGGGCGGACACCACCGCGGCGACGCGATCGGCGGCGGGTCCGGCGAGATCGTCCAGCAGGCGCGCCGGTGCGCCGACCGCGACCCGGGCACCGGCGACAGTGGCGTGCACGCCCACCCCCGGGGTGGAACTGAACCCCCGCGCCGGCGACAGGGCCAGGTCGCGGTCCTGCGCGGCGGCCACGACCGCGCGAGCCAGGGGATGCTCGCTGGGGTACTCGACGGCCGCAGCGAGGCCGAGCAGGTCCTCGTCGGATAGGCCGGATCCGGTCAGCGGACGGATGTCGGTCAGCCGCGGAGTGCCCTCGGTCAGGGTGCCGGTCTTGTCGAAGGCGACCCTGCTGGTCTGCCCGAGTTGTTCCATCACCACCGCGGATTTCACCAGCACCCCATGCCGGCCAGCGTTGGCCATCGCGCAGAGCAGTGGCGGCATGGTGGCCAACACCACCGCACAGGGCGAAGCGACGATCATGAACGTCATCGCCCGCAGCAGGGTGGACTGCAACTCGGCACCCCACACCAGGGGGATCACGAACAGTGCCACCGTGGCGGTCACCATGCCGATCGAGTAACGCTGCTCGATCTTCTCGATGAACAACTGAGTCTTGGCCTTGGTCGCCGACGCTTGTTCGACCATCGCCACGATCCGCGCGACTACAGTCTCGTGCGCCGGCTTGGTTACCCGTACTCGTAACGCTCCACCGCCGTTGGACGTGCCGGCGAACACCTCATCGCCGACGGTCTTGGTCACCGGCAGACCCTCCCCGGTGATGGTGGCCTGGTCCACGGCGCTGGCCCCGTCCAGGACCGTCCCGTCGGCGCCGATCCGCTCGCCCGGGCGGACCAGGATCACGTCCCTCACCACTAGCGACTCGGTATCCACGCTCTCCTCACCAGCGGGAGTGAGCCGGGTCGCGCGCTCCGGGGTCAGGTCCAGCAGCCCGCGCACCGATTCCGCGGTGCGATGGGTCGCCACCGCCTCCAACGCACCAGAGATGGCGAAGATGACGATCAGCAGTCCGCCGTCCAGGACCTGCCCGATGGCCGCCGCCCCAATCGCGGCCAGCACCATCAGCAGATCCACATCCAGGGTCCTGCCCCGCAACGCCTGCAGCCCGGCCCACCCTGGCTCCCAGCCCCCGGTGACGTAGCAGGCCAGCAACAACATCCAGGACAGCCAGCCCGGCCCACCGGCGAGCTCGGTGAACAGCCCACCGCAGAACAGCACGGTCGCCACCGCCGCCCACCGCAGAGCTGGCAACGACCACGCCCCAGCACGGCGACGGGCCGAGACGGCCTCGGGCCGAGCAACGTCGGATCCTGCCACCCCCACAGCCACGACTCACTCCCTTCACGACGCGCGCGGCGATCCGACCACCTCACCGTACAGGAATCTCTGAAGAGCTGTTCAGTTATTCGCCACGGTTAGAGTGGATGCCGTGGGCCACGGAGTGCAGGGCAGAGACACCCCGCCGGCGGTGCTGGACGCCCAGACCGCGGCCAGCGTGGCGACCACGTTGCAAGCGCTGGCGACCCCCAGCCGGCTGCTGATCCTGTCCCGGCTACGCCAAGGTCCCTGCGCGGTTTCCGAGCTCGCCGAGACCATCGGCATGGAGGCCTCCGCGGTATCCCACCAACTGCGCCTGCTGCGCACCCTGGGGCTGGTCACCGGAACCCGCGCCGGACAGCGGATCGTCTACGCCCTGCACGACAACCACGTCGCGATGCTGCTCGACGAGGCCGTCTACCACAGCGAGCACCTCCGCATGGGGGTGCCCGACCCCGGAACCGCCACCACCGCCTAACCAGACAGCGCAGCACCCCCACGTTGTAGGCGCCGTCGCGTCGTCCCCGCGCATGTCATCACGAACCCGGTGATCGGTGCGTCCTTGTCTTGTTGGGGCCTTTGGACGCTGTACGGGGACGGATGAGGCGGCCCAGAACATCGTGCCGTCAGCACGGCTCCGGATCTCTCTTGCCTGCGCGTGGCCGTTCATGATTGCGACCATGTCGGAGATGTAGGCACGGTACAGCTTGGCAAGCGCTGGCCGGTTGTACAGATCAGGCAATCGAAAGGAGTCGCGGATGTCGACGAACAACGCGGAGCAGTGCGCGCCCGGAGAGACTCGAACTCCAAACCGCCATCCAGCGCGAACTCACCCAAGACGGCTTCGTACTGCGCTACCACACCCAATCCTGCGACGACGGGCTCCCCGCGGGCGAAGGAGTGTTCCTCGCCTGCTCCTTCTGGCTCGTCGATTCCCCCTAACCAGCAGCTATGCGGTTAATGTCGATCTTCTCTAGACTGGTGGTGGCGTGCCGTAGGAGTACCCTAGGTAGGTCAACTTGGCGTCACCCAGGGCCGAGCGCAGGACATCTAGATCCCGTGCCACCTCGCGGGTACCGATATGGGCGTGCAGGTCGGTACCCGTGCGGCTGGCGCTGTTGATCACGCGCGTCGTGCTTGGATGGTGCTGCTGCGAGGGCGACCGGGTCGCGCCGCAACGGCTGGACCGCAAACACCATCCAGCCCACGCTGACGACTCCGACTAAGCTGATCAGCCGGTACAGCAAGACCGCGGGCAACGCCGCCGCGGCCGGGACTCCACCCGCGACCAGAGCGAGGACGAGGGCGGCCTCCACCACGCCGATCCCGCCGGGTAGCAGCGACAGCCCTGAGCTGGCCATGCCTGCGGTGTAGGCGACGACCAGCAGTGGAAGTGTCAGTCCGTGCACGCTCAGGGCCGCCGCGCATGCGGCCAGGCAGCCCGCGTCGAAGGCCCAGTTGAGCAGCGCGAACCCGGTCGCCACAGTCCAGTCCCGGCCGCTGGGCCGCACGGATCGCAGCTGGGCCACCAACTCGTCCAGCACGTCGGCCCCCGCCGCGGGATGGCGATGCCGAACCCGATTCGCCCGGGTCAGGACCCACCGGCCAGCGACGACGACCCGTTCGGGACGCCGGCCGAGGTGGCGGGCACACATCGCCAGCGCGACCAGAGAGCCGGTCGACACCAGCCCGCTCGCGGCCAGACACCATGTGGCCACCGCGCCGCTAGCGCCCCGGCAGCGCATCCACCTGAAGCTGTAGCCGGTGGAAAAGGCGCCGCCACCAGGAAGTGTGGCGTGCAAAGAGTTCGCCGCATATGCCGTCGCGACGCAGCCGCGCAGCGTCACCACCACGCCGGCCGCACGCAGCAGCCGGCAGCGTGCTCGAGCGAACGTGCTCATCGAGGCCGCGGCAGCAAACGTGGCGACGACGAGCCAGCCGGCGTTGGCGCCGGAGAGGGACCTCATGGCACTGGCGAGATCCGGGCCGACCAGATCGGCCTCAACCACGAGCAGCGCCACCAACAGGCATCCGACGATGGCACGCCATCGCCGCCGGCGAGACAGTGTCGTGGCAGCGCCATTCATGGCCACCGGTGGCGATGGTGACTTCGGTCGGGCATCGTCGCAAGCAGCGAGTTCCCCACCAACGCATCGCAGAGTCGGCGCTGTCATGCCCTGCAGCGTCCCGCCAGAAGCTGTGCCAGGGTTGTGCGGCTGCTGTCAGTCGCATCCGAGCACAAGCATCTCAGCCGCCGCCGCGCAGGAACCTATCGAGGACATCCATGGGCGGAGTCACAAGAGGTGCAGTCCGGCGCCAGCCCGCGCCCGTCCGCCGGCACCCCGTCCGCGGGGCCGCCCGGTCCGGCGGCCATCACAGGCCCGCCACGATCGTACGCAGGACCAGCACGAGGACGAACACCACGGTAAACGCCAGGTCGATCGACACCGAACCGAGCCGCACCGGCGGCAGCACCCGGCGGACAGGCACCAACACCGGCTCGGTCACGGTGTGCGCCATCCGGCGCGCCGGAATCGACCACCTCCCGCCCCCGGGAGCCAGTACCCCCACCCAGTCCAACACCATCCGCACCACGAGCGCCAGTTCGAACACCAGCAGCACCAGCCCCAGCAACACCCCCACCGCACCCATAACAGAGCCTCCATCAGACCCGGGGTGGTTCATGTCGAGTCGGGTCGCTGTAGCCGCAGAGCGAGGGCTGGGCAGGTTGCTACCGCGTGGCGGGCTTGTGGCAGCAGGTCGGTGGGGATCGGGTTGGGGTCGATGAGGGGGTAGCCCCACTCGTCGAGGGTGATGTGTTCGGGGAGTAGTTCGGCGCAGATTCCGTGCCCGGTGCAGGCGATCGGATCGACTCGTAGCCAGGGTCGGTTGCCGTGGTCGGTTCTGCGGGGGACAGTCATGTCAGTGCCGTCCTGGGATGGGAAACAGGGGCGGGTGGTTTGCGCCGGGGCAGGGGTGACCGTGGATGTGGTGGTGGACGTCGGTGGCGAAGACGCGTAGTGCGCTGGTGGTGAGCCGGGCGGCGCCGTCGGGGTGGGCACACGCACCGCGCCCGGGGAGCACCCCGAGGCGGCGGTGGAGGCGTTCGAACGCAGTAGGGGCGTTGGGGTGGCCGGCCACGATCTCGGTGAGGTCGGTGGCGATCGCGGGGATCCCGAAGGTGCAGGGTCCGCATTGTTTCGCGGATTCGGCGGCGAGGTAGCGCAGCAGGTGCGCGGTCTGCGCGAGGCCACACGCCGTGTGGGGCAGGACTAGCAGGACGGCAACCCCGAGGGTGGATCTGGCGCTGCGTAGGCCTTCGTGGCTCAGCGGGGTGTCCAAGGACTCGGGGACGCTGAGCCAGTTTCCGGCGTAGCCGCCGATGAGCACCGCTTGGACTGGCGAGGCGGGTCCGCCGGCGTGCTGCAGGGCCACGCCGAGGGTGGTGCCGCCGGCGACCTCGTAGACGCCGGGTCGGCGGAGGGCCCCGCCTACCGTGATCAGGAGTGTGCCGGGCAGGTCCGCCGTGCCGGTGGAGCGGAACCAGGAGGCGCCGAAGCGGGCGATCAGCGCCAGGTGGGCGAGGGTTTCGACGTTGTCGACCAGTGTCGGTGCCCCGTTGACCCCGTGTTGGGACGCCCGCGGCGGGGTGGTGGTCGGGCGCGCGTCGCCGGTGGTCAGGAAGTTGACCAGAGCGGAGGCCTCGCTGGCCACGTATCGCGGGGGCACGGTGACCAGGCGAACCGGCACCGGGTCGTCCCGCTCAACGAGCACCGACGGTAGCGTGCGGGTCACTGGCGAGCCCTGGTGGACGCAGAGGATCACTTCTGTGGCGCCCAGCGCGTGGGCGGCGAGCACGCTACCGTCGAGCACCAGATGCGGAGCGAGGCTGAGCAGCGCGGCGTCTTTCGCGCTGGCCGGTTCTCCCTCGCAGCCGTTGGCCACTACCACTGGTCGGCCACCGGCGACGGCGGCGAGTTTGCGGGCGGTGGGGAAACCCGCACCACCGCGTCCACACAGACCTGCCGCGGTGACCTCGTCGATCAAGCGAGCCGATCGTCCGGGCCGATCGGGCAACGGTAGCTGGCCGTAGCGGCGGTGGTGCTCGGCGAGGCCGGCGGGGGCGCGTGTCTCGTACCACCCGGCGAGCAGTCGCGGGCCGGCCGCCGACGGGGCCGGCATCCCGGTCGTGGGATGGGTGGAGGTGGGCCGGACTGTCCCAGGGCGGTTCATCGCTGGGTCACCTGGACCCGTCCCGCCTGGCTGGCGGATGCGATGAGCGCCCGCCAGATCAGCCCGCCGGCCACGAGTGCGATACATCCCAGGGTGGGGGCCAGCATCCAGGGGGTTTGGGTGTCTTGGCCGCCGATGCCCAGGCCGTGGATGACCGCGATCGGCCAGCACGCGTAGCCCGCCCAGTGCACCGCGCGCCAGGTTCGCCGTCCGACGTGGGTGCGGAGCAGGCTGGTGGCGACCAGTGCGAGCAGCAGTTCGAGGGCGACGACGCCGAGTCCGAGCCACAATGGCTGGTAGCTGGAGATGAAGGGCACGATGGTGTCGATCCAGCTGATGCCGGCGTAGGGGTCGATCACCGCGGTGGACACGTGCACCGCGAGGAACGCCAGGGTGAGCAGCGCGAGGTTGTGGTGGAGGTGGGCCAGCACGAACCGGGGCCAGCCGGGCGCGGCGAAACGCATCACTCCGGTGATGCCCAGCAGCATCGTGGCGGTCAACAGCAGCAGCGCGATCAGACCCGTCGCGCGGCTGATATACCAGAGCAGCTCCATCAGAGGGCCCCCATCCCAGCGGGCGTGTCCTCGGTGGTCGGCCATCCGGCCACGGTGTGCACGGCACCGTCGTCGGTGACCAGGCGGGCGGGCAGCCCGCGTGTGGTGAGCCACCCGGGGGCCGCGGCGCCGAGCACAATCGATGTGGTGCTGGCGGTGTTGGCGTCGACGCAGGATGCGGCGGCGACGCTGACGGTGCGCCAGCCACCGGCCGCGGGGGCACCGGTGCGCGGGTCGAGGATGTGATGCATCAGGTCCCCGCCGCGGCGCCACTGGCGCCGGGCGGTTCCGGACGTTGCCAGGGCGCCGGACTCGATCGCGACACCGTGGCCGCCGTCAAGGTCGGGGTGGGTGTGGTCGTCGCCGATGAGCACCTGCCAACCGCCCTGCGGAGGTGGGCCGGCGACGGCGAGGTCACCGCCCAGGTTGACCAGTACCCCGCAGCGCAGCTTCGCGGCGATCCGCGCTGCCGCTCGGTCGGCTGCGAGGGCTTTGGCGGTGGCCCCGACGTCGAGAGAGATTCCGTGGGGCAGCAATATCTCGCGGGATCGCGGGTCCCAGCTGATCCGCCACCAGCCCGGCGCAGGCACAGGCACTATGGCCGGGCCGTCGACGTCGAGGGCGGCGAAGTCCCGATCATAGCCCAGGGTAGCCATCGCGGTCCCGACGGTGGGATCGACTAGCCCGTCGGTGAGCTGCGCGGTGCGCAGTGCGGTGTCGACGATCTGGGCCAGCAGCGGGCTGACCGTCACCGGGGAGCCGGCGGTGCGCTCCAGTTGGCGGATTTCGGAGTCGGCGCGAAACCGGCTACAGACCCAGTCCAGCTCAGCGAGGTCGGCCCGCAGCATCGTCTCGGCCGCCGATGCGGCCGCCGGGTCGGTGACCGCCAGCGCCGCCGTCGTTCCGATCGCCGAAAACCGCACCTCGATGACGTCGGTTGCGCCAGAGGCTTCGGGGGCGCCGGTGACGTCAGTGCGGTGCGCGGCGATGGTCACGAGGCACCCGACCGGGTGTGTGAGCCGCCACCGGACGAGTGGCTCGGGGCCGCCGCCGGGGGCTGCAATGTCTCTTCGCCGCCCTGCTGGCTGTACTGCGCCGCGCTCTGCACCAGACTGGAGTCGCTGGTGGTCGAGGCGGTGGACGCGGCGGCGGGGCCTTGTGCGAGCACGATGGCGATCACCGCCGCGGTCAGGCCGCCGCCCGCGGCGATCCCGCGCGTCACGTGGGCGATGCGGCGCTGGCCGCGGTCGCGGTCGGCCAGCCGAGCTCGTTGGGAGTGGTTCATGGCGTCAGCGTCGACCGGGCGCCTTGGACAAATATGGGGAAAGCCTGTGAAGAATCTGTCAAGGCATCGCTGACAACCCTGGGGACCGCGAGGAGCTGCGGCTGTTCGCTGCGTGATCGAAACCACTGATTGCATCCGTAGTGACTTTGATCACTTCAGAAGTGGATGAGGCCGGGTTTCAGACCGGCGGGGGGCCGGTTGGTGACCAGGATGCGGTCGATCGAGGGGTGTCGAACGCGGAGCACCATCAGGGCGTAGTGACCGGCCACCGCTGGTGGGATGGCACTGGCGATCGTTCCTTGGGGGTAGTTGCCGTGATAGACGACCAGACAGGTGTGTGGCTGTCTGGTTTGAGCTGGCGGGTGTGGCGGTCGGTGCCGGGCGTGCAGCTGAGCAGGTGCGGCCGGTGTGACGCCTAGTTCGCGGGCGAGGGCGTCAGCGTCAGTCTGGTTAATGGGCCGGATGAAGGTCAGGGTGCCCTGGTCGTGGACGATGCGACGGGCCAGCGGGAGTACCGCGGCGCAGCCCGACACGTCGTTGGTGACCAAGGCCCCGCTGCCCGGCCCCGCGCAGGCCACTGCCAGGGCGAGCCCGATCCCGGCCAGTGTGGCGCGGGCCATCCGCCAGCGCAGGATGGTCATGATACGGGGTCCGGTTCTCTCGTAAGCTGACTCGTTGCCACGATAGCGCCACCCGCAGTGGGTGGGACGGGTGCGCGCGAGATCGCTCGCAGCACCAGCCACGCCAGCCCGCCGGCAGGGATGCAACCCCAGTAGGTGATCAGTCGGTAGAGCAGCACCGCGGCCAGGGTGATGGTTTGGGCCCCCCCGAAGGCGACCAGGGCCAGGGTGATGCTGCCCTCCACGACCCCGATACCTCCGGGGGTCACCGGCATGCTTGCTGCGATCTGCCCGGCGCAGTAGGCCAGTAGCAACCCGGTCCACGGCGGCGTGGTGTGCAATGCCGTAAAAGCCAGCGCGAGCACCGCGATGTCGGCTATCCAGCAGAGCATCATCAGCGCGAAGGCCGCGACGCCGGCGGCCGGGGTCAGCCGGATGGTGCGCAGCTGGGCCGCCCAGTCCCGCCGCACTCTCCCGATCGGCGCACCCATCCGCCGCAGGATCCGACCCAACCGGCGGGAACCCGACGCAGGCCTGGCACGTCGCCGGGCCATGGTCGACCGCGCACCCTGGAACGGCCGAGCGATTCGGCGCCGGACCGCAGGTCGGCGCAGCACCGCGTACCCGCCACCTACCAAGGCCAGCGCGGCCAGTAGCGCGATGCTGATTGCCTGCAATCCGGAAACCGGGTCGGCGTTGCCGGCGATCTGGACCGCGACGATGGTCAACACCGTGACCGCACCGACGTAAAGGACCGTGCACACCGCGAACATCCACCCGGCCACCACCGCCCCCACCCGACGGCGACGCAACACGTCCACCATGACCACGCCGGAGGCTGCGAACCCGAACGGTAAGCAGTAGGCCGCCGCGTCACCGGCCAGTACAGCCGCGCCCAGGGTTACCGGCCCGACTCTGCCGCCCCCGCGCCGCAGCACCACCGCGGTCGCGGCCCCCCGCACCAGATAGGACAGCACCTCGGCGAGGATCGCCACCACGACCCACCCCACGCTGACCGAGGTCAAGGTGTCGGCGGCGGTGAGCAACTCGTCGCTGCTGTCATACAACACCCGCACGACTAGCCCGGCCGCGGCCAACCCCACGACCACCACGACCACCCGCCGCCACCGCACCCGAGTGCTCAATGCCACCGGCACACCCTCCTACACCTCAAGCCGACACGAGCCACCGCCCTGGACTTCCGGAAACCCCGACCAAACCACCGTCGTCGTCACAAGCGGCGAATAGACTCAAACCGCTGTACCGGCGGACTTGACCGCATCCACGCCCGTTAGCCAATCAAAACCCGCCTGCACTCCCCTTTGACGTACGGGTTGAGTACGAGTTGAGCAACGACAGCAGCACAGATGTGCCTCCGAACCGGGGCGAACTGAGACCCCAACTGAGACCCGGCAAGATCACGGGATAGGCAGCCCATGATCGACACTGGGAGTGTCTGGGTGGACAGTGACGATCAGCGCGGCACTCGCGACCCCTGGTATGCGTGATCAGTCAGCTCACCAAACGCCTGCGAGCTGGTCTCACCTTTGCCTTGCAAAAACGTGATCAACTCTATCGACCGCCAAAGATCACCTCTGTCTCCTCTCCTTTCTGCCCTCGATCAAGGGATGGGGACGGAGTTGTGCTGGACTCTGCTGGTGGACGCGTCCACCAGCAGCCGGCCGCTCACAATGACAATTTCAGGCCTGTGAGCGTCTAGTTACATACTCCAACACTTGGCGTAACAATCAATTTGAGAAACAAGCAGGTAAACGGGACTACCGCCTGTGAGCGTCTAGTTACATGACACCAACGCCGGTGTAACGATCGACTAGCTAGATCCCAGTAAGGTCAGTTTGGGAACATCTGGTCTCCGCTCTACGTCCAGATTCCGTCCTCACGAGCATGGCTTACCGCCTGAATAGGGGAGATAATCATGACCATCGGCAACCAGATCGAGGAAGTACTCGAGGCCGACGGCTACGATCACCTGGTAACACCAGAGTTCGCTCCACTCGCCGACTTCGCCGGGTTCGGAGTCTATGAGGCAGTGGCCGTCCAAGAGACCGGCAGGGACATCGCAGCGTTCATCGACCGTATCCCGGAGGCAATAACCGGATACCTTAGGACCCGTCCGGAATCCGCGCCGCTTATGGACAGATCAGACCTAGCGGTCAACGAGCCGCTGATCAAAGAGTGGCTGGACAGGACAATCGCCGGACCATTCGACGGAGAACTCGCTGCCTTCCTACGACAGACCAGCCACGTCGGGGGAACCGAAGTGACCTTCCCCGGAGTGCAGATACCACTCCCGCCCCAACTCGTCCTGGCCCTCACCGCCTGGCTACAGGGCCAGATCCTCGACGCCATGGGTAAAACCTGCGACCTCGCCACCGTCTCCGCCGCCGGCGCAGCCTGGATGAACCAATTCATGCTGCAACTCGGGATCATCCTCGAACCCAGCCTGGCAGAACCAGACGCACCCCTGGGCCGTCACGAAGCCGCCGAGTTCCATCCCTACGCGGAGTTCGCCGGTTTCGGCGCCAAAGAGCGAGCAATTCTTCGCAAGACCGGCCCACTCCTGGGACCAGCAGCAGGAGGCGTGGTCACCCTCGCCTACGACTACCTACTCTCCCGCCCTGAATCGGCCGGATACTTCCAGGACGCCTCGCACCTCACACAGCGAAAGATGACTCTCAAGGCCTGGTGGTTGCGGAGTACCACCAAGCCGATGGACGGCAACTTCCACGCCTACATGTCCAAAGTCGCCGACGCCCACGTCAAAGACGGTGGAACCCATCCCCACGTGGTCGTCCCGCCTGACCTGACCATCGCCCTCATGGGCTGGGTCGAGATGCGAGTCATGACCGCGTTGAACACCATCGCCCCCGGAGCCGACGGAGACTACGTCTTCGGGAAACTCCCCGAGCCGCCCGAAGCAGCGGAAGTGGGTCAAGCATGGATGCGGATGCTGACCCTCCAGTTAGGGATCCTGCTCAAGCCCTACCTCACACCGCCTGGCGCGCCTGCGATCGCCTGACGACCTCCTCCTGCCCGGCTCGGCGTCCAGGTCACGATCGACGTGGACACCGAGTGGGTACCCAGGGATTCGGGCCAGGCCGTATCCAGCCGGTCCGGGTGCGCCCGCCGTTGGATCAATCCATGATCGGACGAGCGCGGAGACTGATCTCTACATCCCACCTTCTCCGGTAGCGGTGCGTGCAGACTGAAATTCTCTGCCAAAAAAGGATCAGAGATGACTCTCATCGCTTTAACGGTAGTCGTCATCGCGTTGCTGATTGCCGTGCTGGCGATCTATCTCTTCGCGATCGGTGTGCTACTCGACCGCATCGCCGGCAATCTCGATGACAGCTTGCAGAACGTAAAGAAGATTGCCGAGCAGGCCGACGTGATTGTGCCTGCTGTCGAGCGCATCAACGGAACTGGTGGCGTAGTGGTAGGTGCGACCAAGTCCTGCTGGGTGCGCATCGGGTCTGGCCTCGGCCGGGGACGACCGCAAAGTGCGGTTGGTGGCCGCGGTGCCGCTATCGAACGGGACCACGCTGCTGGCCTCGGTCGTGGCCGACCGAGCCGTTGTCACCTGGCAGCCCCGCATCTATCGTTAATCCACTGCTCGCAGCAGTCACCGCTCGTCGACGCAAGGGCGCCTCGACGACTCAATTTCGGTCGGAGCTTTCATCAGAGTCCTATTCGCCAACACACCAGTGACGTTGGGCCATCGCCACCGCGTCGACCTGGTCCTGGCGGTGCGGCAGGTCCAGCGTGTGGCGCGGGGTACCCAACGTCGGCGTCGTCTAGCCGGATTTCTGGCGCGCCATCACGTCGCTTCGTTGCCGGTCCGTAGCCGCTGCGCCATCGCGGCCCGGTCGGTAGCCAAGGCCCGGAGCAGGCCCACGTAGTAGCTAGGTCCCCGGGCCTGCTCCTGCTGCATAGCCCGGTGGGCGTAGTACGCGGCCTCGGCGTCCAGCTCGTCCGCACG
Source organism: Pseudonocardiaceae bacterium (assembly GCA_036279835.1). Taxonomy (GTDB): domain Bacteria; phylum Actinomycetota; class Actinomycetes; order Mycobacteriales; family Pseudonocardiaceae. Next base: position 42,586 of record DASUII010000085.1, read on the forward strand.
GCGGAACTCGGCGGCAACCTTTACATACTCCAGCTCGCGAGCTTGGAATCGGTGGGCGAAATCGTCGTGGACGGATGTGTCGAGTATGACCACCGCATCAGCGCCGGGCCAAGCACTGAAACTGACGAGTGACCCGTCACTGGGGTCCGCTTCTCTCCGCGAGCGCTCATGACGAGTCGTCATGTGATCTCCCCGGGCCGCCACCGACACTGATCAGTCACTGGGATCTGGGGCAACACCACGAACGACCCTTCCTCTCTCGTCGAGCTGAGGAGGCTGCGGGCATGAGCCCTGGTAACAACCTACTGGGGGCGTCAACCCGCCGGTAATCCTCACCGGCGCCGCCCTGGTCCCGAGGACGAGTCGAGTGCAAGATTTGCTCGTCGGCGGATGACTGAAGTCTACGGAGCTCGCTAGACAATGACGGTCTTCCTATGTATATGGTGTTAGCGGTGGGATTTGAGTCGACGGAGGGCGCGCGCTTTCGAGGTCCATTCCTACCCGTTCGCGACCGGTCCATTGTTCGCTGTCGTGCGGATCTAGCGACGGCTGAGACCTGAGTGGTGGAGTCGTACCGGGGTGAACTGAGACGGAAACTGCAGTCCGCTCAACGGCCGACCGGTCTGCGTCGGGCCGATCACCATGCAGCGCCGGGCCTCCAAAAGTGGGATCACCGTGGTCGTCGGGCAAGAACTGGCGCAGCGCCGAGTACATGCCCACAATCTTCTCACCGTCCGCGTCGCCGAACACACGGTCACCGGGTGGTCTCCTCGACCTGGTGGCCGGAGAGCCACTCGTCGAGCAAATAGCCCAACGTGACATTCGTCCGAGCCGCCGTGGCTTCCTGCACCTGCCGACGCAGCCCGTCGCGGAGCACGATCGCGGCGTCCTCGGTGTCGGCCGAACCGCTGAGGAACAGCTGCCGACCGGTCACCGGGTCGATTCCGCCGGAGATCCGGACCTGGTAGGTGCTGCCGCGCCGGCGGATGCCCGTGAGGTCCTTCGGAGCCTGCTTCCTGCGAGCCATGCGGGCGAGTGTAGCCACGGTCTAATGGACAGTTTGATGGACAAAGATCCACTAACACTGCCGTACTCGATCTTACTTCATTGCTTCACCGCAGCTCAGCGGTCCTGTAGGAGGTGCGCGCCCGGAGAGACTCGAACTCCCAACCTTCTGATCCGTAGTCAGATGCTCTATCCGTTGAGCT
>DASUII010000086.1:0-23178 GCA_036279835.1 Pseudonocardiaceae bacterium
CCGAGCAAGACCATCAGCCGGCTGGTGAAACTGGCCTGCTCCTCCACCGGCGCGCACCGGACCAACTCCGCAGAAAACGCCCCCCGAACTACCCCACGAAACGACGCACGTGAGCCTTGACTTCTATAGGAGCATCAGCACGGACCTTTTCGTCGAGCAGAACGTCGGTGCTGTCGAGTTCATGACGGCTGGCGACGGCGGCTGGGCCCGCGCGGGCTCGGGCGGTGGCGGTGCCGAGGGTTGCTAGCCAGCCAGCGGGGCGGGCAGTTACTTCCACCAGCACATTCCAGCCTTGTGTTCGGCAAGCCTCCAACCGCACGCGCATCCGGTCGGTCACTCGACGGGCTTGACTGCACGCGTAGTGCTCACCGGCGACGACCGTCGCGGCACCGGCCAGCGCGGCCAGGTCAGCCGCCGACTCGACCTGGTGGCGGACAACCATCGCCTCGCCGAGGTGCAACCCGAACACCGCCATGCTGAGCAGCACCGCGATGGCCCCGGCCGCCCACACCGTGGCCACGCCCCGGTCGTCGCTCATGGCAGCGGCCCCGGTTCGAGTACCGCCGCGGCCTCAGCCCCGACGTCAATGCCCGGCAACAACCCAGCGGCCGGATTCGCCGAGACCCGCACGGTGACCTCGTCACCGCGGACCGTGACAGCCACCACCGCACCACGGGGCGCGATGCGCTGGGCGATGTCCTCGGCGCGGGCCGGCTCACCCCGGGCCGTCAGCCGGGCCGCCTCCCGGGCGGCGTCGATGCAACGCAGCTGCGCCGCCACCGCCGACACCGCGGCCAGGACCAGGGCGAGTACCGCCACCAGCGAGCACAGGGCAAGCGCCGCCTCCACGGTGACCGAGCCCCGGTCGCCAGTAGGCATCAGAACTGCACCGACAGGGCCCGCTGCACCAAGTCGTTGAGTGCACCGACGATCATGTCGCCGGTCACGACCTTGTAGAGAACAGCCGCGAAGGCGGCCGCGGCGATCGTCCCGATCGCGTACTCGACAGTGCTCATACCCGCTTCGCCGTCCACCGCACCGGCCAGTCGGGCGATCACCAACCGCCACCACCGCGGTCTGGTCGCTGTGCTGCGTTGGGTTGTCATCGGATCAGCTCCTTGTCTGGGTAGATTTCTGCTGTTCTCACCACTGCCGCAGCAGGCCACCGGCTAGTCCGATCAGCACCGGAACGACGCCGATCACGAGAAATGCGGGCAGGAAGCACAGCCCGAGTGGGGCCGCGATGAGCACTCCAGCTCGCTGCGCTCGGGCTTCGGACCGTTCCCGGGCGTCGGCCCGTACCTCTGTCGCCAGCCGGGTCAGCGACTCGGCGAGTGCGATGCCACTGCGCCCGCTGCGCCGAGCGGCCTTAGCCAGCCGCGCCGTCGCGGTGCATTCCAACGCGGGCAGCCAGGCCTGCATGGAGTCAGCGCCCAGGACCAGCAGTTCCGCGGTCCGCAGCAGCACCGGCCCCGCCGGTTCGCCGAGCCCGTCAGCGACCGCCCGCACCGCCACCGGTACCGGCATTCCAGCTCGCAGGCAGGCCGCCAGCAGCTCCCACGCTCCGGCTAGCGCCAACGGCTCCACGTCGACGCCCGTCCTGCGTGGCGCCGACCGGGTAACACCTCCCGGCGTTGCGGCTCTGTTGATCGACTGCCGCAACCTCGACCGGGGACCAGCCGGACCGGGCGCCATCAGCAGTGCCATGGCGATCAGCAGCGTGGCCAGCGTCGGTGGCGTCATGCCGGTACCGCCCCGGACACCAGTCGCGCACTCCACAGCACGCCGATACAGGTTGCAGCTGTGCCGATCACCAGAAGTACCTGGCCCACCACCGTCTGGCACAGCACGCGCAACGGGGCGGCGCCCACCGCTTGACCAAGCGCCAACCCGAGCAGCGGCAGCCCCGCCAGCACCGCTGCGGTCGCCCGGGGTCCAGCAAGCCGGGCCTGCACCTCGGCGGCGAATCGCACCCGGTGCTCGGTGTCCGAGCGCACCGCGTCGAGCAGGTCCGCGAGCGGGATCCCGTAGCGATCGGCCAGCAACCACGCATCGGCGAGCCGCCCCAGCCACGCGCGCAACGGCGCCGGACCCACGCTGCGCAGCACCGCCGGGACGTCGCCGCCGAGCCTGGCCGCCGCGGCGACCGCCGACAGTGCCCGGACAACGTCGGTGCCCACGTTGGGCGACCCGTCGCCCTGGGTTTCAGCAGCCGCTGTGATCGCGTCGCCGAGATGAGCGCCGGCCCGCAGTTCCGCCACCAGTATCCCGAGCGCATCGGAGAGTCCGGTGGCCGCCGTTGCTGCCGTCCGGCAATCCCGACCGGCCCGGCGGCGCACGACGACGGTGCCGATCACCATCGCAACGGCCAGGCCGCCACCCGGGCCAGCCAGCAACGCACCGACTCCCGCCGCCAGGACTACTAACAGCAGGCCGCAACGCCGGGTGGCCCAGCGACCGCAGACCGCCGCGACTCGGGCTCGAGCCTCACTGCGGCGCGGCCCGGTGAGCCGGCCGCGACATATCCCAGCGGGCCAGCACAGCACCCCGGCCGCCAGCGCGGCCACCGCAAAGCTCAGCACGCCGCACCTCGGGCCGCCAGCAGGTCGTGCAACTGTTGCTTGCCCGGCCCCCAGCGACCGTCCTGCCAGGCAGGAAGTACCCGGACCAGCTCGCTACCGCGCTCCAGCACTCCCACCGCGGCCAGTTCACGCGCCCCGTCGCGGCGCACCACATGCAGCACGACGTGCACGGCGGCGGCGAGTTGGCTGTGCAACGCGTTGCGCGCCATGCCGCCCAACGCCGCCAGCGCCTCCAGCCGGGCGGGCACTTCGGCGGGTGAGTTTGCGTGCAGCGTGCCAGCGCCTCCCTGGTGTCCGGTGTTGAGTGCGCAGAGCAGCTCACACACCTCCGCCCCGCGCACTTCGCCGACCACCAGCCGGTCCGGGCGCATCCGCAGCGCCTGGCGCACCAGGTCGCGCAAGGTCACCTCACCGGCGCCTTCGACGTTGGGCGTCCGAGTGGTCAAGCGGACGACATGCGGGTGTTCCGGTGCCAGCTCGGGGGCTTCTTCGACGCACACGATCCGTTCGCCGCCGGGCACGCAGCCCAGCAACGCGGCGAGCAGGGTGGTCTTTCCACTACCCGTACCACCGACGACGAGGAAGGCCAGCCGGGCGGCGATGACGGCGCGCAGCAGCTTGCCGACCTCGGGCGACACGCTGCCCACCGCCTGTAGCGCGTCGAGGCCGTGGGTAGTGGGCCGCAGTATGCGCAGCGAGATGCAGGTGCAGCCGGTGGCGATCGGCGGTAGCACGGCGTGCAACCGCACGCCGCCGGGCAGCGCCGCATCGACGTACGGCGACGCATCGTCGAGGCGTCGTCCGGCGGCCAGCGCCAGCCGCTGAGCCAACCTGCGCACCGCATCGGCGTCGGCGAACCGCACCCCGGTGCGGCGCAACTCGCCGGCCTGCTCGACCCACACCTGATCAGGTCCGCTGACCAGCACATCTGTCGTCTCCGGGTCGACCAGCAGCGGTTCCAGTGGACCGGCCCCGATGAGTTCGCGCTGCAGCTCACGCAGCGCCGAGAGCACCTGCAGATCGGCCAGCACACCGTCGGAGTCGGCTCGCACCGCGGCAGCCACCGCGCCTGGAGAGACCGACACGCCAGCGGCTGCCAACCGGTTGCGCACCCGGTCGACCAACTGTCCGGACAGCACCGGGGCAGCGGCTTGGCGCCCTGACGTGGTCACGCTGCCGCGCCCACGGACCGGTTGGAATCGTCAAGGATCGCCAGCACCTGACGGGCGGCGGTGGCCAGCGGCCCTCGGATCCGGCCCGGCATCGCACCGCGGTCCAGTGCGCCGGCCAAGCCGGGTTGCGCACGCATGGCTGCGAGCAGCGGAAGGCCCAGTACCTGGCTGATGTCGCTGGGAGTGATCCCGCCCGGCGCCGGTCCTCGCACCACCAACTGCAACGAAACTCCGTAGCGCCGCATGCGGGCCGCCACCGCCGCGGCAGCAGCACAGGCCCGCACCTCTGCCGGTACCACCAGCACCGCCAGATCCGCCGACTCCAGCGCTGCGGTACCCGGCTCGCAGGGATACCTGGGCACATCGCAGACCACTGTCTCGCCAGCTCGTCGTCCGGCACCGCACACCGTGCGCACCGCGGCACTGTCGGGTACTGCACCATCCCGATCGCAAGACAAAACCGTCAGCCCACCTCGACGACCCACCCGCGGCGTGGGCAAGGCAGCGTGCAGCGCCGCGGTCGGCACCCGACCATCCCCCAGCGCGAGCCCGGACCACCGCAGCCCGTCCATCTTCTCGGCCCCCAGGGCGAGATCCAGGCCGCCGCCCAGGGCGTCGCAGTCGACCAGCATGGCGTGGCGTCCCGCTTCCGCGACCGCAACTGCGACGGCGGTCGCGAATACCGACGCGCCAGCGCCGCCGCGGCCACCGAGCACCGCGAGCACTCGTCCCGGGTCGGCCGGCGACTCGATCGCATCGGCCAAGGTGCCCACCAGCCATGCTTCGGCGTCCGGCAGCACAGCCACGTGCTGGGCACCGACCGCGACCGCAGACTGCCACACCTCCGGGTCTCCGTCCGTCGAAACGATCACCACGCCGTCTCTGCGGGGTAGGCCAGCGCTGGCACTAGCCCTCGCTGCGTCGACGTCAAGCAGGACCAGCGCGGCGCAGTGCCACTGTTCGCGGGCAGTCGCAAGATCGGTGACCCGCTGCGGATCACACCCCGCTGCCGCCGCCAGTCGGGCGACCTCATCGGCCAGCCCACCTGGCTCCATGATCATCATCGGCTGTCGGCCAGCCGCGCGCCCACTGCTTATCTGCACTGTTGCCCCCACAGGTCCCGCGCCCCGTGCTCCCCGGGGTCGTCCGGTCTCACTGTCGTTGCCCCGGGTTGCCCAGGCCAGCAGCTCATGATCGACATGTGGATAACGGGAGCGCTGTGGATAGAGCACGGACGTTGCCTCATATGCTGGCCGACTGTGAGCTCATCCAGCCTGGACGCCTCGGGCATCGCAGCGTTCTTCGACCTGGACAAGACCATCATCGCCAAGTCCAGTGCGTTTGTGTTCTCCCGAGCGTTCTTCCAGGAAGGTCTGATCAACCGGCGTGCGATCCTCAAGAGCACTTATGCCCAGTTCATGTACCTGCTGGCGGGTGCCGACACCGAGCAGATGGAACGGATGCGGGCGCACATCACCGCGCAATGCACCGGCTGGGACATTGCCCAAGTGACCGCAATCGTCGAGGAGACGCTGCACGACGTCGTGGACCCACTGGTGTACGCCGAGGCGACCGAGTTGATCGCCGCGCACCACCAGCGGGGCGAAGACATCATCGTGGTGTCGGCGTCAGGGGTGGAGGTGGTGGCGCCGATCGCCAAGATGATCGGCGCGACGCACACTGTGGCCACCCGGATGGGGACCCACGACGGTCGGTACACCGGCGACGTGGAGTTCTACTGCGCGGGAGAGAACAAGGCGCTGGCTGCCCGGCGGCTGGCCGCGGAGCAGGGTTACGACATGCAACGCTGTCACGCCTACTCAGACTCGATCACGGATCTGCCGCTGCTGGAGGCGGTCGGCCACCCGACAGCGGTGAACCCGGACCGAGCGCTGCGCCGCGAGGCCGTTGCGCGGGGCTGGCCGGTGCTCGCATTCTCCAACCCGGTGTCACTGCGGACCCGGATTCCGGCGCCCTCCGGTGCACAGATCGCCGCAGCTGTCGGATTGGGTGCAGCGGCCGCTGCCGGCGTCGCCTGGTACGGATTACGGCGACGGCAGCGTTGAGTCAAGTCGGCTCAATGGGTCGTCGCTTGCCTCAAACGAGTGGCTCTGACCCGCAAATTTCACGAAGAGTAACCAAAGTGCAGTGCCTGATCGGGCCCCTTGCTGTGCCCCCGGTCACGGAGTAGACATGACTGCACGGACATCTGGAAGGCCAGGGGCGGTGCGGCAGAGAAGTACCGTCAACCCCGTCTGGAGCTCCGTGCACGGGCGTCGGGCACCCCACGCGCAGCACGCCGCGGGAGGCTTGTCGTCAAGGGTCTGCGTGCCGTGTCCTCTGGGGATACGGGCGCCGAGACACCGCAGGGTACGACACGAGTTGCACGCTTGGTACCCCGGCAGTCCGTGCGGACGGCGGCGCGACTGGAAGCTTGTGTGGGCTCCCAGTAGCGCCGCCGTCGTTTATTCAGTCGCCGCGAACTGACGAGAAGCTGCCGTCACCCGCTCTCGGTTACGCGATCACCGTTAGTCGTTACCCACAGTGACTGCCTCTGCGATCGAGATGGCCTCCCGCGATCCGGCGGACAGCGCGGTGCAGCAGTGCACGAGCCACCGGCCAATCGCCGCTACCTCGCCGCTGGCGAAGCCGGCCGCAGTCGTCCGGTACTGCCCCTCACGGCGCAGATGCGCTACCTCCGGGACGATCAGGCCCTTGGGATCCAGGCCGCTGGACACCATGGTGAGGCGAGCCGCGGCCCGGGCGACCACACCGTTGCCCTGCCCGAAGGGCGCCAGTGCCAGCAGCTCGCCGTGCACCACCGCGACCAGTACCGGTGCCGCAACCTGGCTGCCCCCGGTGACCAAACTCGCCAACCCGTCGAGTCGAGCAGTGCTGCCGCGCGATGAGTCCGGCCGCCCGAGCTGTGGGCCGGGCAGCAGATCCGCCGCGGCGAGCACGTGTAACCGGGCCAGGGCCTGTAGCGGAGCCCGCCGCCAGGTACTGAGCAGGCCGCCCAATGCCTCCGCGACCCGCAACGCACCGGCCAGCACCGGGTCGCGCACCGAGCCGTCGCCGGGCAACTCGGGATTACCGCCGTCCAGCGCGGCCGAAGCACGGGCGGCGCGTACCGACGCCTCGGCCGCAGTGGCCGGCCAGCTACGCCGGTTAGCCGGGTGCCGGTGCGCAGCGGTCACCGCGTCGCGGGCTCGAGCGACAGCTTCCCGCACTCCGGGAAGATCCATCAGCGGGGCCAGCGGGTCGACAGACACTCCGGCGAGACTAGTGCGCGCTGGAGTGTCCCCATAACCGCACAGGCGCCGGCACAAGATCGCGGTTTGTGTGTCGTAGACGACACATCATGTCGCGCACGACACACAAACCGCGATCTTGAACAGCGTGCTCTCATGCGGCACGTCGCGCGGAGGCTTGGAGTCGCACGTAATCAACCTGTGGCTCGGGCAGCCTGGCAGCCACGTCCCTGACGGCCTGCCGGCGCTGCCCGGCCGGGATGGAATCCAGGACGGCGCTGAGCACAACGCTGGTCAGCAACGCCTCGAATTGGACAGCTGACTCCATTCGAGCGGCACCCGGCACGCAGACAACTTCGATATCGGCGAAACCGGCCGCGGCCAGCCGCTTTGCGGTCTGCTCCGCGGTGGCGAAATAACATGCCTCGCCGACTCGCGGGAGTCCGAGCTCGACCAGCACGGCCTCGACATTGGCAACATTGCCGGCACCGCCCCACTCGGCCCGAAGCAGGCCGCCGGGCCGCAGCACGCCGGCCAGTGACCGGAAGAGGGATTTGTGGTCGGGAATCCAATGCAGCGTCGCGACCGAGAACACTGCATCGACCGGTTCCTCAAGCGTCAGTGGCGCGGTGAGGTCGGCATGCAGGGTCGTCAGGCGATCAGGGCCGACGCCGGCGAGACGGTCGCGAAGCGCAGCGAGCATGGCCATCGAGCCGTCGACCGCGACGACATGGCCACGGGGAAGCCGTTGCAGCAGCGCCGCAGTGTCGCGACCGGTGCCGGCGCCGACGTCGAGCACCCGTTCGTCGCCTCGAAGTGGAAGCGAGGCCAGTACCCCACGGCCCCAGCATTGGTGCGGCAGCGGCAAGGAGTCGTAAGTCGTGGCGTCCCACTCGCGCGGACGGTTGGAGGCAGTCACGACTTCGATGCTAGACATGCCTCTCGTATGATGGACAATTTGTCTCGCAATATGAAATGTATAGGCCGCGATTTTGCGCACCCGGGCCAACGATGACAGGTGACCACGCCATCGTCTCGACACAGCGGTGGCCCCGGGATGGACGGGCTACTACCGTCATCACCTAACCGTGACAAACCCGATACAGGAGGACCTTCCACGATGGGTGACTCAAGCCAGCGACTCGCCAATCTGCACACCGAGAGCCGGGCGTTTCCCCCAAGTGAGGAGTTCGCCGCGCAGGCGAACGCCACCGCGGCGCTCTACGACCAAGCAGACGCTGACCGCGAAGGATTCTGGGCACAACAAGCTCACCGGCTGCACTGGAACACCGACTTCGAGCAGGTCCTCGACTGGTCGAACGCACCGTTCGCTAAGTGGTTCGTCGGCGGCAAGCTCAACGTCGCCTACAACTGCGTCGACCGTCACGTCGAGGACGGCCACGGCGAGCAGGTCGCCTTCCATTGGGAGGGCGAGTCGGGCGACGGCCGCACCATCACCTACGCCGACCTGCAGCGGGAGGTCTGCAAAGCGGCCAACGCCCTGCTGTCGCTGGGCTTGCAGACCGGGGACTGTGTGGCCATCCAGCTGCCGATGATCCCCGAGGCGGTGTTCGCCATGCTCGCCTGCGCACGGCTGGGCATACCGCACAACGTGGTGTTCGGTGGTTTCTCCGCCGAGTCGCTGCGCCAGCGAATCAACGATGCGCAGGCCAAACTGGTGATCACTGCCGATGGCCAGTTCCGGCGCGGCAAGGCTGCGCCGTTGAAGGCCAACGCCGACGAGGCGCTCAAGGACACCTCGACGGTGCGTAACGTCGTGGTGGTCCAGCGAACCGGCATCGACATCGACTGGACCGAAGGCCGCGACCTGTGGTGGCACGAGCTGGTGGATGACCAGTCCGACCAGCACACCCCCGAGCCGTTCGACAGCGAGCAACCGCTGTTCATCCTCTACACCTCGGGCACCACCGGCAAACCCAAGGGCATCCTGCACACCTCCGGCGGCTACCTCACCCAGTGCGCCTACACCCACCACATGGTGTTCGACCACAAGGCCGGCCAGGACGTTTACTGGTGCACCGCCGACATCGGCTGGGTCACCGGGCACAGCTACATCGTCTACGGTCCGCTGGCCAACCGGGCGACGTCGGTGATGTACGAGGGCACCCCGAACACCCCGCACGAGGGCCGGCACTGGGAGATCGTGCAGAAATACGGCGTGACGCTCTACTACACCGCACCCACCCTGATCCGCACCTTCATGAAGTGGGGCAGTCAGATCCCGGAGAAGTTCGACCTGTCGTCGCTGCGAGTGTTGGGCAGCGTCGGGGAGCCGATCAACCCGGAGGCATGGATGTGGTACCGCGAGCACATCGGCGGCGATCGCTGCCCGATCGTGGACACCTGGTGGCAGACCGAGACCGGCGGGATCATGATCTCGCCGCTGCCCGGCGTCACCGCGACCAAACCCGGCTCGGCGATGCGCCCACTGCCCGGCATCAGCGCCACCGTGGTGGACGAGTCCGGCACGCCCGTCGATCACGGTCAGGGCGGCTATCTGGCGCTAGACAAACCCTGGCCTGGGATGTTGCGCACGATCTGGGGTGACGACGAGCGGTACCGGGAGACGTACTGGTCGCGCTTCGCCGAGCAGGGTTACTACTTCGCCGGCGACGGCGCCAAATACGACGACGACGGCGCGATCTGGCTGCTGGGCCGGGTGGACGACGTGATGAACGTCTCCGGGCACCGGATCTCCACCACCGAGGTGGAATCCGCGCTGGTGTCGCATCCGACGGTGGCCGAGGCCGCCGTGGTCGGCGCCCCGGACCCGATCACCGGCCAAGGCATCGTCGCGTTCGTGATCCTGCGCGGCCACGTCGCCGAAGATGAGGCACGGGGCGAAGAGGCGATCAAGGCGCTGCGCAACCACGTGGCCAAGGAGATCGGCGCGATCGCCAAGCCGAGGCAGATCATGGTCGTCGCCGACCTGCCGAAAACGAGGTCCGGCAAGATCATGCGCCGGCTGTTACGCGACGTAGCCGAACACCGCGATATAGGCGATGTCACAACCCTAGCCGACTCAACGGTCATGGACCTGATCTCAGCCGGCATGAAATCCGACTCCGGGGAGTAACCCCCCTAGCGCCATTCGGCTCCGATGGCGGTCTTGCGCACCCGTTGGACCGCCATTCGGAACCGAATCGCGATGTCAGGCATGCTGGATAGGTGTTGATTCCAGAACGGGAGCTGGGGTGGCGGTTCTCCCGGTCGGGTGGCCCCGGTGGGCAGGGCGTGAACACCACTGATTCGCGCGTCGAGCTGATCTTCGATGTGACGGCCAGCACGACGCTCACCGCGCAGCAACGGGCCCGCGTGCTGCAGAGGCTGTCCAACCGGCTGGTTGATGGCGTGCTCACGGTGGTGGCCACCGAGTATCGCTCCCAGCTACGCAACCGGGATGCTGCACGGGCGCGGCTCGCCGCCATGCTGCGTGCCGCGCTGGCCCCCGATCCACCCACCCGCCGGCCGACTCGCCCGTCCCGGGCCGCCCGCGAGCGCCGGCTTGCCGACAAGCGGCGCCGGATGCTCATCAAGCGACTGCGCAGGACGACGGACGACTGATGGCCGGGCGCTAACCGCCGAGCACCAGGGTGCTGGCGGCGTAGTCGATGGTCACGGTGCCGAACCGGTAGAGCACGTCGGAACCCAGTAGGCCGTCCAGGTTGGGAATCGGCAGCGCGATGCTGTCGATGTCCTGGGCGGGCAGTGTGACCGCGCCAACCCGCCAGGAGGCCACATGGACCGGCTGCGACGCGGCCGAACAGGACACCCCGGCCGCGTTGCGGGGTCGCCCTACCGGCGGCAGTGACAACTGTTGGGTCACTCTGCGGTCCACCACTGAGTTCGACGCACCGGTGTCGAGGGCGAATTTCTTGGGTCCGATGCCCTCGATGGTCACCGGGACCACCGCCACGGTGGAAGCCCCGGAGCGGATGACCGTCATCGGCACGCGCTGGCTGCCCGGCGCGGGATCGGTCGCGGAGGGCGGCGCCGACGTCGGGGCGGCGGCTTGCTCCGGGCCAGGCACCAGCACCTGCCCAGCCCGGTAGTCGAGCTGGAACCGGCCGAACCGGCTCCACACATCGGAACCCAGCAGTCCCGCGATGCCGGGCCCACCGGTAGCTCCCGCCACCGGCAGTGACGTCAGCGTCTGTGCGCGCAGCGGGATCTCACCCACCGACCAGCTCGGCACCTGAACGTGACCAGCCGCCCTGGTACATCCCACCCCGGTGGCCGGGGTGGTCGTCCCGGTAGAGGTCAGCTGCAGTTGGTCGGCCAGAGTCCGGTCCACCAGCGACTGGGTCGCACCGGTGTCGAGTACGAACGGGTACGGGCCGTGCCCGGACAGGCACACCGGAACCAGGACCAGGGTCGCGGTGGCCGTGTGCACTACCCGCGCCGGGATCGTCCGGGTAGCCGCGGCGCCGGATAGGCCGGGGCCCACGCCGGTGCAGGACACCGGGAAAGCCGCCGGTGACGTCGCCAAGCCGGCGCAACCGACCAGCCCGACCAGCCCGAGCAGCAGCACGAGGGTGCGCAATTTCGTCGCCGCCGGTTTCGCCGTCCTCGAAACGGTCAACCCCCTTTCGAGCCCTTTGGCAGTCGACGGTCAGGATCGGCCACCGTGATCATCATAGCCGTGCTGGCCGCGTTGGCCGCTGGAGCGTGTTTCGCGGTCGGTGGTGTTCTGCAGCAGCGCGAGGCCAGCACCCGACCGGCAGACGAGGCACAGTCACTGCGGCTGCTGGCCGACCTCGCGCATCGCCCGGCGTGGCTGGCCGGGATCGGGGCCACGGCGGGGTCCTTCCTATTCAAGGCCGTCGCGCTGGCCTTTGGCCCGTTGACAGTGGTGCAGCCGCTGATCGCCAGCGAGCTGGTCTTCGCCATCCCAGTGTCGGTGCGCCGTCATGGGTTTCGGCTGCACCTGCGCGAGTGGAGTGGGATTGGCGGTGACCGCCGGGTTGACGGTGGGGATCGTCGCGGCCGCGCCGCAGGCGGGCAACCCGCTGCCCTCGCTGGTGGGTTGTGGGAGGCGCTGGGTGCGCTCGCGGTGCTGACCGCCGGGGCGTTGCTCGCCGCTCGGCGGGTGCGCGGGGCGGCGCGAGCGTCGTTGTACGCGTTGGCGGCGGTGGCGACGTTGGCCGCCAAGTCTTCCTACTGGCCGCGACCGTGGCGCTGTTCAAGCAAGGCATCGTGACGGCGCTGAGCACGTGGCAGCCCTACGCGATGGGAGTGGTCAGCTTCATCGCGCTGATCGCCCTCGTGCAGCCGATTCTGGTCCTGGAGCTTGGGTTCACCCTGCTGCTGGCCGGCGCGGTGTTCCACAGCCGGCTGCACCAGCGGGAGTGGCAGCCGTAGTCGGGATGAGCATCGGGTTGGCGGTGCTGCTGTTCTCACTGCAGCCCTCCGGTGGCCGGCCGGGTGAGGCATCGGTGCTGACCTGGGCGCTGGGAACCGGGCCCACGCTCGGCATTATCGGGGTGCTCGTCGGGCTGGCTCACCGCCGCCGCAACGCCGCTCGCGCCGCGCTGCTTGGGGTGGCGACCGGGATGGGATTCGGGTTCACCGCCACCCTGGTGGCTGCCATCACCGCCGCGTACGCCGCGCACCAGCTACGCGGGGTGTTCACCGGGTGGCAGACCTACCTGTTGATCGTGGTGGGCCCGCTGTTCTTCTTCTTGCTGCAGCAATCCCTGCAAGCCGGGCGGCTAGTCGCCTCCCAACCCGCGCTAACCCTGTCCAACCCGATTCTGGCGTTCGGCTTCGGCATCGCCGTGTTCGGCGAACAGGTCCGCGGCGGCGTGTGGCTTGCGCTGGCCTTCTTCGGTGCCGCCCTCATCGGTATTGCCACCGCGTGCTGGCCAGGTCCCCGATGCTGCAGGGATCCCAGGGGCAATCCGAAGAGCCAGCACCGGGCCAGTCTGGCCGGCCATCTGGCACAAATACCGTCGCCAGCAGCAACGGAGGATGACAAATGAACCGCTTCGCCGTACTGCGCGCAGCCAAAAGGCTTGACGTCAGAATGGGGGCGAATCGGGATCGGGCCCGGTTCCGGTGTCGGAGATGTCAATCTTACGTGGTGGGGGCGGTTCGGGTCGGTAGTCGTAAGGGTGGCTTGTGTAGGTGTGCCCGGTGGGAGTGGTCCAGGTGACCCGGTCGTCGGGATGCTGTTCTACCTGCCAGCCGTCGACGTGGGTTTTGAGTCGGTGATGGTGGCGGCAGCTAGCGTGCAGGTTGTGTTCGCTGGTGGTGCCACCGTCGGGTTTGTGCGGCGCGTAGGAGACGGTGTGGTCCAGATCGGCGCTCGCCGCACGTTGCCCGCAGATCGGGTGTCGGCAGTAGACGTCACGGGCCCGGACGAACTCGGCCAGTCCGGCCGGTGGGGTGTAGGTGGCACGCCCGTGGTCGAGCAAGGCACCTGAGACCGGGTCGGTCAGTAGCCGCCGCCAGGTGCCCTGCGCAGCGATCTCACGCGCCAGCGCGGCGGGAATGGGCCCGTGACCGATCAGCTCTCCGGGTTGGTCATCGAGCCCGAGCAGCATGGTGATCGGCACGATCACCGACACCAGCGGTTTACCTGGTCCGACGCCGCCAGCGAGGCACACATGACCTCGCTCAGCCGCACCCGTGGCGTCGGCGAGACCGTCGGCACTGTCCTGGCCGGTGCACTCCTGTCCCCCCGAATCCTGGTCGGCCTGGCCGTGGTCGGTTTCGTGGTGGTCGGTTTCGTGGTGGTCGGTGTCGTGGTGGTCACAGTCGCAGGCGCGGTCCTGAGCCAGTGGGCTACCGGTGGCTGCGCAGCATCGCCCGGTGAGCAGGTCGGTGAGCAGATCAGCCCGCCGAGCGTCCATGCCCCGTGGATCTTCGCTGCCCAGCCCGCGAGCCAACTGACACAACCGCTGATACGCCGCGGTGGCATCCGGCGCCGAGAGCAACGCCCACAACGACGACATGCCCTCCCCGTCCGGGGACACCACCACCCGCCGATCCTTGCGACGGGCCTCATGCCGCGCTTGGGCACCCGCTGGGTCGAGCACCAGCACCGCCCGGGCCAACCGGGCCCGCAACCGGGCCACCGTCTGCTCCCCTGCCCGCGGCAGCACCCGATCCTCCAATGGCCCCCGCAGCTCACCCGGCAGCAGGTAGCTGGTCTCAGCAATCGCCCGCGCCTTGAGCGAATCGATCACTCCCGCCTGCCACGCCGCCAATGTCGCAGGCAGATCTTCCACCAGGGCATTGGCCATCGCCAACCGGTTCATCGCGCTGCTTCGCGACAACCGCAATGCCATCCCCACCTCGTCCGGGGCGAACTCACTAGCCGCCGAGGGCCGATCACACCCCACCGCCAACGGATGATCACCCGGTCGGCGGCGCGCGAACTCCGCCAACAACACCGCTTGACGCGCACCCGCCCAGGACGCCACATGATCAAAACCGATGATTCCCTCGATCAACTCCGCGTCCGAAAGACCATGAGGAGCAGCACAACCCTGATCCAACTCCAATGCCAGCCACCCCGAGGGAGCGCAGCGCGACGCGGGCAACTGCCCGGTGTCCTCCAACGGCGGAACCTGATCCATCCAGGGCGGGTCGTCCCAGTCTTCCTCCACCGGGAAGACCGGCACGGGCACCGGGGCGTCGAGGGAACTATCGAACATATGTTCGACTATAGCACCCAACCAGTGGTCTGTCACTCGCTGTGCAAGCGCGACTGGCCGGCGACGTCGGGAGCCCCCAGATCGGAGCTACCCCCGAGCCGTCGCCGCCGCCGTCGGGCCGCAGCGCACCGTCCCCGGCAGGTGACGCCAGGTCGATCAGTCCCGCAGAGAGGGGGTCGGATTCGTGCGATACTGCCGCAGGCGAAGTGGGCGGATAAGCCGGGCGTCCCGGCTCAGTCGTGAGGTGTGGAGCCGAAGGCGGTAGTGATGTCCGGCGCGCGGCGGCGGACCAGCGGCCGGTCGACTGGTCGTTTCTGACTTCGGGTGGCCGGACCGCGGAAATGATCGCCGAGCTGGTGGGGCCGGCCAAGCACCCGGCGCTGGGCAAGCCGGGCGAGCTGGTGTGGCCGGAGATGTGGCACATCATGGGCGCGCAGCTGCGCAGCGTCCTCGACACCGGGCAGGCCACCTGGTCGGACGATCAGCTGCTGCCCGCAATGCGGCCCGGCTGCCTGGAGGAGGCGTACTTCACCTACTCCTACAGCCCGATCCGCGACGAGACCGGTGGAGTGGCCGGGGTGTTCACCGCCGTCATCGAGACCACCGACCGGGTGCTCAACGAGCGGCGGCTGCGCACCGTCCGGGAGCTGGGAGACATCTCCGCGGTGACCGCGGAGATGTATGCAGCAGGCCTGTGACGCCGCGCTTGCAGTGCTGGCGCGCAGCCGCGCTGATATCCCGTTCGCCTCGATCTGCCTCCTCGACGCCGAGAACACCGAGAACACCGAGAACACCGAGGACGTCGCCTGGCGGGCGGCGTTCTTCGGGATGATCGACGATCCCCGGATCGTGCCCGCCGAGCTGGACCCCGACCGCGATGACCAGCCGCTGTGGGCGGTGCTGAACTCCGCCCCGGCGCAACGCAGCCGGGTGCTGACCGGACTGGCCGCCGATTACCCGGGCTGGTTCACCCCCACCGGCGGTCCGATGGGCGACGCCGCACCCGACGCCGCGGTCGCGATCCCGCTCGTCACAGCCGGCGGCGGTGATCCGGCGGGGGTGTTCTTCGCCGGGGTCAGCCCCTACCGGGCGCTGGACGCCGATTACCACCGGTTTCTCGACCTGGTCGCCAGGCAGGTGAGCACCGCAATCGCTGACGCTCAGACCTACCAGGCGCAGCGCAGGCGGCCCGAGGAGCTGGCCGAGCTGGACCGGGCCAAGACCGAGTTCTTCACCGGGGTCCGCCACGAGCTGCGCACGCCACTGACGTTGATCACCGGGCCGGCCGAGGACAGCCTCGCCGACACGCAGGACCCGCCGTCGCCCGGACAGCGGACTCGGGTGGAACTGATCCGGCGCAACAGCGCCCGGTTGTGCCGGCTGGTGGACACCCTGCTCGATTTCGCCCGGCTAGAGGGCGGCCAGCTGACTCCGGATCGGGTGGCGGTGGACCTGGCCGCGTTGACTCGAGGCATCGCCGAGTCCTTCGCCCCGGCCGTCACCCGCGCCGGGCTGCGCTTCATGATCGACCGTCCCGACCTCGACGCCAAAGCAGTGGCCGTGGACGCCGGCCTCGACCGACGAGTTGGTGCGCGCCAGCGACGCGGCGCAGTACGAGACAGGTCAGGGTCCGTGTCTGGACGCGAACTATGTAACGGCACAAGCTCACCGCTGACCAGGCGTTTATGCTGCTGGTGCGGGCAACCAGAGCCAGCGTCCGCCTGTCGAAGGATTCGGTTAGCCCGGGGCCGATGCGCATGGTCGGCGTGGTGGATTCTGCGCGCGGTCTCGTTCCCCACGGTCATCTGTGTTGGGCTTACCGGGACCGGGCAGAGTTCCGTGCGCGTGCGGTGGAGTTCATGGCCGACGGGATCGCGGCCGGCCAGTGGATCGAGTACGTCGGTAGCGTCAGCACCGAGGCGCTGCGCGTCGAGTTGACCCACTCGAGGGCATCAACGCAGACGGCCCCGGTTTCTGGGTCTCGCCGGTCGGCGACTTCTATCGGTTCGCTGGCCACAGCGATGTCGTCATTCCGGTTGCTGCCGTCGCCGCGCGCGTCGACGCGACCGAGAAGGCGCTCGCCGCCGGCTACACCGGCATTCGGGCTGTGGTCGAGCCACCGCAGTGGTGCGCTCTGCCGAGCAACGCGAGGCGTTCGCCTGCTTCGAGCACCTCTTCGACCGGGAGATGTGCGTTCGGCCGGTCTCGACCCTGTGCGCCTATGACGTGGGCGAGCTCGGCAGGACCGCGGTGGCCGAGCTGGCGTGCCTGCACCCACTGGCCAATCCCGGCTCTGCCCCATTTCAGCTGCACGCCGAGCGGGATGTCGACTTCGCCCTCGCCGGTGATATCGATCTCGCGTGCGATGAGCTGTTCGCTACGACGGTGCGGCGCGTCGTGCCGCTGTCGTGCGGGCCGGAACTGGTCGTCGAAGGCCGGGCAATGGAGTTCATCGACCACCGGCGGCTGCTCGTGCTGATCGAGGCCACCCAGCGCGCGGGCGCGACGGTAGTCCTGCGCAACGCGCCCGGCACCGCGGCCCGGGTGATCGAGATACTTCAACTGGCCGGCGTGCGGGTGGAGGAGCGCAGGTGAGAACGGGCGCAGCAGCCGTTCATCGTGGGTGTTTCCACGAGGGCGCCTTCTGGAAGGGCTTCACCATCCGTCTCGCCGCCCGGGTACCAAACCTGACAAGCTGACCGCCTTAGCACCGGGGTGATCACTGTTTGCGTGACAGGGGCGACACGTTTTGTCGCCGCGGGCACACAAACCACGATCATGGTGTCGGGCTACGCCGCGCCAACCCCTCGGGCGGCCCCTGCTGACCGGAGAGCATCGTGGCGATCTACGGGGTGGACATCCATCCGCGCTTCCAGGCCGGGATCAACATCGAGGAGATCCGCCGCGAGGGCTTCGACTTCATGGCCGTCAAGGTCTCCGAGGGCGTCGACGGCTCATACCTCGCGGCCGGCTCCGCGGACTTCCTACAACGCGGCGGCGCGGCCGGCCTGCTGCGCCTGGGGTATCACTATCTGGACGCGGGAAACGAGGAAGCGCAGGCGAAAGCGTTCGCCGAGGCTCTGGACACCGTCGGCGTGCCCGGCATGCTCGACGCCGAGGCGCTAGCCGCCGACGGGCAGACGCCCATCCTGACGATCACGGGCATCCGCAGCTTCCTCGCGGCCTGCCGACGCCTCGGTGCCCGGGTTCCGCTGCTGTACCTGCCGCGCTGGTACTGGGACCGGCTCGGGCGCCCTTCGCTTGCCGGACTGCCGCCGCTGTGGGCGTCGGCATACGTCAGCGTCCCGTCCGCACCGGCGTCGGTGATGTATCAATCGCATGCTGCGGCCAGCTGGGACTCTTACGGTGCGCTGGGCGTCGAGGTACTGCAGTTCACCGACCGCGCCCAGGTGGCCGGGCAGCTCGTCGACGCCGACCACTACCTCGGCACCCGCGAGCAGTTCGCCGCACTCATCGGTCGACCACTTCATCGCAAGGAGCGTCCCGAGATGGATCAGCTACCTCCCACGACGACGCCCGCGGACGCCGACAGCGACCCTCGCAGCTGGCCGCAGCGCAACTATGACATCGGCTTCGACGCTGCGGGCGGGTGGGAGGGTGGCTTCGCTTTCGGCTTTGGGGCGCAGGATTGGGCTGGCCGCACAGTCGATGGTGCCCGGGGATATCTGAGTCTAGCTTCGTGGATCATGGCGGATCGCAGCCTGAGCCCGGTGGATACGGTGTTCACCCAGGCGGGAGGCGGCCAGGTGATCTTCGCGCACAATCCGACGCGCGGCTATGGCGCGCCCGACGGTGCGGTGGGCTTAACGCTCAACTACGCCGCGCCGGGCGGCGCTTACGTCGCCGAAGGCCGCTCCGGCTGATTAACCGCGTTACCTGGGTGTGCCTCGAATGGCCGGTACCGTGTGGGTGAGCGCGGTACCGTTGACTATCAACGCCAAGGCCAGCCGGCGCCTGGCTCCTGGGGGGATTGATGGACGAGATAATTCCGCACCCGTCATGGATGCGCGACATCCCCGACGACGCGGCGCTGATGACGCTGAGCATTCCGGGTACACATAACTCAGCCAGCGTCGATGGGCCTCTCGGGTTCGCCAAGACCCAAGACCGAGGTCTGTTCGACCAACTTGCCGCGAGAATACGATTCCTCGACATCAGGCTTTCGCACTACCAGGACAGTCTTTGCGTACCCCACGACGTCGTCTGCATGGAAAAAAGCTATGCGGAAGTACTGACGACCTGCTCCGACTTCCTCAACCAGCACCCGTCCGAAACAATTCTATTGTCAGTCAGCAACGAGGACCATGTGGATAGCACGCTCGGCAAATTTGCTCCGTCGCAAGTGCTCTGCAGGCTATCCTCCATAGGAGACACGCCGCACAGCGGCGAGAATACCCGTTCGTTTAAAGATACTTTCAGGGCGATAACGTGGGAACATCTCAAAGATGCACCGCTGTTCTACAATTTCACCGCCACTGCTCCGGGTAGCGACGTCCGGTCCCATCCGGCGTTTACTTCCGAAACAACGTTGAGAGAAGCTCGTGGAAAGATCGTCTTGTTGCGTCGATTCGAAGGCGGCCAGGATATCGGATTCGATGCTAGTTATTGGCCGGGAAACCCAGCGATTCAGAAACGCTGCGGCGCCCTTCTATGATGTCGAGGACCGTTATCAGCACCCGGGAGACGACGACAAATTCGACTTCGTCGTCGCGCACCTGGAAGAAGCCATGCGCGGTGCTCCCGGGGATCTGTATATTACTTTCTCTAGTGCCGTTCACCTGACGGCACGTGGCTACGCCGAAACGATAAACCCGCGTCTCAACGCCTATCTCGCAGGATCACCCCAAGGGCGCATGGGTGTTATCGTGATGGACTATTTTGACCAGCCCCGTGAATTGGTCGCAAACGTGATTAAAGTGAACACTACGACCGGTCCGGCTCATACCACGAGGGGCGAACATCGCTACCCAGGAGAAGGCCGCCCAGCACCTCAACGCCGGTGACATCGACGCCTTCGTCGACACGCTGTTCGCCCCACCCTGACCGGGACCCACCGGGGCGACTTCCACGAGCGGTGGGGCAGCACGGACGAGCTCGGCCTCATGCAGCAGATCGGTGCCGCCCGTCGCCAGGCGGTGCCAAGTCGGGAGTGCTCGGGAAGGTGGCCGACGCCTTCCGGACCTGATAGACACTTAGCGGTGACGGGGTCGGAGGTGAGTGAATCGACAACGCACCCGAACCGGCGTCGGCGGGTGTGGCTCGGCGGGCTGATCGCCTTGGTGGTGCTCGCCGTGCTGGGCGCGGTGAGCGCCACATCGGGCACCGGGTCAGCGGTTCAGGCTGGGGCGGCCGGAGCTGACCCGGGTACCCAGGCCCGGTTGGCGGCCGCGCGCCGAATCCCGGGCGACCCGCTGGCCCTGGGTCGGCCCGACGCGCCGGTAGTGATCTCCGAGTGGGGCGACTTTCAGTGCCCGTTCTGCCGGGCCTACACCCTCAACACCGAACCGAGTCTGGTGCGCCAGTACGTCGACTCAGGCCGGGTCCGGGTGGAATGGCACGATTTCGCCTACCTCGGTCCGGAGTCGGAGCTGGCCGCGCGGGCTGCCCGGGCCGCTGGCCGGCAGGGCCGATTCTGGCAGTACCACGACGCGCTGTATCGCCAGCAGGGTCGGGAGAACAGCGGCGCGGTCACCGACGCATCGCTGACTGCCACCGCCCGCAGCCTCGGGCTCGACCTAGCCCGGTTTCAGCGCGACTACGCTGATCCCGCGATCGCCGCTCAGGTCAGCGACGACCGTGAACTCGGCGCGACGCTAGGAGTCACTGGCGTACCCAGCTTCGTCATCGGCGGACAGATGATCGTCGGGGCGGAGCCACTGGCGACCTTCCATCAGGCGATCGACGCCGTCGGCGACCACGGTCGCTGACGTGCTCGACATCGGCTATCTTGCCGCGTTCCTCGGCGGGCTACTCGCGCTGATCAGCCCGTGCAGCGCGCTGCTGCTCCCGTCGTTTTTCGCCTACGCCTTCGCCGGGACTACCGAACTGCTCGCCCGGACCGGGGTGTTCTTCCTCGGCCTGGCCGCGGTTCTCGTCCCCCTCGGCGCCGGGTCCAGCGCGTTGGCCTCGGTCGTGACGCTGCACCGGGAGGTCCTCATCCTGCTGGCCGGATGGATGATCGTCGGATTCGGTGTCATTCAGATCCTGGGCGGCGGGTGGACTCTGCGCCCGGCGGCGCGGGTCCAGCAGCGGATGGCCGCCGGCGGCAGCTGGGTCTGCACCGTCGGTCTGGGCGCCGCCTACGGCTTGGCCGGGTTCTGCTCCGGACCGATCCTGGGCGCGGTGCTTACGGTGGCCGCCGCGAGCGGCCAGCCGCTGCGCGGCGCCGCGTTGCTCGCGGTGTACGCGTTGGGAATGGCGGCACCGCTGTTCGTCCTGGCCGCGCTGTGGCAGCGCTTCGACTTGGGCCGGCGGCGCTGGCTGCGTGGGCGCGAGTACCGCATCGGTGGACTGCGGCTGCACACCACCAGCACCGTCTCTGGGCTGCTGTTCATCGCGGTCGGGGTCGTGTTCCTTCTCTTCGACGGTACCGCCGGCCTCTACTCCACGGGCACCGGCACCACCCTTGCGGTGCAGAACGTCATCATCGTCGCCGGCGCCCACGTTCCCGACAGCATCCTCCTGAGCGCGCTCGCGGCGGTGGTGTTGATCGTGGTCGCGTTGCGGCTACGGCGCCGCCAGCATCACGGAACGTGATCGTGTAATCACATGAAGTTACTGTTGATATCCCCCCCTGGATAGCTTACGTTCGAGAGGCATTTGACCACGGGGAGTGAGGGGACGGGGTCGGATCACCTGGGGGTTGCTGACTGTCGATGATGAGCTGCTGGTATTGACACCGGGGGGCGCTGCCGGCGCGTCGAGGCTCACGCACAAACGCGTTGCTGACTACATTACCCAGATTGTTCCGGGTTTGGCTCCATTGCTCCCTCTCGAACGAAGGAGCGGGCATGCGGGTTTCCGCGATTTTCTCACAGGGTGGCGGCCGCAACGGGCACGATGACTGTGGCCACGGCTGCGACTATGGTTACGACGGCTACAACCCCCGGGGATGCTACTACTACAACGGCTACAACGATCGCCACGACGACGATTACTTCTACTACAGCGGTGACCGCGGCGGCCTTCTGTAGCGGCTAGTCCCGCTGGTCGCCGCACTTACGCGCCTGTCACCGCCATTCGGAGCCGGATGGCGGTTTGTTGGTACGCGGGGTCGCGTTTCGGTTCCGAATGGCGGTGCGTGGGTTGATACACGACTGACGCCGTCATCCCTGGGTGGGATGGCGGCGTCAGTTGGGTTGGTGGAGGGGTTTAGAGCAGGTGTAGGTCGGTGTTGTTGTCGCTGAGGACGTGGTCGACGTTGACCAGGCCGGTCTGGTGGACGTGGCTTTGGTCGATCTGGGAGTCCTCGTTGTAGGAGCCGTTGTTGGAGTCGGTGACCGTGGTGTGGGGGTGGTTGTCGATGTCGACGGTGTGGTTGTGGCTGTCGATGTCGGTGACCTGGTGGGTGTTGTTGGAGTTGATCTCGGTGGTCGAGTCGTCGCGGTGGATCGAGTTGTCGATCTTGCTGCCGTTGGTGGCGACGTTGCTGTCGTGGGGGTTGGTGACGTTACCGTCGTTGCCGGTGCCGGCGATGCCCCCGTGGTCGGCGATGTTTTTGCTGTTGAATGAGTCGTTAATGGAGTGGTCGTCGCTGTGGTAGGTGTTGCCGACGGTGTTGTCGTGTCCGACGACGTTGTCGTTGCCGTTGGCGACGTCGCCGTTGATGTCCCGGCCGGCGGCGACGGAGCCGTCCCTGGCGGTCACCGAGTGGTCGTCGAAGCTTTGCGACAGGTCGCCTTTGTTCCAGATGTTCTGGTTGACTGACTTGTCGATGACCGTGTCGTGGCTGTCGGTGTAGGAGTAGTTGTTGGTGATGTAGTCCAACTGGCGTACCGCCGCGGCGTGGGAGTCACCGTCGTTGTGGTGCTCGGGACGGTAACCCCCGTCGCCGTCGTTGCGGTAGCCGTCGAAGCGGTGGCCGCTGGCGTGCGGGGAGACCTCAGAGTCACCGACGTGGTAGGCACGCTCACCGACGAAGGTCACCGGGTGGTATTCAGCGACATACGACATCGCGTCGGAGACGTCTTCGCTGCACACGCTGCTGAGCCCGGCGTCGGCCAGGGCCCGGTCCGGGTCGGCGGCGAACGCGGCCTTGGCGTGGTCGTCGCCCATCAGGTTGAGGATGAAATCCATCAGGCTTTGGGTCATGTTCATCGCTGTCGAGCTCCTTGGCGGAGGGGCCAGGCGGGCTGCCCGGCGGGGTGAGAGCAAAACTAGGGCCCACACCACACCCCGCCATCGGGGATCGCACCGGGTTGTCAACCACCCGCATTAGGGGATTGACAACCCCCCAAATTAGGGGCCCGGG
>DASUII010000087.1:0-4168 GCA_036279835.1 Pseudonocardiaceae bacterium
CTCACTGACACACCGGGGCCGAGCCATCTGGCGTTCCCGATCGACTACCAGGCCGCGGCGGCGGACTCCGGTGACCGGTTCAAGCGCAACGTGCCCGGGCACACCTCCACCACCTACCGGCCGCCGGTGCGGATCCCCACCCGGTCCGACCTCGAGGCTGCGGCGGCCGCGCTGCGGGGCAAGACGAAGGTGGCGATCCTCGCCGGGGCCGGCGCTCGCGGAGCCGGGTCGGAGTTAGAAGCGGTCGCGGACAAGCTCGGCGCGCCGGTGGTCAAGGCCCAGCTGGGCAAGGACTGCATCCCCGACGACTCGCCTACACCACCGGATCGATCGCTCTGGTCGGCACCCGACCCTCCGAAGAGGCGCTGGAGCAGTGCGATGCGCTGCTCATCGTCGGCTCGACGATGCCCTACATCGAGTTCTACCCCCAACCCGGTCAGACGGTGTGCGTGCAGATCGACGACAAACCCGAACGCATCGGCCTGCGGCACCCGGTCGACGTCGGGCTCGTCGGCGACGCCAAAGCCACCCTGGCCGAACTGTTGCCGCTGCTGACCCGAAACGACGACCGGTCGTTCCTGTCCCAGGCCCAGGAGGGGATGACGCAGTGGTGGGAGCTGATGGCCGCCCGCGGCACCAGCGCCGACACCCCGATGAAACCCCAGGTGCCGGCGTGGGCCCTGAACGACGTGCTGGCCCCCGACGCGATCATCTGCGGTGACTCCGGCACCGTCACCACCTGGGCGGCCCGGCAGATCAAGGTCCGTAAGGGCCAGCAGTTCTCCTTCTCCGGCACCAACTGCTCGATGGCCGCCGGGCTGCCCTACGCGATCGGCGCCGCCGCCGCTTACCCCGGCCGCCAAGTCGTGGTGTTCACCGGCGACGGGTCGCTGACCATGCAGCTCGGTGATTTCCTCACCGCTGTGCAGCACCGGCTGCCCATCAAGGTCGTCGTGGTGAAGAACAACACCCTCGGGCTGATCAAGTGGGAGCAGATGGTTTTCCTCGGCACCCCGAATACGGTGTGAACTTCGCCCCACTGGACTTCGTGAAATTCGCCGAAGCCGCCGGTGCCCGCGGCATGCACATCGAAGACCCGAACACCTGCACTAAGCAGATGCATGAGGCGTTCTCCTGGGATGGCCCAGTCATCATCGAGTGCCTGGTCGACCCCCACGAACCGCCGATCCCCGCCAAGGTCAAGACGCAGCAGGTCACCCACCTGCTCGATGCGCTGCGCAGCGGCACCCCCAACCGCAACCGCATCGCTCTGCAGATGGTCAAGGACATGCTCGACGAATCCACCTTCGACGCCAGCCCCGGCCACATCATCCCCGGCAAACTCGGTAAGGCCGTCTCCGGTGTCGTTGGCAAGCTCCGCGACCGCGCCGACGAGGAACACCCCCAATAACCGCGCCTACGACCACACGCCGCGACCTGGTGCTGCTCGGACTCACCGTGGTCGCGGCGTGCGCCGACGCGATCAGCTACCTCGGCCTCGGGCACGTCTTCCCGGCCAACATGACCGGCAACGGTGCTGCTCGGCCGCACCGTCATCGCAGCCGAGATCGCGATGACCGCCGCGCTATGCCGATGGTGGCTGCACGTGGGCACCGACGCCCCCGTCGGCGCGGTGCGCTACGGACTGATCGCTCTCACAGGGGCAACAATGGGCGCCAGAGCAGCATGATCCGGACGGTGCCGCCGTCTACGAGATGGTCGGCCGACAAAGCGCAACCGCCGAGCCATCCGCCAAAGGATAACCGTCCTCTCGTGCCGTGAACTGATGTGGAACGGCCCTGTCAAGTGACGGTGCCAACTTGTGTTGGCGGGGTTGGGGGTTTTGGGGTGGCTGGTTTTGTGGTGCCCGCGCATGGGGTGGGCAGGCTGGGCCTGCCCTTGGTTCCTGCCTAGGGGTCGCGGAGGCTCGGGGGTCCAGGGCGCGCCGAAGGCGCGTCGCGCGTAGTGCGGTGCGCAGCACCCTGGAGGCCTGAGGGGCGGCCCCGTATCCTGCGCGGGCTCCACAAAACCAGCGGCGGCGCACGCCGCCTGGGGTGTGGTGGGTGGGGGACGTGGGGGGTGGGCACGACGCGTCGGGGCGGCGTGGATCGGCGTGCCGCCACTCTGATGTGCGCGGGTCGGGACCAGCAAGTCTGGTATTCGCAGGAGGGTGCCCCTGACTCGAAGCGGGCCGGGGGTTCCCGGCGGCATAGTTCGTACGGGGTTCTTTCCTGCTACGGCGGTGCCCCGACGCGTCGTGTCGTGGTGAGCGCGGTGGTGCCGATCGGTGCCGCGCCCAAGATCGGTGCCCGGCATGGGCGGTGCTAGGCGGGGATGGATTCGGTGTGCTGCGGGCAGGTCATTTCGGCCCACAAGAAGCCGGCGAGCTCGCGGGCGATGGCGACGGCGACGATGGCCTTGCTGTTCTTGCGTCCGGCGAGGTCGCGGAAGCGTCGGCATAGTCGCCGTTGCGCGGCCCAGGCTCGGGCGATGGTGGCCGGTGGCAGGTCGTGCTGGCGTTTGCGCAGCTCGACACCGACAGCGGGCCCGTGCTGATAGGCCCAGGCCGACTCGACGAGTTGGGTGCGCAGATGCTCGTTGCCGGCCTTGGTGATATGCCCCCGACGAGTGCAGTCCCCCGAGGAATACTCACTAGGCACCAGCCCGGTGAAGCCCATGAACGCTTCCGCCCGGGCAAACCGGCGCCAGTCGGTGACCTCGGTGGCGATGGTCAGCGCGCCCAGGCGGGCGATGCCCCGGTAAGCACCCAACCGCCGCACGCACTCACCGAACGGCTCAACCTCAGCAAACGGCCACAGGTCGGCCTCGACGGCGGCCAGCGTCGCGTCCCGCTCGGCCAGCGCCGCCCGATAGTGAGCGAACGTCACCGCCGCGGCCCGCTGGGCGAACACCAGCCCGGACAGCCACCGATCATGGGTCATCGTCCAGGGCGACCCAGCGCGATAGACCTCGCCGTGGCGCAGCAAAAACGCCCCCAACCGCTTGCGGGCCCGGTGCCGGTCATCCAGCAGATCCGCCCGCGCCCGGCACAGGTCTCGCACCGCCTCCTCGTCCTGGGTGGGCACCCGGATCGCGGTCAGCTCCCCAGCCCGGTGCAACCGAGCCAACCGCCGGGCATCACGCCGGTCGGTCTTGACCCGATCCCCAGCCCTACGGGGCACCAGCGAGGGCGCCACCACCTGGTTGCGCACCCCCAACCCGGTCAGCTCACGGTGCAACCCGTACCCGGTGGGACCAGCCTCATAACACGACCGCAGCCGCGACCGATCGGCAAACCGGCTGATCAACCGCCGCACCGACTCCCCATCAGCAAAGATCCGCTCCACATCGGGCACCGACTCATCACCCCGCAAAATCCCCACCGAGATCGAGTCCTTGTGCACATCCAAACCCAGGTAGACCAGGCCCTGCTGGTCAGCCACACTGCTCATAACGGCCGGCTCCTTCCGATTGTGGCAACGTCCGCCATCAGCGTGGATGACCCACGCCCTTAGCGGAACGGCGCCGGCCGTTCCATGCTGACTCGACAGGACCGACGTTTTCATCGCGAAAAATGTCGGTACTGTCGAGTTCACGACAGGCGACGCTAGTGGCGGCGCTGGGGGCCGTAGAGCATGGCAGCTGTGAGGGCGGTGCCGAAGGCCAGGCCGCCGAGGTGGCCGAGGATGGAGATGTTCGGCACGACGAAGCTGATGATCACGTTGAGCACGATGATGGTCAGTGCCGGGCGCGGGGACAGGCGTAACCGCATGAGTACCACAGCCAGGCCGCCCATCAGGCCGAATACCGCACCCGACGCGCCCGCGGTGTCGGTCATCGGATTGGCGAACAGGTAGACCGTCAGCGAACCGCCGAGCAGCGATACCAGGTACACCACCAAGAAACGGACCCGGCCCAGTACCCGCTCAAGATCCCGCCCGATCACCCACAGCGCGATCATGTTGAAGGCCAGGTGCAGCGGCCCGATATGCAGGAAGCCGGAAGTGAGCAGCTGCCACCAGGCACCCTGCTCGACCGCCGCAGGCTGCAGCGCCCACTGCCCGAACAGCGGCGCTTGGGAGTTGTTGGACAGGCTGCCGGCTTGCACCACGGTGATGACGAAGACCGCGACGTTAATCGCGATAAGGACCGGAATCACCAGCGAGGA
>DASUII010000088.1:0-25285 GCA_036279835.1 Pseudonocardiaceae bacterium
CAACTGATTCCCAGCATGCGTGAATACTACCGCCAGAAGGGCTACACCCATTGAGAGCCGCTTGCGGGAAAACTGCACGAGCGGTTCGGTAGGGCGGGCGGAGGTAGCGGACTGCTGTCCGCCGCCTCCCCCGACCCGACAGCGGTGAAGTTCCTGTAACGGGGGCGGAGCGAAGGGGCCGGCTCATCTGTGGTTTGTTCGCGGTGGCTCGTCGCGGCGTTGCGTCAGCAGGATGGCACTCTGGCCGCTCGGGATCGTGGAACCCCACAGGGTTCGTCGATCTCGCCGGTGTTGGCGAGAAAGAGACGTCCGTCCCGTCAAAATCCAACAACGGACCTCCGGCGGAGCCTGGCGCACCCTCGACGGCATCGCCGACTTCGCCGTCGTCCAGTCCTACCTATCCACCGCCACCAAATGGGGCCTGGACACCCACAACGTCCTCACCCAACTGTTCACCACCGGCGCCTGGCTACCACCAACACCCGCCCTGCTGAATAGCTACGCCAATAGAGCGAGCTGATTCCCCGCGTGGCGCACGGTCGCCACGGTTTAGGGCGACCGCTTCGTCGGGCTAGCCCCCGCGTGGGCAGGATCGATCGGGGCGCAACACCGAACTGGCACCGAGGCGCGTGCGGGTCATCCCCGGCGACGCGCTGGACACCAACACACCCTAGACACTGGGGATGAATCGCTCCGCTGCGGTCACCCATGGGCGGACGGGTTCGGAGAAGCTGTGGGCCGGGACCGCCACGATCCACCCCGGCGCGAAGACGGGGCGCATCATCATGGCGAGCGTGATCCTCGTGATCCGTGGCCGGGCCGGATGCGGTGGGGCGTACACTCGAATTCACTGCTGAAGCCTGCCCGGGCGGGTTCATTGTCGTACCGCCGTTCGCGCCGCACCAGGAGATCAATGCCCTCGATGACGAGCCGCTGGACTGCGTGGTGACCCGCAGTGGACAGGAGCCGATCGTGGTCAACCTGGACATCGACGGGGTGGCCGAGCCCGAATATGTGCCTTGGATCGATCCAGCCCGCCCAGAGATCCCCTGAACACCGTCAGACGACAGAGCCGGTCCAGCACAGGCGGTTATCTGTGCCGCTCCCGAAAGAGAATCGGACTCGACCTTCAGATCCGTAGTTGGGACGCTCCCCTACTCATGGCAGGTATCCAGGCGTTTCACCGGGCACCACAGTCACCAAAATGGGCGTTTCCGGTGATGGTGTGCAGCAGTTCGTGGATAGGTTCGTGGATGAAGATCACCATAATTTGTCCACTGTGGACCTCTGGAGACGACAAGCTCGCGGCCAAGAAGTGCCATCTGCCGCGGCCGCCGAGTGACGGTCCCGGCAGATGGCCGGCCGATACGCGTCAGCGGCCGATGAACGGGGCCCGCGCCTGGCGCTGACCCGGAACCGCACAGGAACCGGCGGGCTTCAAGGAAACCGGCGGGTCTCGGGTGCTCCGCGCTAGGACCCCGTAGGCCTGTCCGGCGGCTTGCGGGCCGCATCGGTTAATACCCGCCGGATGTCTTCAAGCGATTTGGCGGGGGCCGGCCCGGCTGCACTGCAGCAGGTGCAGCGGCATCCCCAGCCGACGAGCGTGCCGTGCGGGACGTCTTGGGGTGTGGCCATAGATCCGAACTGGCGAACCGTGGTCTGACCGCCAACCCCCTTTGCCAGGGCTGCGAGCATATGGTTCCGGGTGGCCGTACCGGCGACCCGTCGGGGGTGGGCACCGGCACGTTTGGCGCTGGTGTTTTCTGTCGGCTGATGCCGCACCAGACTTGCGTGGCTGTTCGGTGTGGTCGTTGGTGGGCTTGGTTGTCGGTGCCCCCGTTTGTTGGTGCGTGTCGGCGTGGGTGTGGTTCATTGGGGCACGATCGGCTCCTTCGGGCAATGATTTCGGTGATCTCGTGTAGGCCGGGGGTTTGACAATTCCTGTTTCTGCGGATCCCGGCGTTCACCGCGACCATCACTGTCCGTGGTCTTCTCCCAGCCAACTGTGAGGTTGTGTGCAGCTTGCTCTCACCTAGCCGGTCCATAACGGAGAGCACAACCTCGGCACGGCTTCGCGTGCTGCATCCGATCAAGAAGGAGTGACTGATGAACAGCGGCACATGCTGGGATCATCGACGGATAGCGACAAAGGTGGCGATCGGGGTAGTCGGCGCCTTTGTCGCGATGGGCGTGGCGGCTTGCTCTGGCGGTTCGAGCAACCCGAGTGTCGCCCCGACGACGACAGCGCCACCCTCGGCGACCGCGCCGGCCAAGGCCGGCCATTCCCATAGGCTCATCGGCCAGATCGCCGCCGAGAACGGTTCAACCTGGACCGTCAACGCCAGAAATGGCGCCCAGTACACCGTGACCATCACGCCTCAGACGCAGTTCGGCACCAGGCGGACGCCCGGCACCGCGCAGCAGTTCCCGGTTGGCAGCACCGTGCACGTAAGCGGTACCGCCAACGGCAACACAATCACTGCCAGCCGGATCACGGCAACCAGACCGCGGCACCCGGCGAGCACAGCACCCACCGCCCCACCCAGTTGATCGGATCACGGTGCGCTGCGGCTCCTCGGCGCCGCGAGAACGTCGAGAATGCCGCAGCAGCGGAGGACCGCGCGGCGGTGCGGGTGCACCACCGCGATCCGGCGCGACAGGACCGGTCTAGTGCGGCCGATCACAACCCCACGGCGGCCGGCTACCCAGCACTTTCGGGTAGCAACGCCGCGCCAGCGCAAGCCAAGACCAGTAGGACAAGCGCCTCGCGGTGTGGGACCTGTACCGCGATCACAGCAGCGAGACCGACCCTCGCCTGCCCTCGTCGAGCATGATCCGGGTGGAGACGCCGGGCGGGCTCGCCACCCAGCTCAGCGCGGCCAACCGGCGCCGTCCAGCCCACGGGCCCGCGTTAGTGGGCTGCCCGGCAGCAGGATGACGAGGACCCGCTCGGAACCCTGTGCCGCATGCCGCCTCCAGCGAATCGGATGGTAGCTGCTGACGCCCAGAGATCCGCTACGTCATCATGGCCGCGATGTGACAGACGGCCGCCGGCCCGGTCCCATCCCGGGGACCCAACATTCTCCGGGAAACGGCCGGGTGCGCCAGCTGATCATCCCAGTGCTGGTTTGTGACGTGTGGCATGGGTGTGTTCTTGGCGGTGATTCACGTCCCACCCCTCGTCGTTACCGCCAAAGAGGTGCCGGACTCCGCGAAGCGGGTGGAACTGCAGAACTCCGACCAGCTCGACCACCTCGTGGGCTGCCAAGACAAGGACGAGCTGGCCATCATTGGAGCCCGGTCGCTGACCTCCGCCGCAGAGCTGGCGCTGCTCGAACGACGCGGGTGGATCGGCCACGGCGAGGTTGCGGATCTGCTGGGTCGTCCATCGGCCATCGGGGTTCGTAGTCATCCCCAGCAGGTGCACAGACCTGGTGGGCACTTCCAGTACGAAGAACACGTAGATTCGTTGGAGCGTGACCGCGCAGTCCACATGGAAGAAATCGCAGGCCAGCATGGTCGAGGCCTGGGCGCGCAGGAACTGCCGCCAGGTCGTGTCGGTGTCCCGGACCGGCGCTGGAGGGATGCGCGCCCGCTGCAAGATGCGGCGGATCGTGGAGGCTCCGACATGGTGACCGAGTTGAGCAACTCGCCCTGGATTCGCTGGTATCCCCAGCGGACATTCTCCCGGGCCATGCGCTCGATCAGCACGGTCATCGTGTCATCGAGGGGTGGTCGCCCGAGACGGTCGGGATACGTCCACTTCTTGGCGACCAGGCGACGATGCCACCGCAGGATCGTGCCCGGCGTGACCAACCGATGCCCCCGCAGCATCCGCGGCAGCCTGCGGACCAGCGCGGCGAACACCGCTCGATCCGCCCAGTCCAGGCGAGGCCTCGGGTTGGCTCTGCGCAGCACGGCGACTTCATGTCGCAGCACCAGCAGTTCGACGTCCTTGGACGCCGACGAGCGACCAAGCAGTACCAGCAGGTTCAGTAGCCGCAGGAAGATCAAATACAGCAGGCGAAGCGACACAGCGCTGGATCATGCCCTCACGGCCGAGCGCACTGATCACCCAGGTCAGAGACGCAGACCGACTTCTGGAACCCCTCAGGCCTGCTCGGGGATTGGGGCTCGGGGAAGAGCAGCCGGATGAGGATCACCCGGCAGGAACTGCTGAAGATTCAGGACGACGGTGAGCTAGAATCACGCTACCTCTGTGTCGAGTTCAGCCCGTGGCAGTACGAGGACTACGACGACGTCAAGGTCGCGCTGATGACCACGGTGCTCGACGCGGTCGGTGGGCAGGTCGGTGGCGATCAGCGTCCGACGATCATCCATGACTGGGAACCACACGAGAGACGCAGGTCAACGCACTGCGTCGAGTTACCGAGCCCCACAGGCCTCCGTCGGAGGTAGGCTTACGCTCGTGTCCATGGATGATGCGAGTGTGGTCCTCAGTAAGCTAGCCCAGCAGCTCTCCGAGAGCGGCATCAATGCCAGCGGGCCCCACCCTGGGAAGCAACCAGGCGGGGACTACCTGCTACTTGCCGACGGCAAGTACATGCGCGTCCAGCGCGATGGTGATGGCTGCTGGGAGGCACTCGTCCACGCTGGCAGCCGTTCAACAGGAGTCCGGCGCTTCTCTCTGAAAAATGTCGTCGGTCTGGACGGCGAGAATCCCCCAGATGAGCCGACCGTGAACTGACACGAGTCGAGCACCGTGCTTACCCGGCGGAGTTCATGAGCTTGTGGGTGCCGAATACTCGCTCACCGCTGTGACCTGCACGTTTGCTGGCAACCCTGGTCGGGGATATCCACGATTTGGACACGTTCAAGAAATTCATCCGATTCCGCGTCCTGTGGTGTCACCGGATAGTCCCTCCTCGCACCTTGCTGACCTGGCACCAGGACGCCCACCCATGACCGACGACCTGCGCGAACTCATCACCAGGCTCGGCTCCGAGAATCCCCGCCGGGGATTCCGCCGCGTACACGGTGAGCTGCGACGCCTCGGGCACCTGTGGAGCGCCAGAACTCGGCTACGAGGGTTGACCTGGCCTTTTAGGCGGCTGGTTCGTACTCGTTGATCAAGCGACCGAGAACGGATCGGCCCGCCGGTCCGGCGACATTCGGTGGCATGTGGTAACGGGCGGAGAGATCGCGGGACTGATGTCGCCCAGAACCGGACCGGGGGGCTGGAGCGGTAGAGGTAGTTAGCCTCTACGCCGCCGGGCGGTTCATTCCGTCACCGTAGTCCCAAGGAGAGTGTTTGCACCACTAGCCGGACACCGTCCCCATCAAGGGAACCGAGCTGACCGACCGCGATCGCTGCGCCTCCAAGACCACTATTGGGCAGGACCTGCCGACTCATACTGCGCCGCTGATTTTGCGGCGTCAGCGTATGA
Source organism: Pseudonocardiaceae bacterium (assembly GCA_036279835.1). Taxonomy (GTDB): domain Bacteria; phylum Actinomycetota; class Actinomycetes; order Mycobacteriales; family Pseudonocardiaceae. The sequence goes on from DASUII010000088.1 coordinate 5,409, forward strand.
TCCTGCTGGCCTTGGTGAGACGACCCGAGGGTTCTACCCTGACTTTACCGTCGTCTAGAAGGTCACGGACTGCCGTCTTAGCGTCGCGAGTACGCCAACGGGCGGTCTCTAACAATAGCCATTTCCCTAGCTCGTCTAATGACGTGGTCCCTTCCTGTAGGCGTTGTGATACCAGCTCAACAAGCTCCGGATCTGCCGCCCCGGTAGCTCCCCACAGTGTTGGCTGGTTTGGGTCCACCGCGCCGCGGGTGCGGGGGTCGCGGAAACTCATGCCATCAGTGCCGTCGACGTCCAACATAGCCTCCTTCATGACCTCAACGCCCTTCTCATGGCCAGTGCCATAGACCAGGTAGAGGGGTTGGCCAGTCCCAGGAACAACTTGGAATTGCAGGCGATATCGGAAGCCCGCCCGCAGGAGCGCGTCTCGGTAGGTCGACAACCAAGCCCGCCAGCGTTCTTCGGGACGGCTCTCGCGGTCGGCGGGCTCCCAACGGTCCCGGCCACCGAAGACTGCGTCGAGTTGCTCGGTATCCAAAGTCTCGCGTCGGCTGAACCAGTTGGGCCCGAATGTCGTGATTACCTCGCTGGCCGGGTTGTGTGCTATGCGTTGGACTAATGTGAGGGGCACGTTGACGTTTCCCCAGCTGTCGAAGATCCCGAGGATCGGCTGGCCCTAGGCCGCGAGCTCATCGAGTACGAGGCCGGTGACCGCGCCGGCCTCGCCGCGACGCACTACGGGTGCTATAGGCGTCGGATCGGTGCGAGATGTCGAGAACGAGACGGTCTGGGAACTGTGGTCGAGGCGATAGCGTGTGGGTCAGTCGCGGCCGCGGCGGGCTGAGTACTGACCTTCGTACTCATCGCGAAGCGGATGACCGACTCGGAGCGGATTGTCCAGGAGCGGGCCGGTGATGAACTCGGCCGCTGCCATCGCGATCTTCTCCGGCAACTCGGACAGCTGTTTCTGTGCCCGACGTCGGAGGTCCAGGTTCCAGCGGTTTTCCAAACGATCGGGTTGGTCGGTTCGGGTCACGCCACGCCGCTGGTCGGCGGGAACAGGTGCCTGAACCGGCGACGGAACTCGGCCTCGTCGATGCCGGGCTGATCGTCGCCGTCCGGAGAGGCAGCTTCTCCCCACTCGACGCGCTCGGCGGCATCACGCCTCCACCACGCGGTCTCCTCCTCGGACTCCAGCTCGAGAAGATGTGCCCATTGCTCGGCGGACACGAGCACCACCGGCGTGTGGCCAGGCAGGACGCACCAACGCAACTGGACCGTGGCCGGCCTCAACCTCGTCGGCGAGCGGACCGATCGGGTCGGCGTCGTCCAGTGGTTCGAGTCGCATGACCCAAGTATGGCGCAGATCGGTGCCAGCCAGCAGTCAAGGACCACAAGTCGGCGCGCGGTTCAGTACCGGCCAGCCCGCACATTCGACAGGAACGCCAGCTCAGCGTAGGTACCCCGCCGACGCTCCAGCATGAGGCATTACCTCGGTGGCCACCGTGGCAGGAATGAGTAGAGGACCGGGCAGCCGCTCCAGCAGGTACTTGCACTCCTGGTGGTGATCGTCGCGGTCGTTGATGACGGCCACGATCGGCCCAGTGTCGACTAGGATCACGCGGCGGTACCAGGTTCGGTTCGCAGAATCTCCTCAACCCGCTCCGCCAGGTCGGGTTCGGCTGACAACGTGCCCGCGCTGGCGAACGTGCGGACCGGTTCCGATGCCAACCGTGTCGAGTCCGGGTACGCTCTCAACTGCTCCGCAGCCGGTGCGCCTGCTCATCGGTCATGCCAGCCTCGACGGCAGCGCCGCAGCACCGCGCCGATCGCCGCGACCCGGTCCTCAGGTTCCGGGGTAGGCGTTTCTCTGGCAAGCGACAAGATTGTTGCTTGTGGTGCCTGCCTGCGGTCGTGGGCGGAGATACGCTGAGGCAACGAGCCGGAACCGGTGGATGACGCCCGGCGTAGCTGCGACGTGAGGATGTCTCTGGTGGCCGACGAGGTTCGACCGAGTGACCCCCGGCTGAACCGTTGGCAGGGCAGTGGCAGTTCGGAGCCGATACCCGCGGCTGAGAGCGTGGTCGAGGAACCTTGCGATTCCGAACTTGTGCGAAGACTCGGGGACGCCGACCGGGCGGCACTGTCTCAGCTCTATCAGCGTTTCGGGCGCCCGTGCTACTCGCTGGCCCGGCGAATCTGCGCGGATCATGGACTGGCCGAGGACGTGGTGCAGGAGGTGTTCCTGACGCTGTGGCGTGAGCCGACCCGGTTCGACCCATCTCGGGGTGACTTTGCTACCTGGCTGCTGACGCTGATCCACCACAGGGCGGTGGACACGGTGCGAAAGGAGAGCACCATCCGGCGACGGGTGGTCTCTGCTCCGGAGGCGGGCGAGGACTGGTCGCCAACCCCGGTACCGGGCGCCGATGCGGCGGCGATTTCGCGCGTCGCGGCCGGCCAGGTGCGCACGGCGCTTCGTCGCCTACCGGTCGAGCAGCGGCGGGTGCTCGCTTTGGCCTATTTCGGTGGGCACACTCAGCGTGAGATTGCCGTGCTGACTGGTGTCCCGCTGGGCACGGTGAAGTCCCGCACGTTCGCCGCAGTGCAGCGCCTGCGCTCGCTGCTGACCGAGCAGTTGGATCCTGGCGCCCTGGTCGCAGAGGCCCGAATGCTCAGGGAGGTGGTGAACCGATGAACTACCAGCAGGACCGTGTTAGCGACTGCCCGTACCGCGAGTTGGCGGTCGGCTGGGCATTACACGCCCTGGAGCCCGTCGCAGAGTTCCAGGTCACCGGGCACCTGGCTGAGTGCCCAACCTGCGCCAGCATTGCCGCGGAGACCGAGGAGGTCGGCGCCATGCTGGCCCTGTCCGTCCCGCAGACGATCCCCAGTGTGGGATTGGAGCAGCGGATACTCAACGCCACGGGCGCCAGTCGGGCAGCGCCGGCCGTGTCGCTGGTCCTGCCGATGCAGCCAGGCCGACCCATCACGGAGCCATCTGAGGTCGACTTCCGGGGATGGCTGTCGATCACCTGGGCTGACGTGGTGGGTCACGCGGGAGTTGAGCAAGCGCTGCTGGCGGTGGGTAACAGCAGGATCGGGTAGACGGCGGGCCTGCCCATCCGAACGGTCACGGTGCAGGTGATGACTCATATTTCGGGAGAATGCTGATCATGCCAGCCACCCAGGAATTTAGTGACGAGTTTCGGCAGCGTGCGGTGCGGATGGTGCTCGACGGGCGCCCGGAAGCGGATGGCCAACTCGGCGCGATCGAGCGGGTCGCTGATCAGTTGACAGTGGCTCCGCAGACCCTGCAACAGTGGGTCGAGCAGGCCGGGGCGAATGAGACTAGCGAGTCCTCGGACGCGACCCCGCCCGCCCAACACGACACCTACGAGGAGGGCTTGCTGCTGGTGCAACGCGGCGAACTCGATAAGGCGGAGACGCTGTGGCGCACGGCGGCCGAGGCCGGCAACACCGACGCCGCCACCGGTCTCGGCCGGCTGCTTGTGCAGCGCGGCGAGCTCGCCGAGGCGGAGGCATGGTGGCGTACCGCAGCCAAAACGGGCAACATCGACGCCGCCAACTACCTCGGTCTGCTGCTGGTGCAGCGTGACGAGCTCGCCGAGGCGGAGACCTGGTGGCGCAGCACCGCCGAAGCCGGCAACGTCGCCGCCGCCACCGTGCTGGGCGTGCTGCTGGTACAGCGTGGCGAGCTCGATGAGGCGGAGACCTGGTGGCGCAGCGCCGCCCACGCCGGCAACACCACCGCGGCATTCAACCTCGGTCTGCTGCTCAAGCGGCGCGGCGATTTCGACGGAGCGGCACGGTGGTCACGGGCCGCCGCCGAAGCCGGCAGCACTGACGCCGCCAACAACCTCGGCCTGGTGCTGGAAGAGCGTGGCGAGCTCGATGAGGCCGTGGCCTGGTACCGCACCGCAGCCGAGGCCGGTCACGCCACTGCGGCCTACAATTTAGGCCTGCTACTCAAGCAACGCGGCGAACACGACGAAGCAGCGACCTGGTACCGCACCGCCGCCGACGCCGGCAATGCCGGCGCCGCCAACAACCTCGCCGTCCTGCTCGAACAGCGCGGCGACGTCGACGAAGCAGCGACCTGGTACCGCACCGCAGCCGAAGCCGGCAACAGCAACGCCGCCTACAACCTCGGTGTCTTACTGGCGCGGCGTGGCGAGCTCGACGAGGCCCGGGCTTGGTATCGCACCGCCGCCGACGCCGGCCACACCACCGCCGCCAACAACCTGCGCATCCTGCTGGGCCCAGAACGATCCTAGGCCGGGCGCATGACCGCTACAGCTGCGTTCGTCCAGAAGGTCTCATCGCCACTGCCGTGCACCAGCGCGTCGATCACATGTCGAAAACGACCTGGTCCGGGACCCGGTGACGGTGACCACGTCGCGGGTGGGTCAACGAGTCTTCGGGGGACTCAGCCGACCCGATCAAGGCAGCGACTCCGCTCGGACAGGTGGGTACCGGCGCTCAGCCACGTGCCCGCACCGCTATAGGCAACATGTGCGACGCATTCGGCTCGGCACAATACTCCCCGTATCCGCCCGTCCGGGCGACCGACACTATGATCTTCCGCAATTCTTCAACAAAGTGCAGGATGTTCTTGTGTGCGATGTCGTTATCGGGGTAACGGCACGCCACATGCAATCCTTCGTGGATTCTGGTGATCCAGACGCACACCTGATCGCCGTACGACACCCTCATGATAGTTGATGCGTTCCAACTGGCCCACCGATCAGCCCCGGGAACGGCTCGGGCGTCGACGTATGAGATCAGCGAGAACAGGTCGGGTGAGGTGGGACGGAAGTCTGAACCCAACAGGTGGAGAACCCGAGCGATGGGCATTCGGGCCATAGACCTGTTGGTGCGTAGGGCGTTGCGCGCCAGCTCCAGCACTCCCCGGAAGTCCTGGGCCTGGGCTGTGCGGATCTCGATCGGCGCAGCGCCGACGTACCACCCCACCGATTCCGACCACTGCGACTTCGCTCGCGTGTGGAACGGGACGACGGTCCGGCACGTTGCCCGGCCACCGATCTCAAGGACGGCGATGCTTGAGGTGGCCAGGACGCCAGCCAGGATGCCTCCGTACCGCCGGCAACACACGTCGAAACTCGCCGCGTCCGAGTCGTCCACCAGCATCTCCTGCAGGAGGTTCTGCCTGGGTAGCTCACCGAGAACGATTCCGAGATCCAATGGAAAGGTCGGCAGCATGCCATCGCAGGAGCCGATGAACTCCCGCCAGCGCGCGACGATCTCGTGGGAGTCGTCGATCCGATCTGCCTGTGCCCGCTCGATCTCGCAGAAGTCCACATAGCTGCCGACCTCCGGCGGGACTGCGGCGCGGCCCTCAACGCCCGCCGCATAGAGTTCGTGGATCTCCGCGGCCATCAGATGAAGCGAGTAGGCGTCGACGTTGGTGTGATCGAAGGCCAGGTACAGGCTGGTGGAATCGTCCCGGACAACAGCGGCGTAGATGAAGTTCGGCCAGCTCAGAGCGTCCGTCGCTGCATCAAAGCGGTCCTGCAGGTGCTGGCACAGGTCTTCTACCCGAGGGAAGTCACCCACCATTTCACGGTGCAACAACACGTCGTCGACGGCCAGGGTGAACCGCCGCAGCTCGTCGCCGACCCACTGGAATCCACTGCGCAGCGTCTCGTGGCGTCGCGTCCACAGCCGCAGCGCGGTGTCCAGAATGTCTAGATCGACGTGACCCGGAATGTCGAACGCAGTGCCCACCCAGGTTGGGATGTACCGGCCCCGTTGACGCAAGGTTCGGACGGTCCGGACGTGTGATTCCTGGACGTACGCCGCAGGTCGGGAGTCCTTAGGCGGGTCATCTGCGGAGGCGACAGTAGCCGGGTGCAGCGTCCACTCGATGAGTCGTCCGGAGCGGACACCGCAGCGCAGAATGTCGGTGATTATCACCGGATCTCCGTTCACTTGCACCTCGGGGCACGCGCCGGGACGGCCAAAACCCGGCTGATACTACTGAAGGCCCTTCCGGGCTAAGCCCCGGCAACTGAAGTCCGCCGCTGGCTGCCAACGAGCACGTCCTCACCACGTCGGCGATCCGGGTGCGATGATGCCCCTCGGCACCGAACATCCCGCGCCACAGCGCCGCGGGCTCCGGCTGCGTGGCCAGCTGTTCCACGCCAAAGCCCGCACCGGCACCCCGCGCCGCCATCTGATCAACATCCCCGCACGGATCGCTTGCCGAGCCCGTCAATCAGATGTAGCAGGTCGGGCGCAAACGGATCGTCCGTTTGGGAAGCATGAGCCGAGTAGGCTGCTGCCTGTTCGCTTGCCGCTGGCTCTCAAGATCGTCAATACTGAGCGGCAACCGTGCAAAATCGCATTGCTATCACTCAGTTTCGGCGATCATGACACGCTCTAACCCTCACCACCAGCGGATCTTCCCAGAAGACAAGCTTCACGCGCACCCATGGCGGACCATCGTCCAGCAGGGCCGCAGCAGGGCCACTGTCCGGGATCTTCAGGGCCCTCCAACGAGGCGGCATCGCTTTTTCCGGATTGCGGCAGTGTCAATTGCTCACGACGCCGTGCTCAGTCGGCCTTCTCAACGGACACATCCATGGCGCGGATCGCGTCGAAAAGTCGGTCCGGGTCCCAATCCGGCTCGACATCGTCGTGCAAGTCCTCTGCTTGGCCCAGGGTGAGAGTAGCGATCCGAGTGTCATCACCGATCTGGATGTAGTAGTTGGTGAAGGTGGGACGGCCTGCGCCGGCAGGAACCGTCTTAGGGCGCAGCTCTTCGGCCTTGACCGTGGCCTTGACTCCCTGGCAGGCGCTGGCGTTAAGGCGTTCCTCGATCGCGGTGGCGATCCTGCGGGCGTCGTCTACAAGCATGTGGCTATCTCCTTCGCCGGGTCGCATACAAATACGCGTAGATACTTATCACCCTGCGTGCAGGCAGCCGCGTACCGGTCCCATCTTCCCCTCCTCAGCGCACCCGACCTTCGGCCGGCGCAGGCGGGGGCAGGACCTTGCGGCGCGAACGCCAACGGCGAAGACGGTCAGCGCCTCGCTGGTTTGAGCGCAGCGAGCGACTCGAACCCCGATAGCTCGATGAGCCGGCGGGTGGACGAGCCAGGTGGAACGATGAGTTCCAGCGTGATCCGCAGCGCCTGTAACCGAGATGCCAGGGTGAACAAGATCCTTACTCCAGCGCTGTCCATGTAGTTGAGATCGGTCAGGTCGACCGACACTATAACCGGCTGATTGGACACCGCCTCCCGAATCTCGTCCTCGACCGCGGCGGCGTTTGCTAGATCGATCTCGCCGCTGAGACTGATGCGCACGGACCTGTTCTCAGCGCTGACTTCGACCTTCGCGTCGGTCATCGAGGTGCCTCCTCGCCCAGGCGACGACGGATGACCACGTTGGTCCCGGTGGGGCCGTGATCGATGCGCAGATCGTCGCTGCAGTTCCGCATGAACATCGTTCCGCGTCCTCGGTTCTCACCGCGGGGCGGCCGCCAACGGCCAGTATCTCGCACGGTGGCGAGTACATCGGGCATCTGGAGCTCTAGATGCACACTCACGGTGCCGCCACCAGGTCCGTAGGCGTGTTCAACGGCGTTGGTGGACGCTTCACCGACTGCGACGAGCAGGTCAGCGACCGTACGCGGGGCGGCACCGACCGCCGATAGCCAGCGGCGCACCGCAAAGCGGATGTCTCTCAGCGACCACGGCAGCGCCGGCACGACGAGGTCTAACGGACCGATCTCGCCGCTGTCCTGGCGGCGCAGCGCCAGTATCGCCACATCATCGCCGGCGGGATCATCCCCCACCAGCCGGGCCATGATCTCAGCGCAGACTGAGTCCACCGGGCCAGCCACGACCGAACCACATAGCCGATCCAGGCCGACGTTCAGCGAGGTATTTCGGCTCTCCACCAATCCGTCCGTGTAGAAGCAGAGCAACGCACCCGGCGGCACGTTGATGGTCGTCGCCCGGCGTCGCAGCCCACCGGGCACACCGACCGGATGGTCGCTGGGCACGTCGAGCAGGACTGCAGGTTGACCGGGTAGAGCAAGCACCGGCGGAAGATGGCCCGCCGAGGACAGGTGCAGCCGGCCAAATGACGGCTCGAACATCGCCAACAGCACCGTGGCCATCGTCTCGGGATCGAAGTGTTGTACCTGCTGGTCGAGCCTGCCAAGCACCTCGGCGGGATCACCGCCGAGCAGTGCATAGCCGCGCAACACGCTGCGTAGGCGACCCATCACGTCAGCGGCGACCAAGCCGCGCCCAACCACATCTCCGATCACAACGCACAACCAGCCGGAGGGAAGGGTGAAAACGTCATACCAGTCGCCGCTGACTCCGCCATTCTCGGCGGGCACGTAGCGAGCCGCCATCTCAAGGCCCGGCACCACCGGCAGCCGCGCTGGCAGCAGGCTGCGTTGAAGCACCACCGCAGCAGCGCGATCCACCTCAGCGCGCCGGGATTGGGTCGCAAAAGCGACTCGGTCGGCCACGATCTGGAGCAGACCGACGTCGTCGTCGGTGAACCGGCGGGGGGCGAGCGTCCCGACGTGAAGAACGCCGATGACCGTCCCACCGATCAGCAGCGGGACGCCGAGTAGGGAACAGATCCCATGCTCCCGGAAGAACGGATAAAGCACATTTGTGTGATCGACCTGCTCAATGATCACTGGGCCTTTCTCTGCCGCGACGCGACCGGCGAAGCCCTTCCCCATCGGGATGCGGATTCCCTGACGGACCACCGCTTCGATCCCCCTGGCAGCGGTCGCGACAAGTTGCTGACAAGAAGAATCGAGCAGCAGCACGGTGGCTGTTTCCACCTCGAGTAGTTCGCGCACGCGGTCAAGCAGTTCGCCCAACAGGTCCTCGACGTCGAGGTGGGCGAGTGCGGCGTCGGTAACGGACTCGATCCGGCGCAATCGGTAGTCATCGGCGGCCGGCGTGTCGCTCGGCTCGCCCGGCGTCGACACGAGCAGAGCGTATCCCACGGTCGGGTGAAACGGAGTCCTTTCCCCAGTGCAGATTGACGGCTTTCGGGCCGACCTCGGTGAACTGGCCGGCCCGCACGATCGCAAGGATCTGGCGGTGCTGGCCGTCCGGGTCGCCGCACAGCGACTAGATAGCACTGATCAGCACCCGGAGCCTGGCGCGTTGGACCCTCTCAGTGCCCTGGCCTATGGTCGATGTGTGAGCAGCAACTTTCCCGCCGACATCCTGGAGCTGCAGGTAGCCGAGTATGATCCCGACGCTCGCGTGGTGACTGTAGTCGGCGAGATCGACGCGCTGACCGCGCCGAAGCTGGCCGCCTTTCTGACCGAACAGCTCGCTGTTGCCCAGATCGTGGTGGTGAACCTTGATGGTGTGCAGTTCCTGTCGTCTGCTGGACTGTTCGTGCTGTTAGAGGCCAACGAACTCGCTAGTCGGCAAGACCGCGCGTTGCGGTTGGTATACAGCTCCCGGACTGTCAACCTGGCGCTGGAGGCCACTGGACTGCGAGAATATTTTTCCTTCGCCGACAACGTGTCCGACGCCCTGAAGAACTCACCCTGACTCCGTGTGAGCCGGCGTCCATCCACGTTCATGCGCTGATCTGGGACCGGCTCCGTTGCACCTGGTCGCTCTCAATGAGTCCGTCGCGCATCCGCACGACCCGCTTGGCGAACCGAGCAACCTCCTCCTCGTGCGTGATGATCACAACGGTGCGGCCGGCATCATTGAGGGCACAGAGCAGCCTCATGATTTCGATGCTGGAGGTCGTGTCGAGGTTGCCGGTGGGCTCGTCGGCAAGCAACAGCGTGGGATCGTTGATCAGCGCCCGGGCGATCGCCACCCGCTGCTGCTGACCACCGGATAACTCATTGGGCATGAACTTCTCGCGGTCGTCCAGCCCGACCTGCGCCAAGGCGAGCCGGGCTGAATCGCGCCGAGCTCGCGCGCCGGCGTAAATCAATGGAAGTTCGACGTTGCGTATTGCGCTGGTGCGCGAGACGAGGTTGAACGACTGGAAGACGAATCCGATCTCGCTGCTGCGGATCTTGGCCAGCCGGTTGTCGGACAGCCGGCTGACGTCGGTGCCGTCGAGCAGATATCGCCCGCTGGTCGGAACGTCGAGACAGCCCAGGATGTTCATGAGCGTGCTCTTGCCCGACCCTGATGGGCCCATGATGGCGACCATTTCACCGTCTTCGATGGTCAGGTCGATACCGTGGAGTACCGGCACCGTGATCTTACCCATCTGGTACGCCTTGCGTACATCCTCGAGCTCAATCATTCTACTCCTCTAATTGGATATCGCGAGCAAGGCTTGCCGAATGCCATATCCAAGCCGCGAAATCGAAATCGATTTCGGCCGGACAATTTCCTCGCGAGGATCACCGTGTTTGAGCGGCTTCCAGGTAGGCGTCCTCCGGTGATCTGCGCGGCGTCAGTTCCTGGATCGGTATGTAATGCGCCGCGGCGGCTGATGCGATCGTCCATGCATCCATGCCGGTGACCGAGAGCCCATGACCGGGTTCGGGGAACACTGCCGCACCCATGCTGGTCAGTATCCTGGTCAGTCCGGTACGGCGGGGTGACCGCACGAACACGTGCTGGCGGACATGCTTGGTCAGTTCGCGTGTTTCGGTCATGCTGACAATATTGCCGTGTGCGGGGGGCGCCCGCGTCGGAGCGGGGTCCGGAGTTGGGGATCGGACCCTGGTCCGATACGACGGACGGTGTCGTGGTGTCGCTGGCGGGATCTCGACCACCCCAGTATAGGCCGTCATTTCGTAACCAACAGTTGCGATGTGTGTCAGCTCGGTAACTGAAACGTCGGCGCCGCAACCAAATCCGGTGGCGTCGATGACACAAGCATTTTCGACCGTTGGCCAAATGCAACCGAGGTACTGTGAGGTGGTGGTGGCCAACAGGCGTCCGGTCCGGGTGGGGTGCACGAGGCAAGCGGAGGTCACCCGGGTGGCGTGGCCTGTTGGGCCGACCCCGTCCGCGCCAGCTGACGAGCTCATCGAACGCCCGTCAGTCGGCGAGCTCTTAGACCGTGCGGCGAAGCGCCGGATCTGCGTGGTCATTGGCGCCGCTGGTTGGGGCAAGACCACCGCGGTGGCGGCGTGGTCGCGCAGCCGCCCCACCACGTGGTTACGGTTTGAGGATCATGAAGCGGATGCGAGCCGGCTGCTCTTGAGCCTGTTCGAGGCATTGCGGCCGCACGTGATGGTGCCCGTAGCGTCAGCTGCGGGCGGCTCGAACACCGACCAGGTGGAGTCTTCTGCCGAGGCCATGTGCGGGTGGTTGCGCCACGCACTTCGCAAGGATTTAATGCTCGTCCTCGATGACCTGCATGTCCTGCAGTCCAACAGCGATGCGGCCCGCGTGGTCGATGATCTGTGCCGGCGAGCACCTGAGCGGCTGCACCTACTCTTGATATCACGATGTGAGCTGCCGTTTTCCCTGCAGCAGCTGCGGGGTCGCGGTCTTGTCACGGAGATCCACGCGCCGGACCTTGCCTTTGACGTCGCCGATGTCGAGACACTCCTGCGCAAGACCGTCGGAAGCGATCCGCCTGGTCTGTCGCGGCAGGTTTGGGAACACACTGCTGGTTGGCCCACGGCCGTGCACTGTGCTATGGAGATGTTGCGAGCGGTCGAACCGGCTCAGCGCCTCATTGCGGTGGGACAGCTGTCGGATCCGGGACAGCGCTTTCACGGTTATCTGACTGAAGAGGTTTTCGGTGTCGCCCACGATTGGGTTCAGCAGTTGCTACGCCGGTTAGCGATCATCGGCGAAGTCAGGTTCTCGGAGGAGATCGCGCAAGGGCTCAACGTTCCGACGATCGCGCTGGCTGAATTGAGTCGGCAGGGTCTGGTGCGGCGCACCGGTGGGGGCGGCGGCTGGTCGCTGGTGCGTCCGTTGCGGAACTTCTTCGACCATGATTCGGTGCCGTCAGCGAGCGAGCGGACAGCGCTACACGTGACGGCGGCCAAAGGCTACATCGAGCGGGGGGACCAGGCTGAAGCGCTGCGACATCTTCTCATAGCGGGAGATCATGCCGGGTGCGTTTCTCTGCTAGTCGATCATGGGAGTGCGATGGTGGAGAGCGGCCAACTCGACGCCGTGCTCGAGGCTGCCAAACTGCCGGTCGAGTACCTCGATGACCCGCGAATCCAACAGGTACTAGGACAGGCCCAGCAGGTGCGGGGACAGTGGACTCTGGCGCTGCAGCACTTCCAGCGTGCCAGTCGAGACCGAGATGTGCTGGAGCCCGCGTTGGCCTGGCGCGTCGGCCTGATCACTTTCGCCCACGGCGAGTTCGCTGAGGTCCAAGCGCTGACCGGGAAGACACGGTTTGGGCGGGAGGACACGCTCGACGAGATTCGGGTATTGACGTTGTCGGCTACTGCATACCGGATGACAGGGGACCTGGTAGGCCTGCGGAGGATGGCAAGCCGAGCCCGTGCCGCGGCCCGACGGTGCGGCGCGCCACGTGCATGGTCTGGCGTCCACCATGTCTTCGCGCTGCTCACCGCTGCCGAGGGCGACTGGCTGCAAGCCGATGCGCACTGCGCCGATGCGCTGCGCTGCGCTGAGGAATCCGACGATCTGCTCCAGGTGATATGGACCCGAGCTAGCCAAGCGTTTCATCGTTTCGAAGCGGGGGCGCCCCAGACTGCGTTGGGCGACGCCCAGATTGCATTGAGTCTCAGCGAGCGATGCGAGAGCCCGTTCATTATCGCGCATGTGCTGACCACCCGCGGTCGCGCCCGCGCGCGCCTCGGGATGCTAGCGGAGGCCGAAGCCGACTTCACCGTAGCCATCGATCTTTTCCAGCGCATCGGTTCCCGATTTTTGGCCTGGCCACTGTGCGGTCGCGGGGACCTGCATCGGGCCAGAGGTCAGCTGGTACGAGCCCGGGCGGCGTACGAGGAGGCTTTGACACTTGCCCAGCCGTGCCACGATGTGTTCGGCCTCAGCTCGGCAATGATCGGTCTCGCGCGTGTCACCGCGGTTGATGATCCGAAGGGGGCTCATGAGCGTGCCGATCAGGCAGTGGAGCTGGGTGAGCACATTCGCAAGGTTCCGGCTTTGCTAACCCGCGGCTGGGTTGAGTTGATGAGCGGTGACCGGCAGCGGGCGCTGGCGGATGCCAGCCGGGCTACCGTTGCCGCGCGGCAACGGCGGGACAATCCTGGACTGGCCGAGGCCATCACCCTCAGCGTGTTGGCCGCCCGCGACCCCGCTGCGAACGCCGCTTCGCTCCAAGAGGCCATCAGCATCTGGCGCGAGACGGGCTGCCGTCCCGAGGAAGCTGCGACCAGAGTCGTGGCCGCCCGCCTCGGCGCGCCCGTACCGCACCTCGACGCACACCACGCGGACCAGACACTTCGGGGCTACGGCGTCGATGTGGAGTCGCGGTGCGTCGCCGGCCCGCTGGGTGTGCTCGTCCGGTCCGCACCCACGGTGTTCATCCAGACGCTGGGCGTTTTCCGGGTGCTCCGAGACGGAATCGCCATTCCCAGTACCGCATGGCAGTCGAAAAAAGCCCGGGACCTCCTGAAGATCCTCGTTGCGCGTCGCCGGCCGACCCCGCGTGATCAGCTGATGGAGTTGTTGTGGCCGAGGGTGCCCCCGGCCGTGGCCGGCAACCGACTCTCCGTACTGCTCTCGACGGTCCGCGATGTGCTGCAGCCCCATCCGGTAGGCACAGCTCCGGTCGACACCACCGACGGCGCAGTGTCATTGAACCGTGCCCAGGTGCGCGTCGACGTCGAGGACTTCCTCACCCAAGCGACCATTGCCCTCGAAGCGGACCCCAGAGGCCCGGATACGACCGCGCGGCTCAAGCTCGCAGTCACGCTTTATACCGGGGATTTTCTCGAGGATGATCCCTACCAGGAATGGTCCACCACGCTGGCCGAAGAGGTCCGGGCCACGTACATCACCCTGCTCCGGACAGTGTCTCAACGGCTGCGTGACACCGGCGATACCGACGCTGTCGTGCGATACACACTGCGTCTGCTCGAGCGTGACCGCTACGACGAGGAGGCCCATCGCAGCCTCGTCGGAGTCCTGCTCGACGCAGGTCGGCTAGGAGAGGCACGCCGGCATTACCAGAACTACGTCCGGCAGATGGCTGAGATCGACGTCAGACCGAGCTCGCTGTCGGAGATGACGCCGCGAAAAATGATCGCGCGCTAAAGGATTTGCGGCCTCATTCTGCGTGACCGCGGCTTGGCCGCGGCTCCGCTCGGATCGGCGCCCGCCGATCCGAGCTCCGACGCCACCAGCCGGAGCAGATCCGAGCGCGCCGAATTGACGAAGAAGTGGTCTCCCGGCAGCAGGTGGACCTGACAGGGTCCGGTCGTGTGGTCCGACCAGGCCCGCACGTCCTCGGGAAACACCTCCTGGTCGTTGAGGCCGCCAAAGGCGGTCACCGGACATCTCAGCGGGATCTGCGGGCGGAACACATACGTCTCGACCAGAGTGCAGTCGCTGCGCAACATGGGCAGCATCGCCTCGAGGAACTGGCTCTCCGCGAGCAGCTCCGGCGGGATCCCCCCCAGTGCCCCGACAGCGGCGATGAATTCTTCGTCGGGCAGGGTATGCCAGTCCGGCGAGCGGCTGGGCAGATGCGGCGCTCGGCATCCGGAAGCGAACAGGTGCACCGGCTGCAGATTTCTGGAACGCATCCGGCGAGTCAGCTCGAACGCGATCAGCGCGCCCATACTGTGGCCGAAGAGCGCGAATGGGGCAACGAGATACCCAGCCAGCTCATCGAGCAGTCGGCCGACCAGCGGCTCCATCGCTTCGATGGCAGGCTCATCGAAGCGGTTCTCCCGACCAGGCAGCTGGACCGACACGACCTCCACGTCGTCGGGGAGGTGTGCCGGCCAGTCCCGGTACCTACTTGCGCCACCACCGGCTGCGGGCAGGCAGATCAGACGCAACCGCGCGGCCGGCCGTGGACGGTTTACCTGCGCCCAGCGCGAGCGGGCCATGATGAGTTCGAACCGATCAGGACAGTGTTCGCTCAGGACTGGGCACCGTCCATCTGCTCGCGCAAGCTGCGTGGCCGCATGTCCGTCCACACCTCATCGACATACGTTGAGCACTCCTCCTTGCTGCCCTCCTTGCCTACCCGGTACCAGCCCGCTGGCACGTCGAGGCCGACCAGCCATAGCGAGTACTGCTCTTCGTCGTTGCGCAGCACCTCGTACCTCGCGTCATCGTCCATATCCTCGATCTCCTTTCCTTGGAACCGTTGCCGATAATCGGCACTAAAGACCGCTGTGGCGCTCGACCGCCGGTGAATCGGCGACGGCTGGCTGCCGGGGGAAGCTGCGCAGGGTGGGGCTGAGGGTGGCTACCACTGCGGCGGCCGCGATGCCGCCCGCGCACACCAGTACCGCGAGGGTGCCGGAAAGGGCCGCGGCCAGCAGCCCGCCCAGCACCGGACCCAGCGTGGCGGCGATACCGGTGACGATGCCCAGCACGCTGCTCAGCCGGCCGCGCAGGTCGTCGGGGGTGAGCAGCAGCTGCCGCGTGATGATCGTCGTGTTCGCGGTCGCCGGCGGCAGCGCCATGGCGGCGAGCAACACTCCCAGGAGATAGCCGCTGTGGAGAAAGGCCGCCACCGGCGTGAGCGCCGCCATCACCCAGAACACCGCGATGATCGAGATGTAGGGGCTCACCATCTGGGACAGACGCGATGCGATGAGCGCGCCCAGAAGCCCGCCCACGCCCAGCATCGCCGCCATGATGCCGATTTGACCTGAAGGCACTCCCCGGGCCACGGCCAGGACGATGACGATGAGATAGAAGGCGCTGAAGAACAGGTTGAGCACGACCGCGCACAGCGCGGTGACCCGGAGGTGGCGATGCCCCCACACCCACTGGAAGCCAGCCATGATCTCCCGGCCCAGGTGACGCTTCGCCTCCAGCGGCGCATCCCGGGGGGGTATCCGGAGGAACACCAGCAGGGTGCAGGCCAGTGTGTGGGCCAGCGCGTCCGCCGCGAACGGCACGAACCGGGCGATGGCGAAGAGGAACCCGCCCGCCGCGGTGCCCGACAACTGTGCCACGGACGCGCGGGCCGCGTTCAGCCCCACCGCGGTGGACAGCTGCTCGGCCGGTACCACCCGGGGCAGGCTCGCATCCTCCGCCGGTCTGAACAGCGCGGCAGACGCCCCGATCACCGCTGCTACGACGACCAGGTAGGCGACCTGGGCCACATCCCACCACAGGACTGCGACGAGGCTCGCCGCCGCGATCCCCTGCGCTGCCTCGCAACTCAACATGATCGTCTTGCGATCCCAGCGGTCCGCCAGAGCGCCCGCCGGTAGTCCGGCGAGGAGCTGTGCCGCGGCGATCGTCCCCAGCACCAGCCCTGATGCGGCCGCCGAACCGGTGAGCGCGAGCACCAGCAGTGGAAAGGCGATGACCGAGGTGCTCAGGCCGGCGCCCGACAACACCTGGCTGATCCACAACAGCTGGTAGTTGGGGTTGCGTGACAGCGGGACACGCTGTCGCTCGGGCGTCGCGCTCACTTCCGGTTCCGGCAGTCCCGCGCGATGCCCCGGAGAGCCTCGGCGAAATCGTCAGCGACGGCTTGTACGGTCGCGTGATGGTGGCAATCAGGCTGGTAGAGCCACGAGAACCCCAATTGTCCGTTCTGCACCGCACCCACGACCTCCAGCAGGTGTGCGCCCTGGTCGGCGGGATCCTGAGTCTGCCCAATAGAGCCGAGCACCGCGCGGTAGAGGCCGCTCCCAGGGTCCGGGGCCGCAGGGTCTCGGGCCGCAGCCTCCCACTGGCCGAGGTAGTTGAAGCCGATCTGAGGTCCCGGCCCGGCCACAGCGAGGCGCTGGCGGGCCGTCGGGGAACCCAGATAGCGCAGGGTCCCGAAGCCGATGCCCTTGCCGGGAACGGCGCGCAGCTGCCGGCGCACTGATCTGATCAGGTCCCGCCAGCGCGGTTCAGCTCCGTCGGGCACCGTCAGCGCGACCGGGAACATGGTGGTGAACCAGCCGACGGTGCGGGACAGGTCGACACCGTCGAGGATCTCCTCGCGGCCGTGACCCTCCAAGTCGATTGACACCCGGCTCCCTCCGGTCCACCGGTACAGCGCCCAGGCAAGCGCGCTGAGCAGGACATCGTTGATCCGGGTGCGGTAGGCCGCGGGGGCTGATCGGAGCAGCGACTCGGTATCCTCGACGTCCAGGAGTACAGACACCGCGCACGGCACTCCGCCTGGCTCGCGACTCACCCGGTCCACTGGCAGTTGATGCGCTTCCGATGCGTCTGCCCAGTAGTCCAGTTCGTGGTCAAAGCTGCCCTTCGCCACATACTCACTCAAACGGTTCGCCCAGTCCCGGAAGGACGTCGTCTTGGCTTCCAGCTGCAGGATCTCGCCGCGTACCGCCTGCTGGTACATCACGTCGAGGTCCTCGAGCAGGATGCGCCAGGACACGGTGTCGATCACAAGGTGATGTGCCGCCAGGAACAGATAACATGGCCGCCCCCCGCCGAACGCGAACAGTGCCGCCTTCAGCAGCGGGCCCTCCCGGAGATTGAAGCTCGCGTGAATATCGTTGGCGACCTTCTCCATGGCCGCTGTCTGATCCTCGCCGGCCAGGTCAGACAGGTCGACCAGGTGGAGCACCTTCGTCGTTCCTGGTGGGGCGTTGTTCTGCCGCCACTGCCCGTCGACTTGTTCGAACCTCATTCGAAGCGCGTCATGATGCACCAGCAACACGTCGAGCGCCCGCTCGAGGGACTGCTCGTCGACGTTTTCGTACAGCTCTACCGTCATCGACTGGTTGAAATGGTGCGGATTGAGCGGACGCGTCCGGAATAACCAGTGCTGGATCGGAGTAAGCGCGGTCGAACCGATGACCGATTCACGGTCGGCCTTCTCGCCGCCTACCGCAGTGACCACTGACGCGAGTTGGGCGACAGTCTGGTGGAAGAAGATGTCCCTCGAGGTCAGCAGGAACCCGGCCTTCCGGACGCGAGAAACGAGTTGGATACTCAGAATTGAGTCTCCACCCAGCTCAAAGAAATTATCCTCGACCCCCACCCGCTCCAACCCCAACACTTCAGCCCAAATCTCGGCCAATGTCTGTTCGGTCGCCGTCCGCGGAGCAGTGTATTCCGACACCGGCTCAGTCAGCCGGTCTGGCGCAGGTAACGCCTTACGGTCCAGCTTCCCGGTCGGACCCAGCGGTAACTCATCGAGCACCACAAACACTGCAGGAATCATGTAATCGGGCAACGCCTGCCCGGCGTGGGCACGTAACTGCGCGATATCCGGCGCGACGACCCCCGCAGTGAGCACCAGATAAGCCACTAACCGTTTAACACCAGGCTGGTCCTCCCGGGCAACAACTGCTACCCCACTCACCCGTGGGTAAGTAGCCAACACGGCTTCGATCTCACCAGGTTCGATCCGGAAACCTCGAATCTTCACCTGCTCATCAACCCGACCCAAATACGTCAACTCACCCTCGGGAGTCCACCGCACCGCATCTCCACTGCGGTACATCCTCGCACCCGGCGCGCCGAACGGATTCGCCACAAATCGCGCCGCGGTCAACCCTGGCCGACTCAAATACCCGCGGGCCAACCCCACACCAGCGATATACAACTCACCCGGCACACCCACTGGCACCGGCCGCAACCAACCATCCAGCACATAGACCCGGGTGTTCGGGATCGGCCCACCGATGGAGGGCGCTTGAGCAGGGGCCAGCGGCTCACTCCAGGTCGCCACCACCGTGGCCTCCGTGGGCCCATAAGAGTTGATCATCCGACGACCGTGGGCCCACCGCGCCACCAGCTCCGCGCTACACACGTCCCCACCCACGATCACGGTGGTGAACTCAGGCAACCCGCTCGCGGCGATGTCAGCGGGGATCGTGGCCAACGCCGCGGGCGGGATCAACGCGTGGCTGACCCGGTCGTGTTCCAAGGCCGCGACCAAGCTCTCCCCGGCCAACGGCCCAACCGGCGGTATCACCCACACCGCCCCGGCCAATAGCGACATACCCAGTTCCAACACCGAGGCATCAAAACTCGGTGAGGACATCGCCAGTACCCGATCTCCCGGGCCGACCTGGTAGTGCTCGATTTCCGCGGCGGCGAAACTGCTCAGCCCAGCGTGGGAGACCACCACCGCCTTAGGTTGCCCGGTGGACCCGGAGGTGTAGATCACATAAGCCGGGTGGGGCAGCGTGAGGGCACCGAGCCGGTCGGCGTCAGTAGGGGCCCACCCAGCCATCGCGGCCATCCCGCTCACCACCACCGGGTCATCGACCAACACCCGGCTCGCCCCAGTGAGGGTCGGGACCTGCCGCACGGCTGCTGTTGAGGTCACTACCACCACCGGAGCAGCATCGGTGAGCATGAAGGCGATCCGCCGCTCGGGATAGTCCGGGTCAATCGGCAGATAGCCCCCACCGGCCTTGGTCACCGCCAACAACGCCACCACCAGTTCCACCGACCGCGGCAACGCCACCGCCACCAACCGCTCGGGGCCAACTCCCAAACCGATCAGCCAATGCGCCAACCGATTCGCCTGCTCGTCCAACTCGGCGTAGGACAGGCTCACCGATCCACAGCGCACCGCTTCCGCGTCCGGCCAGGCGGCTACCTGCGCAGCGAACAACTCCGGCAAAGTCGCCCCAGCCACCTCCCGATCGGTGTCGTTCCATTCGACCAATATCTGGTGTTGCTGTTGTGTGGTCATTAGCGGTAGTTTCCGCATTGGCTGGTCTGGGTGGGTGGTGATCCTGGTTAGCAAGGTCAGGAGGTGGTCGGCCATTTGCTGGATGGTGGTGTGGTCGA
>DASUII010000089.1:0-22127 GCA_036279835.1 Pseudonocardiaceae bacterium
TGCGAGCTCGAAGGGCTATGGTTGGTGACAGGCGGCTCAGCTCCGTGCGTGGTCGACGGTGTGGACACGCCACGGCGTACTGTTCACCCCGCTGTGTGAGTTCCGCGAAGCGGTCGCGATCTCTTCTATTCTCAATGGCATGATTTCTTTGCAGCTTCCTTCTCCGCTCGTTGAGGTCCGCGACGCGCGGGTGGAGTCACGAGGCGTACGCCTTTATCTGAAGCGGGACGATCTGATTCATGCAGAGCTACCAGGTAATAAATGGCGTAAGCTGAAGTACAACATCGGAGCTGCCCGAACGCAAGGTATGAGTACGCTGTTGACTTTCGGTGGGGCGTATTCGAATCGCATTAGAGCTACTGCTGCGGCTGGCCACTATTTCGACTTTAACAAAATTGGGGTTATTCGTGCCGAGGAGTGCCTCCCTCTTAACGGTTCACTTGGGGTCATACCTTGAAGTGGAACTCACGCAGCGCGCTCT
Organism: Pseudonocardiaceae bacterium; assembly: GCA_036279835.1. Taxonomy (GTDB): domain Bacteria; phylum Actinomycetota; class Actinomycetes; order Mycobacteriales; family Pseudonocardiaceae. The sequence goes on from DASUII010000089.1 coordinate 482, forward strand.
TCGATGTGGACCCGGCAACCCGTGTCAGTTCCCAACCGCCAGTGTTGATATTCGATTCCTTATCGAATCCCAACCATTGACCGGTCATCACACTTCCAGTGGGATCAATCAATAACTGGATCGCGCCACGATAGATCGCGCCCTTGTAATATCCAGTCGGCGACGTCCGTTCGATCCAAGTTCCAGTTGCAGTTGAGTTGTTGACCGCAAGGTCAAGAGTCAGCAGTGAGTGCAGCGAGTTCGGCAGACTCTGTCCGGATAATTGATACCCCTGCTGGTTGAGCACAACGTGATGCTCGCCGACGAGCTCGCTTTGACGTCCCGAACTGTAGTACACATAACGGCTGTGCCAAACACCGGCGAAACGGTCGTCTCGGGTAGACGATGGAGCAGTTTGCGCAGCGTCGGCTTCGAACGTCGATATAACAGGTGCTACTGCCGCTAATGACAGCCCGGCGGCGAGCTTGAGAAGCAACGCGCGCCGGTCTATATTGACGTCGACCTGGTTCGCCAAGGTCGCGCTCAACCTCCCAAAATCGTGTACGTCCATCTCGCCAAGTCGCTCAACCAGAGCCACCATGCCTGGCTCCGTACCGTGATCTCTGGGGTCAACGGTCATTGCGGTGACAATCTCGCGCAGTTGGTCGAGCTCCTGGCGGGAGACATACGCCACGTCCCGGCCGCGAAAGTCAGCGTAGTCCAATAGTAGTTCGCCGACGCTGCACTCATAAAGCTCGGCGAGGCGACCGAGCACATCAAGTGAGGGGGCGTACCCAGTTGAAGAGGGCCACAATTCCCAATACGAGAAATTCTTGAAAGTCTTCATATCGGCGGGCCAATGGCTGTTCCAACGCTCGGCTGCTTCCCGTTGACTCCAGCCGTGAGCCATCCGCAGCGCAGCACGCATATTCACGTGATACCGCGTGCAGAAGACAGCAGCGACCTCAGCCCACGTCTTGTGCTGAGCACGTAACTCAGCTGATAGTTGCTGCTGCTCCTGTCGCTGGCTACGAAGCCTGGACGGCACGACGACTCCTCTCCACCGGGGTCACAGACCGTATCGCCTCCCAGGATGCCGCAGAACGTCCCAGTTGAACAGGGACACTCGCCCTGTCAAGATCACTGTCTTGCTGGGTGTCTTGACGGGCCAACCTGCGGTTTCCTTTCCTAGAGATAGATCGCCCGACGGCGAGGGTCGGGGAAGTGGAGGCGAGCGTGAAAAATGGCTGAAGACAGGCACAGTGGCGACGATGATAAGCAGACTGATCATCTGGACAAAGGGTCAGACGGTCACACTGTGGAAAGCGGAGACGAGAAGTGACGATTGCCAGTACTGATACGCTGGTGAACGAGCTGAACTCGGCCGGGAGCGTTCCGGCCGAGTTCGGTCATCTACTCCACGCCGTACGTCGTGAGTGGTTCATTCCTGACCGGATCTGGGTTGACCGGAAGCCTATCGATCGGGCATCGCAGCCTGACATGTGGATGCGGGCTGTCTACTCTAATTCTGCTATCGTGACCCAGTTCGACGATGGCCGTACACAGTGGCCCGAGGTCGGAGAGATACCCACATGCTCGGCGTCGATGCCTTCTACCGTGGTTGGGATGTTAGACCACCTCGACGTCAAGAAGGAGCACTCAGTACTGGAGATCGGGACAGGCACAGGATTCAGCGCCGCACTGCTGTCTGAGATCGTCGGACCATCGGGTAACGTCACCACAGTTGAGATAGACCCGCAAGTAGCCGAAAATGCGCGTGACCGGCTCTCCGGATTCGATCGGGTTCGTACAGTGGTTGGTGACGCTACGACTGGTGCTTTCGAGTCTGCCCCCTTCGATCGCGTCATATCCACAGCATCCGTGCATCTTGGTCACGTTCCCTACTCATGGGTGCAACAGACGAAGCCAGGCGGTGTCATCGTCACGCCCGTTCGCGCTGACCTCACATCAGGACCATTGGTCCGCTTCATCGTCAACGAGGACGGCATTGCCACTGGCCGGATGGTCCCGATGGGAGTCCAATTCATGGAAGTGCGTTCACAGCGCACCGCACAGACACCGGATGACGATTTCGACTGGCAAGACGACACCGCCGATCGCAGCACCACTAAAATAAAGCCTTGGTTGATGTTCTCAGACATCGTCTCTCGCTGGGCGTTGGGCGTGGCCCTGCCGTCCTGCGGCTACAACATGGAAGAGAACAAATTCGTCTGGTTACGGGACCCCGTGTCGTGCTCATGGGCCTCCGTAATACCGGACGGCGACGGCAGGCTCCTAGTTCGCCAGAAAGGTATTCGCCGCCTGTGGGACGAGGCCGAACGCGCGTACCGCTGGTGGATAGGCCAAGGAAAACCGGTCGGGCCTGATTGGGTATGGACGATCACGCGAGAGCATCAAACAATCCAGCCTGGCTCCGCAACGGGACCGTGCTGAGCGATGCACCCACAGGAGCCTGCTGACAGCCCGGATGTGGTGATCGCAAAACGACTACTAGATTACGCCAAGCTGGGTGGGTTTACATTCCAGCGCGCGGCACCGGGCGCAGATGCTCCGCTGGTCGGATACCGAGTCTGCGATGGCTGTGTGGACCTCATCCACATCGAGGGATTCAGCCGTGGCTGCTTCGCTTGGCGAAAGCGCACGTCCCTGCTAATCGTTTCCCCGGACTCCCTCGTACAACGCCAAGTGGAAGGCAGCGCGCTCGATGTGCTCAACGACGTACTGACCTGGAGCCGGGACCGTGACCATCAAGGCTGACCCGACCGAAAACAACACGCACTCTCGCTACCGCCACGTGATCATGACCACCTGTCAGGCCCATGCCGCAGACGGATTCACCAACCTGCTAGTGACCAAGGAAGACGGGGTCATCGTGCTGAACCCGCATATAGCGAACTGCTGCGTGCTGCGACTGGACGAGCAGGCCGCAACGGCGCTGCTGGACATCCTCAGGAAGTGGCTCGGATGAACTGGCCTCTCTGTAAACGCCGGGTGGCCAGGCGCCAAACGCCCTTCTCGTGCGGCGTGACGGTCATGACGCGCCACCTCACCCCCCAAGGCGTGTAGTGACATTTCTCGGTTTACCTCCCAGATCCCCGGCCGGCAGCCGGTTGAGACACCCCCGACCTCCCGGCAGCCGGCCGGATCTCACGGCAGGTAGTCGGGCGAAGTGCGCCCAGCCTTTGCTGCCCTGGTGATCCAGATCTTCCCTGTGCGCGGCTCGTGGGGAGCGGGGTCGCGTCCCTGGTGTCAGGGGCGGCGCGGGGTGCGGCGATCGGCGCCCCACTGCAGTGTACGAACGATCAATGGGCTCCTCGATGCGGCGGACCGCCTCCGGGCCCGCGGGTAAGCATGCTGCCCCCGGGCGCACCGGAGTTCTCGGTATGGTTCCGCCAGTTTCGCCGCTCCTGCTTCCGGTTGGAGACGCTGCAGCGCTATGGGGCGTCCGGTGAGGACGACTCGATCCGAGCGTTCCTCGCTGGGCAGAACCCGCGACCGCACCCTGGTAAACGGGAATGGATGGCCTTGGTAGGCGCTGCTACCGGTGACGGCCGCACGATGCAACGCGTCCACGTCGTCATCGAACCGCTCACCGACTACATCGGCTTTGAGGTGGCGTGGAGCTACGCGCACAGCGTCGCTGCTGGGGAGGACGTGCGCATCATCTCGCTAGCCGACGGCGAGGGCTGGCCTCCGGGCGTTCCTGCACGTGACTTCTGGTTGTTCGACGACACTGAGCTGTTCGACATGCGTTACGACGTCGACGGCACGTGGATCGGCGTTGTGCACCTCACCGACCCGGACGCCGCGGCGGTCGCCTGCCGGCAGCGGGCAGCCGCATTGTCGCTCGGGCAGCCGTGGGCTGCCTACGTCAGAGAGCGGCCTGAATTGGCCCGACGGGTGCCCGCCGCGCAGTGGCCGCACTGAATCCGCGGCGGGCACGCCTCGCGGCAACATTGAAGAGCCTGCGGCAGGCATCGATGCCCTCCGGTTCCGAGATGGCCCGCCGGACTGGATGGGTGCAACCGAAAGTCTCCCGGCTCGAGACCGGGGCTCAACTGCCCACCGAGGACGATCTACGAACCTGGGCGCAACACACCGACGCATCGAGTGAGCAGGCCGAGGCGCTGCTGGACATGCTGTCCGCCGCCCGTGTCGAGTACACGCCCACTGCGGACCTGCTCACCCGCGGTGTATTGGCTCGTCGGCAAGCGCACCTGGGGGCTATGGAGGCTGCCGCTACCCGTATCGGCGAGTATCAACCAGCGTTTATCCCGGGCTTGGTGCAAACACCCGCCTATACCCGGGTGCTGCTTGAGCTGCCTGGTAGTGCCCGATCTAAGGGCGCATCGGACACCGAGCTGGAGAGGATCGTCGCCGCGCGGGGCAAGCGTCAGGCCCTCCTTTTCGAGCCAGGGCGGCGTTGGCAGTTCGTCATCGGTGAGACCGCGCTGTGGTCCTGCCCTGGCACTACGCAGACGCAGTTAGACCAGCTTGATCATCTCGTCGCCGTGAGCGAGGTGCCCGGTGTTGAGATTGCGGTGATCCCGCTGCGGGCTCCGATGCCGGTGCTGCCACTGTCGGGTTTTCGGTTGCTCGACGATGAGTTCGTCTTCGTGGAGTCGTTGGCCGGGGAGCAGCGGCTGGACGATCCCGAGGAGATCGCCCCGATCATCCGCGCGTTCGAGGTGCTCCGTGACGCCGGCGTGACCGGGGGTCAAGCCCTGGCTCTGATCCAGCGGGTCGCGGCCGAGTTGAGGCGGTGAGGCTGCGGCCGGTGGGCCTCCTTCGTCCCGTTTGGATAGACTGGGGTGCTCCCAGATATCGCCGAACAGACCCTCGTCGTCAGCTCGACCAGCTTGGGTGCGAAATCGCCGATCGTCTTCTCTCGCCCTGCCTCGCGTTTTAAAGATCGCCAATACTGAGCGGTAACCGTGCAGGATCGCGCGGCCATCACTCAGTTCCGGCGATCATGGCAGGCCGTTGGGCCGTCGGCAGAATCCACTAGCGGATCTTCTCGGAACACGAGGCCCGAAACCGAGTCGCGCGGGCAACCCCACGCCGATTTTGCGATAGCCCCCCTGGTGTCTAGGAAGTTCAGGATGCGCCCGGTCGGGTCAGCGGTCGATCATCTGCATCTGCTGTTCGTTGTGGTGGTCGCCTGCGGGTGGGGTGAGCTTGTCGATCTGTTCGTTGGTCAGCTCAACTCGGTCGGCGGCGGTGTTCTCCTCGACGCGGGAGACCCGCTTGGTACCGGGAGTCGGGGCGATGTCGTCGCCCTGGGCGAGCAGCCAGGCCAGGGCCACCTGCGCCGGCGTGGCGCCGACTTCGGCGGCGATCGCCTCGACGTCGTCGGCGATGCTCAGATTGCGCTGGAAGTTCTCACCGGTGAAGCGCGGGTTGGTCGCGCGGAAATCGGTGGCGTCGAACTGCTCGGTCGAGCGGATCTTCCCGGTGAGGAAGCCGTGACCCAGCGGCGAGTAGGCCACGAAGCCGATGCACAGCTCGCGCAGCAGCCGCAACACCGCCGGTTCGGGATCACGGGTCCACAAGGAATACTCCGACTGCAGGGCGGTGACCGGATGCACGGCGTGGGCGCGGCGGATCGTGGCGACCCCGGCGCCTCGGACAGTCCGATGTGGCGGACCTTGCCCTCGCCACCGACTCGGCCACCGTGCCGACGGTGTCCTCGATGGGTGTGTGCGGGTCGACCCGGTGCTGGTAGTACAGGTCGATGCGGTCCGTGCCCAGACGGGTGAGGGAGCCTTCCACCGCGGTGCGGATGTTCACCGGGCTGCTGTCGAGGGTGCCCGGGGCCGCCGCCGGCGTGGGAGAGCATGCCGAACTTGGTGGCCGATGCGGTCGACGTCCAGATCCCTCAGCTTGATGTGTTTCACAGTCGCTGCTGCTCCTCTTCTCGCGTTCAGGGGCGGATGAGCACCTTTAGTGCCTTGCGATCGGCCATGGCGCGGTAGCCGTCGGGCACCTCGTCGAGGCTGATGGTGCGGTCGAACACCTTGCCCGGCTGGATGGCGCCATCGAGGATGTCGGGCAGCAGTTGCTCGATGTAGGCGCGGGCTGGCGCCGCACCACCGGTGAGGGTGATGTTGCGCATCATCGTGTCGAACCCCATCGGGACCTCGGTGTACTGCGACACACCGAGCCTGCTCACCACGCCGCCGTCGCGGACCACACCGAGCGCCGTCTCCAGCGACTGCTTCGTGCCGACGCACTCCACGACCGCGTGGGTGCCATCCCCGCGGGTCAGTTCCCGCACCCGCTCGATGCCTTCATCGCCGCGCTCGGCCACCACGTCGGTGGCGCCGAAGTCGCGGCCGAGGTCGGTGCGGTCGGTGTGGCGGCCCATCAGGATGATCTGCTCGGCGCCGAGCCGCTTGGCGGCCAGCACCGCCGAGAGCCCCACCGCGCCGTCGCCGACCACCGTGACCGATTTGCCCACCCCGACGCGGGCGGTTACCACGCCATGGTGGCCGGTGCACAACACGTCGGACAGCGTGAGCAGCGAGGCCAGCAGTGCGGAGTCCTCGCCGACGGGCAGCTTCACCAGCGTGCCTTGGGCCTGCGGCACCCGCACGGCCTCGCCCTGACCGGCGTCCACGCCCGGTGCGCCCCACTGGCCGCCGTGCCGACAAGAGGTCTGCAGTCCTTCGGTGCAGAAGTCGCAGGTGTTGTCGGCCCACACGAATGGCGCGACCACGACGTCGCCGGGCTTCAGCGCAGACACCTCCGAGCCGACGTCCTCCACGACGCCGAGGAACTCGTGCCCCATGCGACTGCCCTCCTGCGAGGTGGGCATGGAGCCATACGGCCGCAGATCGCTGCCGCAGATACACGATCGCAGCACTCGCACCACGGCATCGGTGGCCTCACGCAGCTTCGGGTCGGGGACGTCCTCCACGCGTACGTCACCGGCTCCAAACATCAAGGTCGCTCGCATAACTTCCTCCAGGTCAGGATCGATCGGACTGTGCAGGCCGGGCGTGGTATTCGTCGTAGGTGACGAGGTTGCCCCATTCGGTCTCGGTGCCCTGTCCCTCGCCGGGGCCTTCCCACATGGCGAGGTGCGTCATGAAGTGATGGGGAGCGGCGCCGTGCCAGTGCCACTCGCCCGGAGGGGTGTAGACGGTGTCGCCCGGGTGGATCTGGATGACCTCGCCGCCTCGGGACTGGATGAGGCCGACGCCTTCGGTGACGTGCACGGTCTGCCCGTTGACATGCGCGTGCCAGGCATTGCGCGCGCCGGGTGCGAAGCGCACCACGTTGACGCGCATCCGTTCACCCTTGGCGATGACGTCGTACCAGGCGTCCCCGGTGAAGGTCTCGGCTGGCGCCTTGACCGATGGCTGCTTGGGCTGAAGCTCCAAGGTCTTCTCCTTCTGGTGGGGCTTGAGCCGGCGGAGCCGGTGCGCGAACAGGCGTCATGAATGTCTGCTAACTCGCGGAAGCCCGGGATCGGGGCCAGCCGGGTCGTCGTGGACCGCGCTTCAGGGCTGGTGATCCGATCGAGGGTGGTGGCCTGATCACACGACCTGGAGCGCAGCATCACACGGCTGAGGTTAGGCGGGCCGCGGTGTCGGATCGCCCTCTGGTGCTAGCGATGGCGTGGTACATCAGCACCATTCCGACGATTTGCCCCAGGTGGTAGCCGGAGTCGGGGTCCAGTCCCGCCAGCGCCGCGGCGCCGGGCACGAGGCGCAGCATTGCGGCTGCGATGCTCACGCCGATGGCAACCAGCATCGGACGACCCATCGGGTGATGACGCAGCCACGCCCAGATCCACAGCCCGAGAACGCTGGCCATCGTGAGGCTCTCGCACCACATAATCGCCGTTATGCTGGCATGGCCGGTGGCGGCGAGGATCACATACGCCACTAGGCCCACCGAGCGCAGCAGCCAAAATACGCCGGCTCGACGCCGCCCCAGGACCTGCACCACGGACGCCGCCAGCAGGTAGGACACGACGACAACGACCATGATGCTCGTGACCGTCCAGCTCAGGGTGTTCACCCGGGCAATCCCGACGAGGACACCGTGGTAGACGGCTCCTGCAAGTGCAGTCCCCGCCGCCCACGCGAACGCCGTGCGCCAATATCTCGACACCTGATCGCCGCGCGGCAACCGCCAGACCAGGTAAAGAGTCACCAGCCCCAGCGCGAGGTCGGTGAGCGAAGGCATCGGCTGGACGAGCACGAACCTACGGTAGATCGCGCGGTACCGGATCCGGCAGCTCCGTGGGTCTACTGCTGAAAGCCCTCCCGAGCGACGCAACTCATCGCTTACCGTCCTGAACGTCGACCGTGAGCCAAGTCAAAGATCACCTGCTGTTAGGGAGCTGAGACCTTCCGCCCGTCACGGTGGACCCGCATCGCTGCTTCTGCTACCGCCCGCACCCGCGCTGGGTCATACACCACGTACAGCGCGTTTGCAATCACCTAGGCATAGCAATGGTTACGCGAACTTACTAGGAATTCGCTGAACTTCTCGCGCAACGCCGATTACCGGTTGTCCCTAACGGGTAACCTGACGCTGCAGAATTGAGTGAGGTGAGCAGATGAACCCGTGGGAGGCATCACTCATCGCGCTACGCGGGTCGGGCGCCGGGCGGCTGCCGCTCCGCGCTGACCATGCTCGGCCTGATCATCGGGGTCGCAGGGGAGGCAGGCTCTGACCGACGCCGCGGCGCTACAGAATGCACCCGGACTCGCCTCTGCCACCGGATTGCGGCGCGCCCGGTAGGTGATACCCACGACATGTCGGACGGAAACCTAGGATGAAAACTGAGAAAAAGACTCTGATAACCGCGGTGTTGGCGGTCGGCATGATCGCCGCCAGCGGGACCGCTACCGCTGCCACCTCGGTGTCAGTCTTTCCCGCTCCCGCTGCTTTCGTGATGCCCACCGACGGCGGGGGTAGTGGTGGCGGCACCGGAGGCGCCGGTACGGGTAGCGGCGGAAGCGGTAGCACCGGTAGCGGCAGCGCCGGTATGGGTAACGGGGGAAGCGGTAGCGGCGCTACCGGTAGCGGTGCCACCAATAGCGGTGCCACCAATAGCAGCACCGGTAGCAGCACCACCGGTAGCGCCACCACCGGCAGCAGCAGCACCACTGCCGGTAGCGGCACCACCACCGGCAGCAGCACTGCCACCATTACCGGCAACTATGCCCAGAGCTACACCGGGAGGGGCAACACCGGATGTCGGTTCACGCCGGGTGATCTGGGCTGTCGTGGTGAGTTGATGTCCGGGGGTCAAGTGGTCTGTTCCCCGTGTTGACTCGATCTTGGCGTCCTTGATCCTCGATCGTCGGGGTCGTGTCCCCGCCCGATAAGCCTGAAGGCGTACTCCACATTTACCAGCTTGGCGTTCACCATTTCCGGCTCACCGGCGAGCAGCAGAGCACCACCGTCAAGATCGACTCGACGACCTTCAATGGATCTGCCACCGAACCCGACTGTCCTTGCGTATCACCGTGGGTCGATGAAACTGCCGGGACTGTTGGGCGTGGCGCGCCACCCCGGTGAGCACTCCGGGCTCGCCTCCGACAGGGCGCGTCGCAGGCCGTCGGCGTCGAGACATGCCGTCCTCAATCGCTTCGATGCGGCCGTCGCGCTGCTGGGGGTAGTAGTTGCCGGTGTCCACGATGACGACATCGCCCGTGCCGGCGAATAGATCGTCCGGCAGGTCGGGAACGTTCTTCTCCGGGATGGTGACGACGATGAGGTCCCTGTCGCGCGCTGCTTCGGTAACGGAAGCCGCGGTGGCGCCGGTCTCCGCTGCTCAACACAAAACGTTGCCGATCCCGCCCGGGGATGGCGGGCGCGTCATCAGTCGGCGAGTTCGATGATCGGGTACTCGGGCTGCCACATGGCCTGGTGGACCTGCCGGACCGGGTCGTCCACGGGCACCTGCGCCAGCCCCTGCTCGGCCGCGGCGACCGCGACCGCGACCGCTACGGCGGCGGAGACGGTGCGTAGGTCCTCAATCGGCGGCAGCAGCGGCGCTCCGGGAGCGGTAGCGTCCGACAGCCGGGCAACGGCGTCTGCGGCCGCGGCGATCATCGGTTGGTTGATCCGCCGGGCCCGGGCCACCGTGACGCCGAGGCCGAGTCCGGGGAAGACCAGGGCGTTGTTGGCCTGGGCGATGCGATGGGTGATCCCACTGCGGACGACCGGCGGGAACGGGCTGCCGGTGGCGACCAACGCCCGGCCGCCGGTCCAGCGGATCAGGTCCTCGGGCCGCGCTTCACATTTCGATGTCGGGTTGGACAGCGGCATGATGATCGGCCGCTGCGTATGCGCGGCCATCTCCCTGATGATGGTTTCGGTGAACACGCCGGCCTGCGCCGAGGTGCCGATGAGCATGGTGGGGCGCGCGGCTGACACGACGTCGGCGAGGGTGACCGTGGTGCCCGTACCGGTGGACCAGCCGGCCACCTCTGCAGCGCTCCGCGCGTAGGGCAGCTGGAAGTCGCGCAGGTTGGGTGTGTCGTCGACCAGCAGGCCCCGGCTGCCCAGGGCGTAGAAGCGCGCGGTGGCCTCGGCGCGGGACAGTCCGTCACTGATCATGACATCGCGCATCAGGTCGGCGATGCCCAGCCCGGCGGTGCCGGCGCCGTGGATGACCACCCGCTGGTCGCGTATCCGGGTCCCCGCAACCCGGACGGCGGACAACGCCGCGGCCAGCACGACCGCGGCGGTGCCCTGCAGGTCGTCGTTGAAGGTGCACACCTGGTCGACGTACTTGGTCAGGATGCGTCGCGCGTTGCCGGCGGCGAAGTCCTCCCAGTGCAGCAGCGCGTTCGGGAAGAGCCTGGCGGCAGCGGTGACGTAAGCGTCGATGAGATCGTCGTAGCGCTGGTCGCGGACCCGGGCGTGCCGAGCACCGAGGTAGGTCTCGTCGTCGAGAAGCGCCACATTGTCGGTGCCCGTGTCCAGCACCACCGCCAGTACCCGGTGTGGGTGGATGCCCGCCGCGGCGGTGTAGACCGCGAGCTTGCCGATCGCGATCTCGATGCCGCCCACGCCCTGGTCGCCGATGCCCAGGATGCCCTCCGAGTCGGTAGCCACGATCAGGTCGACGTCCTCGGCGGCCATGCCACAGTTGCGCAGGGACGTTTCCACGTCCTCGGGCCGGTCGACGGAAAGGAACACCCCGTGCGGGCGACGGAACTCATAGCTGAACCGCTCGATCGCCAGCCCGACCGTGGGGGTGTAGATCACCGGCAGCATCTCCTCGATGTGCTCGCACAGCAACCGGTAGAACAGCACCTCATTGCGGTCCCGCAGATTGGCCAGATACACCCAGCGGCGCAGATCGTCGGCCTGCGCGCGGTACTGGCCGTAGACCCGCCGCACTTGCCCGTCCAATGTGCTCACAGCGGTGGGCAGCAGGCCGGTCAGCCCCAAGGCCTCGCGTTCTTCCAGCGTGAACGCCGTCCCGCGGTTAATCGTCGGGCTGGTGAGCACGGCGTGGCCCCTGGCGAAGATGCGCGCTACCACGCCGTCAGCAGTTGCAATGAGCTCATATGGCGGCTGGTGCATGCATCTCATCTATCATGGTGATCGTGGGCGTCGGAGTGCAGCCCGATACCGGCCTCGCCGAGCTGATCGCGCTGTATTACCGGCTGGTTGCCGCTGAGGAGCTGAGCACCGCCGAACCCGCCGAGCTGGCGGCAGCGGTCCAGTCGCATCTGGCCCTGGCCGCGGACCGGGTCCCCGGTCGGGCGTTGGTTCGGCTGCTCAACCCCACGCTTGCCGAGGACGGCTGGAGCTCCCGCGACACGGTGGTGCAGATCGTCACTGATGACATGCCCTACCTGGTGGACTCGGTGGTCGCCGAGCTAGCCCGGATCAACGTTTCGGTGCGGCGCCTGGTGCATCCGATCGTCGTGGTCCGCCGCGATCTCACCGGAACTCTGCAGGAAGTACTCACCGGCTCCAATCCAGACGAGGCGCCTACCGATGCGGTGGTCGAGTCCTGGATGTATGTCAACATCGATCGCATCGGCGATCCCGACCGGGCCCGGCAGGTGCAGCAGCGGCTGCTGGCCGTGCTCACCGATGTGCGTGAGGTCATCGAGGACACCGAGGCGATGATCGGCGCTGCGGGTGCCCTGGCTGACGCACTGGCCCCCGCCCCGCCGCCGCTGCCTGCGCAGGAGGTGGCCGAGGGCACGGCCCTGTTGCGCTGGCTGGCCGACGGACATTTCATTTTCCTCGGCTACCGCCGCTACGAGCTGATCTGGAAATCGACCGATGACCCGGCCGACGGCACAGCGCCCGCGCTGCGGGCGGTGCTCGGGTCCGGGCTCGGTGTGCTGCGCAGGGACAGCGTTGCCGCCAAAGAACTCCGCACCGGACCGGACGTCGACCCGCTGGCCCGGAATCTGCTGGTGCTTACCCAGGCTAGTGCGCCCGCCACCGTCTACCGGCCGGTCTACCCGCATTACATCGGGGTCAAGATCTTCGACGAGCGCGGCGGGGTCACCGGGGAGCATCGCTTCCTGGGGGTGCTGGGTACCACCGCGCTGCATGCGGACGTCCTGGGAATCCCGGTGATCGGCCGCCGGGTCCGTGAAGTGATCCATCGCGCCGGTGTCCCTCTCGATTCCTACTCCGGGCAGCGGATGGTGGCGGTTCTCCAGACCTACCCGCGGACCGAGCTGTTCTCCACTGACGTGGACTCGCTGTACCAGACGGTGACCGGGGTGCTGTCCCTGGCGCAGCGGCGCACGGTGCGGTTGTTCTGCCGGCGTGATCCCTACGGCCGGTTTTTTTCCTGCCTGGTCTACCTTCCGCGCGATCGATACACCACCGCCGCGCGGCTGGCCATGCAGGACGTGCTGCTGCGCGATCTACACGGCACTGCCTTGACCTACAGCGCGCAGATCGGCGAGTCCGTTCACGCGCGGGTGCACTTCACCGTGCACACCGACCCTGATGATGCTGGCGTGCCGGCGGCACCCGACGTCGGCGCGATCACTGAACGCCTTGAGCACGCCGTTCTTACCTGGGATGACCGGCTACTCGACGCTGCTTCGACGAGTGGAGCAGCCACTGCGGAACTTGTGCAGTGTTATCTGGCGGCTTTCCCACAGGCATACAAGGAGGACTTCGACGCTGCCACCGCGCTGGCCGACATCTCCCGGCTGGAGGCGCTGGCCGCACCGGACGGTCTGGCCTTGTGCTTTGAGATCCCTGAGGGCGGCGAGCCGGGGGAACGGCGGTTCAAGCTCTACTTGGCGGGACAGCGGATCACCCTGTCCCAGGTGCTGCCGGTGCTACAGCAGCTGGATGTCGAGATCGTCGACGAGCGGCCCTACCAGGTAATCCGCGGCGACGGGGTGCACTGCTGGATCTACGACTTCGGGTTGCGGCTGGATGCCACGCTGCTGGAACAGCTGGCCGGTCAGGCCGCCGAGGACGCGGCGCGGCGGTTCGGCGAGGCGTTCGTGGCCGGCTGGCGCGGCGCCTGCGAGGTGGACCGCTTCAACGCCCTGGTGTTGCGCGCCGGGCTGGACTGGCGCCAGGTAGCGGTGCTGCGGGGCTACGTCCGCTACCTGCGGCAGGCCCAGAGCCGCTACAGCCAGAACTATGTCGAGGAAGTGCTGCTTGCGCATGGCGGCATCGCTGCTGCGCTGGTCGGTCTGTTCGAGGCCCGTTTCGATCCGGCGCGCGACGGCGCCACCCGAGACATCAGGCACGACGAGCTGGCGGTGCAGATCACCAGGATGATCGACGAGGTAGCTGGGCTGGACGCTGATCGCATCCTGCGCGGCCTGTTCACCCTGGTACGCGCCACGCTGCGGACCAACTACTACATCCGTGACGCCGACGGTGACCTTAGGCACTATCTGGCGCTCAAACTCGACCCGGCGGCGGTGCCGGAGCTCCCCCAGCCGCGGCCGGCGTTCGAGATTTTCGTCTGCTCCCCCCGATTGGAGGCCGTGCATGTGCGCTTCGGCCCGGTCGCCCGTGGTGGGCTGCGCTGGTCGGATCGCCGCGAGGACTTCCGCACGGAGGTGCTCGCCTTGGCCAAGGCGCAGACGGTGAAGAACGCCGTGATCGTGCCGGCCGGGGCCAAGGGCGCCTTCGTGGTCAAGCGACCACCGGCGCCTACCGGTGACCCCACGCTGGACCGCGAGGTACTCCAAGCCGAGGGCATCGCCTGCTACCGGATGTTCGTATCGGGGTTGCTTGACCTCACCGACAACCTGGAAGCCGGCCGGACTCGGCATCCTGACCAGGTGGTGTGCCACGACGGCGACGACAGCTACCTGGTCGTCGCGGCCGACAAGGGCACCGCGACGTTCTCCGATATCGCCAACGAGGTCGCCGCGTCCTACCGGTTCTGGCTGGGCGACGCGTTCGCTTCCGGCGGTTCGGCAGGCTATGACCACAAGGCCATCGGGATTACCGCCCGGGGTGCCTGGGAAAGCGTCAAGCGGCACTTCCGCGAGCTGGGCATCGATCCCCAGAGCGAGGATGTCACCGTGGTCGGGATCGGGGACATGTCCGGCGACGTGTTCGGCAACGGGATGCTGTGCTCGCAGCACATCAGGCTGCTCGCGGCGTTCGATCACCGGCATGTCTTCCTCGACCCCGACCCGGACCCAGCCAGCTCCTATACCGAGCGGCGGCGGCTGTTCGCGCTGCCCCGCTCGTCCTGGGACGACTACGACCGTTCGCTGATCAGCCCGGGCGGCGGGGTGTGGCCGCGCGGCATCAAACGGATCCCGGTCAGCGCGCAGCTGCGCCGGGCTTTGGGCATTTCTGGGGGCATCACCGAACTGACCTCGCCCGAACTCATCCGGGCGATCCTGCTCAGCCCCGCGCAGCTGTTGTTCAACGGCGGGATCGGCACCTACGTCAAGGCCTCCACCGAGACCCACGCTGAGGTCGCCGACAAGACCAACGACGCGCTGCGGGTAGACGGTGGGCAACTGCGGGTGCGGGTGATCGCCGAAGGCGGCAACCTCGGGCTGACCCAGCGCGGCCGGATCGAGTTCGCCCGAGCCGGGGGGAAAATCAACACCGACGCCATCGACAACTCCGCCGGGGTGGACTGCTCCGACCACGAGGTCAACATCAAGATCCTGCTGGATCGGCTGGTTGTTGCAGGTGTGCTGAGCACCGCCCAGCGCCGCGCGCTGCTGTTCGACATGACCGACGCCGTCGCCGCACTGGTGCTTGCCCACAACGCCGAGCAGAACACCCAGCTTGGCGTCAGCCGGGCGCACGCCGCGTCGATGATGTCGGTATACGGCCGGTTGGTGACCTATCTGGAGGAGCACCACGGTTTAGACCGAACGCTGGCGATCCTGCCGACCCAGGCGCAGTGGGAGGTAAGGCAGTCCACCGGCGAGGGGCTGACCTCGCCCGAGCTGTCCACCCTGATGGCGCACGTCAAGCTCGCGCTGACCGGCGAGGTGCTGGCCAGCGACCTACCTGACGCCGAGGTATTCCTCGAGCGGCTGCCGGAATACTTCCCCGCCCCGCTGCGGGACCGGTTCGCTGGAGATATCGGCGAACATCCGCTGCGCCGCGAAATCACCACCACTTTGCTCGTCAACGAAGTTGTTGACCGAGGTGGGATCAGCTACTCCTACCGGTTGGCCGAGGAGCTGTCGGTCTCGGTCCCCGACGCGGTGCGGGCCTACTTCGTGGTGGTTGCGGTCTTCGACCTGCGGGCGACCTGGCAGGCGATTGCCGCCATGGGCACCTCCGTGCCGATCTCGGTCGCCGACGCCATGATGCTGGCGCTGCGCAGACTGCTGGACCGGGTCAGCCGGTGGCTGCTACTCAACCGGCCGCAGCCGCTCGCGGTCGGCACCGAGATCGACCGGTTCCGCGCGCACGTCCGGGCGCTGGCGCCGCGGGTGCCGGACTGGCTGACCGGCCGCGAAGCCGACGACGTCGCGGCCACCGCCCGCCAGCTCACCGAGCAGGAAGTGCCCGAGGAGCTGGCCCTTCGGGCGAGTGCGGGGCTGACCAGCTTCGGGCTGCTCGACGTCATTGAGGTGGCCGAGCTGGCAAAAATGGATCCCGAGGCGGTCGCTGCGCTGTACTACGCGCTGTCCGCGCACCTGGGCATCGACCGGATGCTGGGCTTGGTCAGTGAACTGGCCCGCGGGGACCGCTGGCACGCGCTCGCTCGCCTGACCCTGCGCGATGACCTCTACGCGTCGTTGCGCAAGATCACCCTGGACGCACTGCACACCGGTGACGTCGGGGTGGACCCAGCGACGACGATCGCCGGGTGGGAGCGGCGTAACTCCGCTCGGCTGTCCCGGGCTAGGGCAACCCTCAACGAGATCTCCGACGCTGGAAACCTCGACCTAGCCACCCTGTCCGTCGCGGTTCGAGCGTTGGCGCGCTTATAAGATGCACATGCTCGAATACACGAGCCAGTGAGGCGAGCCATTTGCAGCTTCCGGTTGGCCCGCGGACCGCCAAGTGGAACCTTTTCGCAGTTCCAAAGACCTTAGGGGTCGACTAATGGAACCATTTGCAGTCCGAGATACGTACCCAGCGATCTTGCAACGACCGTGGTAGTACGCCGGTGACGAGCACGCGGGTACCTTTGGTCACGGATCCGGTGATGCTTTCGGCAGCTCGACGGCCGACTGAACAGGGCCAAAAGGTCGTCCCTGTGTCCACACACTGCCTGGTGACTGGGTCAAAGCGGCGCTGAGCCGCCACGGTAAAATTGGCCGCTGCGCCAGGGGAGGTGAAGTGCAGCTCCGGGTCGGTGACTAGGATGCCCGCGAAGGTAATCTCAGCGGATCCAGTTACGGCCGATCAAGTCCCTTGCTGACGTTTTCTGCAGTGAGCACGCGCAGCAGATGCGGTCGCACGCCAATCACCTGACCCTCGCCGTCGAATCGGATGTAGATCAGGTCCAAGCCCCGGCCAACGACCTCGCCCCGCTGGTGCAGCCGGGAAAACAGTGACTCGTCCTCTGGGTTCTCCGCGACCTGCTGGACCCTGCAGAACAAGGTAATACGGGTGCCTTCAAGATCACACCACCGGCCGTGAGCGGGTAGCGGTGCGTCAGCGGCCATGGTGTACCTCCGCGTCGGGGAGCTGCCGTGTGGAACCGGCCCGGCCGCTGGGAGCGCAAGCGTCGGCGGAACGCAGGCTCGACCGGCGGCCGGGCCGGGGGTATAGACATCCCCAGTCACACACCACGGTGTGCAGCACGCTCAACGCATCTCCGTCGACCTGCTGGGTGACCAGCGGTCCATCTGGGACGATCAAGGAAGACTTGCGGGTCCGTGCCGTTGTCAGGCGGTGCACATGCCGCGCTCGGCATGTCGTTTATCTTGCTGGACCTCGGACCATCCCGGACGGTGTACATCGAGGGCCTCACCAGCGGGGACTATCTTGTTCGCCCGCTGCACATCCAGGCTTACAACCTCGCCTTCGATCGACTTCGGGTCGCCTCGTTGGGAGACCGTGTTGCCCGTGCCACCATTCGGGCGTTCGAGGGCTCGTGTGTGCTGTTCCCTGCGCCGGGGAAGGCGGCTGGGCATTTCCTTCGAGCACCAACACCTCCTGGCCACCGCGGCCAGTCAGGTCGTCTTCCAGGCGTTCGCGTCCCAGCTCGTCGACGGCGCACTCGGCGCGCTGCACACCCCGCCGAAGCAGATGCCGTTGCGGATCTTCACCCCGCAGGTCCTTGCGCACACCGGTGCGAAGCTGTCGAAGTCGCTGCTGCGCGAACACGGCTGCGGCGTCCTCACGGCCGATGTCGAGCCGTGGATGCTCGACACCACCACCTGGCCTGGCAGCACCGACAACTACGTCGACGCCCTGCTCTGGCTCGTTGGTGCGCTGCGCGGCGACCCCAAGCACTTCTTCCGCTCGTTCACCGTCAAGGAGCTCGGACGCCTCATGACCGCCCGCCCCGCCGACCTCGCCGCGCGGCCCCGCGCCCACGAGATGGGCATCTACAAGCGCTACTTCGACCTCATCGCCGCCGGCGCCAAGACCACCGAGATCCGGGTCAACGACTCCAGCCGGGCCAAGCTCACCGTCGGCAGCCTCATCCGGGCGCCATGCGGGCTGAGGGATGCCGGCATGGCGAGACGCGGTCGAGGGAATCCCGCGATGGTCACCACCGGGTGTGGCTTGACGAGCCTGACGGTGACTTTCGGTGGAGCTTGCCGCCGCGGGCCTCACTGCTTTGCGGTCAGGAAAGCTTCTCAGCTCAATGAGTCCAGTTGTGTCGCATCGTTGCTTGGGCAGCCGTCAGGGTCATCTGACCCGAGCAGATCGCTTGGTGCAGGTGGTCTTCGAGTTCTTCCTTCTCGGTAGCCTTCGCCGCGGGTTGCGGAAACAGGTTGTGCGGATCGCTGGGCGCGCCGCCGATGGACAGCGGCACCAGGTGATCTTCTTTATAGCTCAGCGGAGAACCCGGCTCGGCGAAGTCACGCATCTGTTGCAGCTTGAGCGCGGCGGTGTAGCTGACGGGTGGCCGCACCGTGTCCGTCCAGCCTGGCGCGCAGATCGTGGTGTGGATGGTGTCTTGAGTGACATTCGGGTTGACGACGCCCGGTGTGCAACGCACATCTGCGCGCGCATCGACCACTCGGCACGGCTCAGCCGCTAACACACTGGGTACCGCGCTGAGCAACTGCGCCGGCGAGGCGCTTGCGGTCACCGGTGAGACATCGGCGGCTGGTGCGGCGCCACAGCCGGCCAGCGCCAGCAGCATCGGCAGGCATAACACCCGTCGGCTCAAGATCGCCTCCTTATCTGAGTAGGAACAGTCCCGGTTGCAGTCGGTTACCCCGTTTCACCGTCTGTAAACGCCGCTGGCGGCGGAATCGTGGAGAGGGACCCGCCGGGGCACTACGCCATCGTCGTCACGGGGCTGACCTCGGGGCGAACCGCCTCGGCTCGGCTGCAGGTACTCCCACCCGGCAACTGAAGCTGTGCGCGCGTCATCGTGGGTGTTGTGGTGGGTGGATGGGTTGGTCGCTGCGGTGAGGTTGGCCGGTGTGCAGCTGTAGCGCGCTGACGACGAGGGGGAAGTGGCTGAATGCTTGCGGGGTGTTGCCGAGTTGTCGTTTGGCGATGGGGTCCCATTCCTCGCTGAGCAGCCCGACGTCGTTGCGCAGGGCAAGGAGGCGGTCGAACAGGGCCGTTGCCTGCGCTTGCCGTCCGGCCCCGTGCAGGGCATCGACCAGCCAGAAGGAGCAGGCGAGGAACACTCCTTCGCCGGCGGGCAGCCCGTCGTCAGAGGACTGCGTGTGATAGCGCAGCACGAAGCCGTCTTGGGTGAGTTCGCGCTGGATGGCGTCGATGGTGCCGATCGCCCTGGGATCGTCGGGGGTGAGGAACCCGACGCGCGGGATGAGCAGCAGGCTCGCGTCCAGGGCGGTGCCGCCGTAGGACTGCACGAAGGTGCCGAGCGCCTCGTTGTAGCCGTTGGCGAGCACGTCGGCGTGGATGGTGTCCCGAAGCTGCTCCCATTGATCGACCGGACCGGGCAGGTGGCGGGTGCGCGCGCCGCGGACCATCCGGTCGGCGGCCACCCATGCCATCACCTTGGAGTGGGTGAAGTGCCGGCGCGCCCCGCGCATCTCCCACAGCCCGTTGTCGGGGTCGCGCCAATGGCC
This sequence comes from Pseudonocardiaceae bacterium, assembly GCA_036279835.1. Taxonomy (GTDB): domain Bacteria; phylum Actinomycetota; class Actinomycetes; order Mycobacteriales; family Pseudonocardiaceae. The sequence goes on from DASUII010000089.1 coordinate 20,125, forward strand.
CTGGAGGTAGTCCAACAGCGCCACCTGCAGTTGCCAGGCGCTGTCCTGTGCGCCGATCGAGGCCTGCCGGGCCAGGTGCAGCGCATCGAGGACCTCACCCCAGACGTCGAGCTGTAGTTGGTCGGCGGCGGCGTTGCCGGTGCGCACCGGCAACGATTTCTCATAGCCGCTCAACCAGGGCAGTTCCAGCTCGGGGAGGCGGCGCGTGCCGTCGACCCCATACATGATCTGCAGAGTGGCGGGGTCACCTGCCACTGCGCGCAGCAGCCACTCACGCCAGGCTTTCGCTTCGGTCTCATACCCGGCGGCCAGCAGCGCTTGCAGGGTGTACGAGGCGTCGCGCAGCCAGCAGTACCGGTAGTCCCAGTTCCGCGGGCCGCCGATCTTCTCGGGCAACGACGTCGTGGGGGCAGCGACGATGCCTCCGGTAGGGGCGTAGGTCAGGGCTTTCAGCGTGATCAGGGAGCGCCGCACCGGCTCGGCGTAGCGGCCGGTGAGCGGTGTGCCGCTGGCGGACCACGACTCCCAGAAACTCACGGTGTCCAGCAGCGCGTTCTCGGCGTCGACTATCGCCGGTGCCGGATGATGGCTCGGCGCCCAGGTCAGCACGAAGGGCACCCGCTCACCAGCGCGAATCGTGAACTCCGACACCGTGGACCATTCCCGTCCTTCGGTGGGTGCGGGGGTGCTCAGCCACACGGCGTCGGGTCCGGCGACCGCCTCGATCCGATGGCCCCGGCGACGCACCCAGGGCATCACCCGTCCATAGTCGAAACGCAGCCGTAGTTCACCGAACATGGGGACCGCCCCGCTGATGCCTTCCACGATCCGGATCAGGTCCGCGGCGTGGCCCCGCGGGGGCATGAAGTCCACCACCCGGACGCGGCCTTCCGGGGTGGTCCACTGCGTTTCCAGCACGAGGGTGTCGTCGCGGTAGCGGCGGCTGCTACAGGTACCTCCCGCGGCGGGCGCCAGCAGCCATCGGCCGGCGTCGGGGGTGTCCACCAGGGCAGCGAAGCAGGCTGGGGAGTCGAACCGCGGGAAGCACAGCCAGTCCACCGATCCGGTGTTGCTCACCAGCGCCGCGGTGTGCAGGTCGCCGAGCATCGCGTAGTCCTCGATCCGGGTCATGCCCAGATCGTGGCAGTCGAAGGCAGGATCGCGCCTGCGGCACCCTCTCTCAGCAGTCGTGCCTCGCGGCTTTAGCGTGACCGGTATGGCACTGTCGCATCCGGCTTATCAGCAGAGTTCCGGCCAGCCGGAGCTGTCGGTCAATCCAGTCTTCACCCGCGAGCCGGTGCAGCTTTCGCGCAACGAGTTGCCACCAGCGGAGCTTGATCCAGACACCGCCTACCAAGTGGTCCATGACGAGCTGATGCTCGACGGCAACGCCCGGCTGAACCTAGCCACCTTCGTCACCACCTGGATGGACCCGCAAGCCACCCGGTTGATGACGGAGTGTTTCGACAAGAACATGATCGACAAAGACGAGTACCCACGAACCGCTGAGCTGGAGCTGCGGTGCGTGCGGATGCTCGCGCAGCTGTGGCACGCCCCGCCCGCACCGGATGCCACCGGCTGCTCGACCACCGGCTCCAGTGAGGCCTGCATGCTGGCCGGGCTGGCCTTGAAACGCCGCTGGCAACACGCCCGCAAGGCCGCCGGCAAACCGGTCGACCGACCCAACATCGTCATGGGTATCAACGTGCAGATCTGCTGGGAGAAATTCGCCAACTACTGGGATGTCGAAGCACGCCTGGTCCCGATGGACGGCGACCGCTTCCACCTCTCCGCCGCCGAGGCCGTGGCGCACTGCGATGAGAACACCATCGGCGTCATCGCGGTGCTGGGCTCAACCTTCGACGGCAGCTACGAGCCGGTCGCCGAGATCTGTGCCGCGCTGGACCAGCTGCAGGCCAGCACCGGGTGCGTCATCCCGGTACACGTAGACGGTGCGTCGGGCGCGATGATCGCCCCTTTCTGTGACCCCGAATTGGTGTGGG
>DASUII010000090.1:0-9980 GCA_036279835.1 Pseudonocardiaceae bacterium
CGCTCGCGGCGGACCAGTAGCCGGTTCCGCTGGCGTCCCCGCGGTCGGTCCGCAATGCCTCCAGAGCCGGGTCGGCGCCGAGGCGCCAGGTCAGCCAGTCGTGCGGCAGGCAGACCGCCGCCGTCTGGGCCGCCGCGTCAGGTTCGTGCTGGGCGAGCCAGCGCAGCTTCGTCACGGTGAACGAGGCGACCGGAACGACACCCACCGCCTGCGCCCACGCTCCACGGCCTGCCGGGCCGCTACCCAACTCGGCGATGAGGTCGAGGGCAGCGTCAGCGGACCGGGTGTCGTTCCACAGCAAAGCCGGCCGCACCACCCGACCGGTCTCATCGAGGCACACCATCCCGTGCTGCTGTGCACCCACGGCCACCGCGGCGACGTCGTCCAGCCCACCGGCCTGCTCCAGCGCCATCTGCAGCGCCGCCCACCACGCGTCGGGATGTACCTCGGTGCCCTCCGGATGCGTGCCGCGTCCGTGCCGGACCAACTCGCCGGTCTCCGCGTCCCGGATGACGACCTTGCACGACTGCGTCGAAGAGTCGACACCCGCAACGAGTGTCACGTGCTCAGGTACTCGCCGCGGTCGTTCCTCACACCGCAACGGCCTCGTCTAGAACCCGGTCCCGGATCCGGGTCTTGAGGCCGCCCACCGTGGAGACTTGGGTGAAGACCCCGAGCAAATCCTCGACCTGCAGCGCGAACCCGGCCATGTCGAGGTACCCATGACCCGGGTCCACATCGATCAACAGATCCAGATCACTGTCCGCGTCCGCCTCGCCGCGGGCCACCGAACCGAACACTCGGACGTTGCGTACGCCGTAACTTTCGGCGGTCGCAAGAATCTCATCCCGGCGACGGCGGACGTCATCGAGACAGACCACTCGACAGGGCCTGTCCACCGACATCGCGACCTCCTTGGCGAGCTGTGGTGGTCAGAATACCCGGGACTTGACCTTGACCAAGGGGCAAGCCGGAGCCTGGTGGTTGCCGAGCATGGTGCTCGGCAACGAGGAGGATCTCGGCTATGGCGCTGTTGACGATCGGTGCGTTCGCCAAGGCGTCACGCTTATCACCCAAAGCCCTGCGTCTCTATGACGATCTCGGGTTGCTTCGCCCGGCCAGAACCGACCCGCTCACCGGGTATCGCCTCTATGCGCCCGAGCAGCTCACCCAAGCGCGTCTGGTGGCGTGGCTGCGCCGGCTCGGCATGCCACTGGCCCGGATCACAGTGGTCTGCGCGCTGGCACCCCAGGATGCGGCCACAGAGGTTGCGGCCTACTGGCGGCACGTGGAAACCGAGACCGAGGCTCGCCGTGAGCTGGCGATCTTCCTCGTCGATCACCTGTCTGGAAAGGACACCGACATGACCGACACCCGTGCACAGCTGACCTTGCGCTACGCCGCCGGCACCGATCGCGGACTCATCCGTGATCGCAACCAGGACGTCGCCTGGGCCGATCACGGTTTACTTGCCGTCGCTGATGGCTTCGGGCCGTCCACCTACACCGCGCTGGCCAGCGCGTCAGCGATCGAGGCGCTAGCGACGACCCGAACGTCGGCGTCGGCGGGTGCCCTGCTCGACGCGCTGCGCTGTGCCGCCGAGGCGGCAGCCACTGCCGTTCGGGACCTCGCCGCATCAGACACCACCCTCGACGGCGCCGGAACCACGCTGACCGCCCTGGGATGGTCCGATTCCGAACTTGCCCTGGTCCATGTCGGAGACTCACGGGCATACCTGCTCCGAGACCATGAGTTGCTTGCGCTCACCCACGACGACACGCTCGTTCAGAAACTCATCGACGAGGGCAAACTGACCAGCGAGGAAGCAGAGTCTCACCCACAGCGCTCTATCTTGATCCGCGCGCTGCACGGCGGCCAGACGACGGCTCCGGAGGTGCGCTCTCACGACGCGCGCGTCGGTGACCGGTACCTGCTGTGTTCCGACGGCCTGCACACCGTCCTGTCCCCCGCCATCATCCAGAACACACTGACTACCCAAGCCGAACCGGAGTCCGCGGTTGCTGAGCTAATCGCGCTGGTCCGTGACGCCGGTGCACCCGACAATGTGGCCTGCGTCGTCGCCGACGTCCTGCCAGCACTACGCCCGACCGGGTGTGGCGACGGCTAGTCCAGCGGTCTGGGCAGCGTCGGTGAGCCGGTCGTCGTAGGCGACGAACACCGCCAGGTCGTCGCCGAGCAATACCGCGGACGCCAGGTGCAGGGCGTCAAGGCTACTTAACAGCGGGTCACCGATGTCGCAGGCGAGATCCTGGACCGCGCGGTCCACGGCGATCAAATCGAGGTCGTCCACCACAACCCGCGCCTCCAGCAGGGCAGGATCGCCGACGCGACGGGCCGCCCGGATCACCTCAACGCGGCCAACTTCGCTAGTGACCACCGGTTGGTCCGCGCGGGGGGCCAGCCAGTCGCGCAGTGCGTCCGTTTCGGCTTCCTTCCGGATCAGCTTCAGCAGCGCTGAGGAGTCCAGATAGATCACGGTCGCTCCGCGCGCTCGGTGTCGAGCAGTTGCTGATTGCTCGGCTCACCAGGCGCAATCGGCACTGGACGGGATGACCTGACCCGGCCGGTAGGGCATGTTGCGGGAATCAGTTTGCCGGCCGCGATGAGTCGGTCTCGCGCGGTTCGGGACCGTTGCGGCGGCACTAGCAGAGCGACAAGTTCGCCGCGATCGGTCACCTCCACGGTCTCACCGGCCTTGACCCTGGCGAGGTAGCGGGAGGCGTTCTGGCGCAACTCACGAATACCGATCCGCTCCATCCACTCAATGTAGCACATCAGGTGCTACCCCATGCTGCACCGAGCAGGTGCCCGGAATCAGCCGAATGGCCTAATTTCGGGCTGTTTGTTGACACAGGCGGTATCAGGAGCTGGTCCGGCGTGCTCTCCACCTGCACTCGACCACACCAAGGGAGAACCGCCATGCCAGGAGCAGACATCATCACAGCCCATCTGCCGGAAGACCACGTTGCCGGTAGGCGTCTCGGGCGTCACGTCAAGCACGACCCGCGCTCCCGGCAATTCCAGGCCGCTCGGGCCCCACAGATCGTGAGTGTGACCCATCAAGCGACCGGATTGCCATTAGATCAAGGCCACGTCGGGTCCTGCACCGCCAACGCGCTGTGTGGTGCGTTGGATTCCGTCCCGAATTCCAACGGCGCTGCGGCGTTCACCGAAACCGATGCCATCACCCTCTACGAGCTGGAGACCAAGCTGGAGGGCAAGCCCTACCCGCCCAATGATCCCGGCGGCAGCGGGCTGATGGTCTGCAAGGCAGCCGTCCAGCTGGGAATGATTACCTCATACAACCACGCCTTCGGCATCCAGCATGCCCTCGAAGCGCTCGTGGAGCGCCCGGTCATCACCGGCATCAACTGGTACAGCAGTTTCGACAAGCCCGATCCGCAGACCGGGCTCGTCAAGATCACCGCAGCCGCCACGGTCCGCGGTGGGCACGAGATCGTCGCCGACGGCATCGACGCCGACAATCGACTCGTCTGGTTCTGGAACAGCTGGGGCACCCAATTCGGCGTCGGTGGCCGCTTCTGCATGACCTTTGACACCTGGGATCGGCTGCTGCAAGAACAAGGCGACGTCACCGTCCCGGTGAAGTAAGTACCGCCGACCGAGGAAGAGCGCAATGGACCCCAGCTCTGGAGATACCGCATCGAGCCGACCAAGGCAGCATCGGGTGCCGCACCGAAGCGTGGTCAGTCCGGCGCTGCAGCCTGACGTCCCGGAGGAGGCACGCCGACGAGTGGTGCGGGTGGGACAGGACCAGCGCAGCCCGGTGCTGGTCGAGTTGGATCTCACCATCGATGTGGACACCGAGGACACTCGGCAGCGGTTCCTCGAACTGTATGACCATTCGGTGGGGCACGCCGGTGCCCCGAGTCCGCGCCCGGTCGCGGACTGCTACGTCTCCTGCGTGCTGCGCCCCCAGGAGATCCAGGATCTGGTGGCGGCCGATCGGGCGGCCGGCGCGGCCCGGACCGTGTTTCGGGTCTGGCCGGATTACACCCTGCACCCGCACCTGGACCGGTCGGTGTCCACGATCAAATCCGACGCTGCCGTTCGTTCCTACGCTGCGACCGGCGAAGGAGTGACCTGGGCTGTCCTGGACAGTGGGATCGATCAACATCACCCTCACTTCGCCGGCGGCACCCTCACCGGCGCGGTGGCCAAGCTGCACCACGATTTCACCTACCTGCTGACCGCCGACGCGGAGGAGTCGAAGGACCCAGAGGCGGCACTGCTGGATCCCGAAGGGCACGGCACGCACGTGGCCGGCATCATCGCAGGCGCGGTCCCCGCCACGGTGACACCGGTCATCGCCAGCCAGCAGCCCTCGCAGGACGGTCTGCCCGGAGACTGGGTGGCCCGGCAGCTCGACCCCGGCCGGTCGCTGACCGGGATCGCGTCCCAGGCAAAGCTGGTGAGCCTGAAGGTCCTCACGCCCGATGGTCAAGACGGGCTGGTGACCTCATCAAGCGCGGTGATCGCGGCGCTGTATCACATCCGTGAAACGGTGAACTCGGGCGGTCGGGCACTGATCATCCACGGCGCGAATCTGAGCTTGGGCTGTCGGTGGGACCCGAGCGACTACGCCGCCGGCCAGAGCCCGCTGTGCCGGGAGATCGATCTGCTGGTCGGAACCGGCGTAGTGGTGGTCGTCAGCGCTGGTAACAGCGGCTACGCCGGCGCGGTCAGCCAAAGCTCCGACTCCCGTGGGGTGCTTTCGAGCATCACCGATCCGGGCAACGCGCAGGAGGCGATCACGGTCGGGTCCACCCACCGGGACAGCCCGCACCGGTACGGAGTGACCTATACCTCCTCCAAGGGTCCCACCCTGGACGGCCGGCTCAAGCCCGACCTGCTGGCGCCCGGGGAACGCATCACGTCCTGCGCGACCGGGCACCTGCGGCAGAGGATGGCCGACCTGGTCGACGAGGCCGACGCCATCGCGGCCACCTACATCGAGGACAGCGGTACCTCGATGGCCGCGGCGCACGCCTCCGGCGCCATCGCGGCCTTTCTGTCCGTACAGCAGGAGTTCGTGGGCCGGCCTCGCGAGGTGAAGGAACTCTTCACCTCGAACGCGACCTCGCTGGGCCGTGACCGTTTCCTGGAAGGGCACGGCCTCATCGACTTGATGCGGGTCTTATCGAATGTCTAAGTCCAATGTGGGAAAGCAGTGGTAGCAATGGCCATGCAAATCGGTGGACTGCCGTACTGGGAAATCCACTTCGACGAGAAGGGCACACTGGTCGACGACGGCCAGCTGCCGGCCGAACTTCCGGGCCACCAGCTGTCCGACTTGTTCATCTTCTGCCACGGTTGGAACAATTCCGTGGCCAGCGCCCGCGACCTCTACCAGGCGATGTTCACCTTGCTGTCGGAACAGATCGGCGCGGCGGCGGCCGCGCGCCCGGCTGGCGCGGTCGGTGTCTTCTGGCCCGCCCTCGTCTTCCCCGAAGACGACCCCACTGCGCCGCCCGCCGCCGCGCCCAGCGGCCAGCAACTCGCAGCCGCGTTAGCGCCGGTCTTCCAACCGCCGCAGCAACAAGCGCTAGCCCAGATCGGTGAGCTGCTCGACACCAAGCCAGCGAATTCCGGGAAACTGCGGGAGGCCCACGGCCTTATCCGTAGCCTGGTCACCTCACCAGACCTCGGCGCGGCCGAGGACGCCGGCGAGCAAGCGGTGCTGACCCAGCCGACCGCGGCGGTCTTCGGGCACTTCGCCGGCATGTCCAAGACCCAAGGCGACGCCCAGGATGTGGGTGATTTCTTCAACAGCCTCTGGGGTGGTGCCCGGGAGGTGCTGCGGACGGCCAGCTATTACGAGATGAAAAACCGTGCGGGTGTGATCGGCCGGTCCGGTCTCGGGCCGCTGGTCAGCCAGCTCGTCCCGGCCGGAGGCCAACCGCGTGTTCACCTGCTCGGGCACAGCTTCGGCGCCCGGCTGGCCGCATTCGCGCTGTCCGGCCTACCAGGCGACCGCCGGGGCCCGGCCAGCCCGGTGAAGTCGCTGACCCTCATCCAGGGTGCCTTCTCCCATTTCAGCTTCGCCCAGCCGATGCCGATCGACGCCGCCCGCAACGGCGCCCTCGTCGGGGACCGAAATGGCGTCGATGGCCCGCTCCTGGCCACCTTCTCGGCAGCGGATCGGGCGGTTGGCTGGTGGTACCCGGCAGCATCACTGCTGAGCCACAGCGACAGCGAAAGCGCCCAAGACCTCACCTACCGGTGGGGCGGGATGGGCCATGACGGCTACCAGGAACAAGACGCCACGGAGATCGTCCTGCAACCTGCCGGTAAGCCGTACACTTTCGCCAAGGGCCGCTTCTACCGGCTGAAAAGTGACGCCGTCATCGCCGCGAACCAGTCCGCGTTCTCCGGTGCGCACAGCGATATCCGGCACCCCGAAATCCTGTGGGCCGTCCTCGCCGCCGCACTCGCCTGATCGCTGCGCCCCGGGAGATACGGCAGTTCACGGCTTGATCGAGTCGATCAGCTGTTGGACGGCCACAGCGGGCGGGCTTCCCGGCTGGGCGGCCGCCGCAATCGTCGACAGACCGCCGACAACGGTGTCCTTGACACCTTCGGCCTGTCGGCGCGCCGTCTCCGATTCTTGGCGTACCGCTTCTGACCGTTGGGCACTAGCGGCGGCCCCTGCAGCGCCGACATGCACGCCGAAGAAGGTGCCGACCACCGTTCCAATCACCGTGCCAGCAGCCGTGATGGGACCTGATGCATCCGCGACCGCCCCGTAACGGAACACCGCCGCCAGCGAAATGCCCAGCAGCACGACGAGCCCGCCGATTACGATCCAGAACCCGTACGACTTTTCATCGATTATCATGGCTACTCCTCCAATGCGAGGTGCCGCCCGGAATACTGAACCCAGGGCAGACGGGATCAACGGCGTGGATGCCGGCCGTGGCTCCATACGTGCGTCAGGAGTGATCGCCACTCAGGCGGGACGTCGGGGTCGGTGAGGGCGAGGCGGTGGTGATCCTTCCCCACGATGATGTCGATTTCGTAGGTGAAGGCGTCCGGGACAACCGCCGCGTCGGCATGGGTCGGTAGCGCGGTGAGGTCCAGTTTCGTCACCAGCTGGCGAAGCTCAGCGGCAGCGGCCTCGTCGAGATCCCGGCTGTCGAGCGACGCCGTACCGGCCAACCCGGCGAAGCCGCCGGTTCTATGGAGCTGGACCTTCATGTGCTGATCGTCCACGAGAGCCACCAGGTTCATCGACGAGAGGGATTGCAACCGGCCCCGGGTGGGTACCCGTTAGGGTGCCACGCGTCACGTTCGGCGCACACCGGAGGACAAGCTGTGAGCCAGATCCTGAATGTCGAGGGTGCTCGTTCCACGAGCGTCCCGACCGCCGCTCGTCAGACCGAGATTCTTCTCGAGGCCGCTTGCTGGAGCTGCGACGACTCCTGTCACAAGCTCGTCATCTGGGCTAATCGACTGCACCGGCACTTCCAGTGGTTGTGCACGCGATGCGAGGTCAGTTGGTCCGGGCCTGGCGTTGTCGCCGGTCTAGCGACCGTCACTGACGATCACTAGGCCGGCGACTAACCAGGCTGGAAAGCGCCCGGGTCGGCTCAGACGATGCCGACCTCGCGGAAGGCGGCCCGCACCGTCTGCGGACCCTGCCGAGCGATCGTCTTGTCCCGCGCCAGGATGCGTGCCATCTGCCCGCAGACCAAAGCGGCGTCGCTGAATTGGGCGGCAGGCCACAGGTTTTGCAGGGTTGCGTACCACAGTTTAGCGGCGGGCATGCTCCCGAGATCGGTGGCGATGAGATAAAACACGCGGTTGATGATGCCGCTATTGACGTGCGGGTCACCGCCGTCCACGTAGCCGGCCATACTGTCCGCCTGCGGGTCCTTACCCATCTGGGGATTATCGTAGGCAGTACCCGGATGAGCCATCGACCGGATCGCCTCGCCAAAGAGGTCGTCAGCCATCACGTCTTCACCAATGAGCCAGTTGAACGTGCCCGCGTCAAGCCCTCCGGCGTACTGTTCAACACACACGCCCATGATGTCGGACGTCGCCTCGTTCAGCGCGCCAGGTTGGTCATGGTATTCCAAGCCGGCGGTGTATTGCGTGACACCGTGGGTCAGCTCGTGGCCAGTCACGTCGACGTCGTTAGTGAAGTCCTTGAAGATGACGTTGTCTCCGTTTCCGAACACCATCTCGGCGCCGTCAAAAAAGGCGTTGTTGTAATCGACTCCGAAGTTGACGTTTCCCACGATGGTCAGTCCCGCGTTGTCGAGAGAATTTCGCCCCAGTACTTCCTTGTAGAACTCGCGGGTAGCTCCGAGATAGTCGTAGGCGAGGTTGGCGTTCTGGCCTGCGACGGGCGAGTCGCCCTCGCCGCGGATGAGGTCAACGTTGACATTCCATTGGTGCAGATCGTCGTAGATTTGACGGTCGGCCTTACCGGGTGCCGGAGAGGTGAGTGTCGCGAGCGCGGCGTGGTGGGTCTCGCGCCGCCGTTCGCGCAGCACGCGCGAGGCTAGCGTAGTGCGTTGCGCGGCACTGCTCCGACCGGCCGCCTTGTCAGCGACCCGAGCGATGTGATCGTTGATGTGCGGCGGGACGTAGAAGCAGACGTGGCCGTGAGAGGTGGACATGCGCGGGCTCCAATGATCGTGAGCGGCGTGAACGAATCGGACGCTTCTTATGAACTGTGGTCGGTGTGCCGCGTCGCGCCCTTCTCGCGGGGTTCGGGTGCCGCCAGCAACCGGGCGAGCTTGGCCTTGGCTAGTCGCAGAAGTGGAGGCACTGCTGCGACCTCGATGCCCAGCTCGGCGGCGATCTCGGCATTCGCAGTACCGGCCCGGTGCAGGCGCAGGGCCACAGCATGCACCTCGGGGAGCTCCTTAATCGCAGCTGTGAGGTCCATGTTTTGACGCTAGGGCGGTCCGGCGGCGGCGTCCGGAGTAACGGCCTACTCGACTTCGGCGGTCCGGCTACCCGGCCCGGCCGCGCCGGCCAGCCGAACTGCGGGGAACATGCTCAGCCGACCTCCGAGGACTACTCAACGCCCACGCTATTCATCCGTGACACTGGAAAATGGGCGCCAGTTCGTCCCGCCCGCCGATGCCCAGCTTCGCGTACACGTGCCCCAGCGAATTGTCGACCGTACGTATCGCCACCACGAGCCGGGCGGCGATCTCCCGGCTGGACAGTCCTCCGGCGGCCATCCGGGCAATCTCCAGTTCGCGTGGGGTCAGGCCGACAGGCTCGTCGAGACGAGCCAGGACTGGAGTGCGGGCGCCCTCGCAGCTTGCCGCCAGCGCGGTAGCGCGAACCGCGGAGGCTGCGGCGCTGCCGGTACGACCGGCGTAGCGATGCGCGGTGGCAGCCGCCGCAGCCGCCTCCGCGGCGAGCAAGTTGACCCCCAGGTCCGCGAAGGATGCAGCGACCTCATCCAGGGCCGTACCGTGAGAAGCCAGCAGCGCCTCCACATGAGCACCGAACAGCGGCGCCAAGTCGCCCTGAACGGTACCGGCGAGCTCGACCACCCGCGCCGCCACTCGGGCCGGCGCGCCGAGCCGGGCCACATCATGGAGCGCGATCAGCTCGAACCCCGCCTGCCCGTAGCGTCCGGCCTCCGCAGCCCTGTCCAGCGCCAGCTCGATCGCGGCCCGGACCTCGCCGCGCGCAGCGGCCACCCAGGCATGGACCGGCCCAGACCAGGTATCGAATAAACGCATCGCCGGACCGGCGAGCGCATCCGCTTGGGCCAGCGCAGCCTCAGCGGAGCCCAAATCCCCAGCCAGGGCCGCCACCCGAGCCAGCGCGCAAAAGCCCACTTTGGCGGTGTAACCCTGGTAGGGGTGCAGCCGAGCCCGGCCACCGACAACCCCCACCGCCTCCCGCATCCAGCCCGACGCAGTGACCATCGCACCCCGGGTCTCAGCGACCCTGCCGCGCACGAG
>DASUII010000091.1:0-18956 GCA_036279835.1 Pseudonocardiaceae bacterium
CAGGACGGCCACAACCACCGCGACCCGCTTGACACTGTGGTCCGGCAAGTGCAGCTCGGCAAGCCGGTCACCAAGTCCCGACACCGGCCACTCCCCTCATTGCGGACTCCTGGAGCAAACTAGAGGGCCACCGGGTGCTAGCTGCGCTCAGTGCCCCGAACCGTAGGGCTGTCGCGAGCAGCGGAAGGGAGCGAGTGCGGTGGAGTTCGACGTCACTGTCGAGATCCCTAAGGGTCAGCGCAACAAGTACGAGATGGATCACAAGACCGGCCGCATCCGGCTGGACCGCACACTGTTCACAGCCACCCAGTATCCGGCCGACTACGGCTTCATCGACGACAGCCTCGGCGAGGACGGCGACCCGCTGGACGCGCTGGTACTGGTGCAGGAGCCCACCTTCCCAGGCTGCCTGATCCGCTGCCGGGCCGTGGGCATGTTCCGCATGCGCGACGAGAAAGGTGGCGACGACAAGGTGCTCTGCGTGCCCAGCGCGGATCCCCGGATGGAGCATCTCCGTGACATCGAGGATGTCGACGAGTTCTACAAGCTGGAGATCCAGCACTTCTTCGAGGTCTACAAGGCGCTGGAACCCGGCAAGAGCGTCGAGGGCGCCCATTGGGTGACTCGAGCCCTAGCAGAGCAGGAGATCCGGACTTCCTGGCAGCGGGCCCGCGATGCGGACGGCTCGGCTGACCTGCAACCCGACCCAGGGACCTGAGGCATCAGCTGTGGGCGGGCCGGTCGGCGCACCAGTTGCGCTCGTAGCCGGCCGTGAAGCGGTCGATCAGATCGGCGAACTGTTCCCGTTCGACGGGCTGCCACGATCTGGTGATCGCCTCGATCCGATCGTCGCGACGCTGCCGGGCGCGCTCCAGCAATGCCGTCCCGGCATCGGTGATGGCGAGCAACGACGCACGACCATCGCCGGGGTCCGCACGCCGCTCCAGCAACCCCAGATCAACGAGATGGGCGGCCTGCCTGCTGACCGTGGATGGGTCGGAGTGTACCGCAGCAGCGAGCATGGTGACCCGCGACGGTCCAAGGCACACCAGCGTGTGCAGGAGCATGAACGACGCCCGGTCGAGGTCTTCACCGCGGGCGACCGCGGCACGCTCAATAAGCCGGATGAGCTGGGCCAGCCCGGTGCCGATCCGGCTCGCGACCCTGACGTCATCAGCCACCTGGGAACCAGCCACCGAGCCCCCCTCACTGCGTGCCACATACATATCCTGTTGAGATCAAGCATTCCCCGCGCGTGTCGCACCGGCAAGGATGTTCACCGATAGGTGGCGCTGCGCCTGCGACCGACTCCGCTGCGCTACCACTGCGCCGCTGCGATTGATCCGTGTGCTGTCCGGGTATTCCGCTTTACCCGTTCCGGCCGGGAGGCACCGATGACCACCGCAAGCCACGTAACGCCAGGTGCGGTGCGCAGCCTGATCCCCGCCCGGATCGACCGGTTGCCCTGGTCGTCGTTTCACACCCGAATGGTGGTCGCGCTCGGCGTGGCCTGGATCCTCGACGGCCTTGAGATCACCGTCGCGACAGCCGTAGGAGCGGAGCTCAACCAGCCGCAGACGCTGAACCTGTCCTCGACCGAGGTCGGGCTGATCGCGACGGTGTACTTGATCGGCGAAGTCGTCGGCGCGCTGGTGTTCGGCCGGATGTCGGACAAGCTGGGGCGCCGCAACCTGTTCATGATCACGTTGGGCGTCTATCTGGTGGGCAGCGGTCTGACCGCGTTGACCTTAGGCAGCGGCACCGGCTGGATCGTTTTTCTGTACGTGACCCGCTTCGTCGCCGGTACCGGAATCGGCGGGGAGTACGCGGCGATCAACTCGGCGATCGACGAGCTGATCCCGGCCCGATATCGCGGACGGGTCGATATCGCCGTCAACGGCACGTATTGGGCGGGCGCGCTCCTCGGCACGTTAGGCACCTTCGTCCTGCTGAACGTGTTGACGCCCAGCGTCGGCTGGCGAATCGGCTTCCTCATCGGGCCGGTGCTGGGTCTGGTGATCCTGGTGGTCCGGCGCAACTTGCCAGAAAGCCCCCGGTGGCAGGTCATGAACGGCCGTGAGCAGGCTGCCGAGAAGTCCATCTCCTACATCGAGCACGAGGTGGAACTGTCCGGCAAGACCCTGCCGCCAGTCGACCAGAGCAAGGCGATCGACTTGCAGCCGACCGATCAGATCGGTTATCTCGCGTTGACCCGGGTGCTGTTTCGCGAGTACCCGAGCCGGGCTGTGCTCGGCGCCTCGCTGATGATCAGCCAGTCGTTCCTGTACAACGCGATCTTCTTCACCTCCGCCCTGGTGCTCGGCAAGTTCTATGGGGTCTCCTCGACGTCGGTACCGCTATTTCTCATCGCGTTCGCGGTCGGCAACCTCGCTGGTCCGCTCACCATCGGGCGCTTCTTCGACACGATCGGACGCAAGACCATGATTGCCGGCACGTACATCACGTCCGGCATCCTTCTCGCGGTCAGCGCATTGCTGTTCAATGCCGGATTGCTCACCGCCATGACCCAGACGATCGCCTGGTGCGTGATCTTCTTCTTTGCCTCGCCCGGTGCCAGCGCCGCGTATCTGACGGTCAGCGAGATCTTTCCGCTCGAGGTACGGGCCAAGGCGATCGCGGTGTTCTTCGCAATCGCGCAGTGCTTCGGCGCGCTCGGTCCAGTGATTTACGGCGCACTCATCGGCGACGGCAGCCAGCCGTTCCGGCTGTTCCTCGGTTACCTACTCGGCGCTGCGGTGATGATTGTCGGTGGATTCGTCGCAGTCGTCTTCGGAGTGGCGGCCGAAGGGCGATCCCTGGAGGACGTCGCCGCACCGCTGGCGGCGGTTGGTCGCGGCCGCACCGGCACCACCCGGGCCGAAGGGGCGGCCTCACCGCTAGCCACCTGACAAGATCAGACCAGCCACCACGCTAACGCTAGGGCCATCAGCACCATCGCTACTGTCAGTAGCAGCACTCCAGCCAGCATGCGCGCCGGGTTCGACTCACCGGGCCGCACACCGAGGTCACCGACGGGCTCGGTGGTCAGAGCGCTACTGCCTGCGGTCCGCGGCCGGGGGAAGCCGTTGTCCTCGCGGCCAGCCGCGGGGGTGAGGTGCTGGGTCATAACACAGACACTACGAAGCAGCTGGTTACCGCTCGGCATGAGCTTGGTTAGCCGCAGGTAAAAACTCGGCCCTTCTCGACACCGCGGGGTGCGCTGTCACCTCATGATCGCCAAATCTGAGGTCTGTCTGTGCAACTGTGCACGTTCCCGCCTCACTCTGCCCTGGCAGCGGCGCACCAGCGTGCCAGCTTGTGAATCTAGTATGTCGTGAACTCGACGTCACCGACACCCAAGGCGCCGGAAACGTCGGTGGCGTCGAGTTCACGACGCATACCGCCACGGGGGCTGCTGTCCGGGACACCGCGCCATACGCAATTGTGCGTTCAGAGAGACTGGCTTGGCGGTGGCTCGGAGTAATTCTGTCAAGCTTTATTGGACGCAGACCTTCGGCGACTGACCGCTAGCCCTTCCAGCTGACGGTGGTCCTCCTTACCCTTGGGAGGTGGCCGCTACCTGGCCGCTGACCGGACGGGCCGAGGAGCTGAGTCTGATCGGCGGGCTGCTCCAGCGTCGGGATGGGCCGCTCGGGGTGGTTTTGGCTGGAGCGGCCGGAGTGGGCAAGACCCGGCTGGCTCGGGAGGCGCTGACGGTAGCTCAGCAGCGCGGCGCGCGTACCCGGTGGGCGGCGGCGACAGCCTCGGCGCGAGCGTTGCCGTTGGGCGCGTTCGCCGCGACGCTGGGTGTTGTCGGTCCGGATCCGGCTCGGTTGCTGCGCCAGGCCAGTGCTGCGTTGCTGGCCGGTGCGGGGCGGGCGGGCGTGATCGTCGGAGTCGACGATGCGCATCTGTTGGACGAACTGTCCGCGACGCTGGTGCACCAGTTGGTGCTGCGCCGGGTGGTGTCGGTGGTCCTGACGCTGCGAACCGGCGAGACGCCGCCGGATGCGGTGACGGCGTTGTGGAAGGACGGGCATCTGACTCGGCTGGAGCTGCAACCGCTGTCCCAGGACGAAACCGCCGCTCTGGTGGAGGCCAGGCTGGATGGCCCACTGGACAGCGCCGCTGCCCGCCGGCTGTGGTCGGTGACCCAGGGGAATGCGCTGTACCTGCGGCAGCTGGTCGACGGCGAGCTGGAAGCCGGTAGATTGCATCAACTCTCAGGGGTGTGGCGGTGGTCGGGAGAGCTTGCGCTGTCGCCGGGCTTGGTGGAGTTGCTCTCGACCCGGATCGGCCAAATGCCCGACGCGCTCAATGACGTGCTGGAGGTGCTCGCCTTCGGTGAACCGCTGGGCGTGCCGCTGCTGGTGACGTTGACCGATGCGGCGGCGGTGGAGCAGGCCGAGGCGCGCGGACTGATCGAGGTGTACCCGGACGGTCGGCGGCTGCAG
The DNA here is from genome assembly GCA_036279835.1 of Pseudonocardiaceae bacterium. GTDB lineage: Bacteria > Actinomycetota > Actinomycetes > Mycobacteriales > Pseudonocardiaceae. The sequence goes on from DASUII010000091.1 coordinate 4,455, forward strand.
GCCCGGCTGGCTCACCCGCTATACGGTGAAGTACGGCGCGCCCAGATGGGCATGTTGCATGCTCGGCGGTTGCGCGGTCGGATCGCCCGCGCACTGGCCGATACCAGCGAAGGGCGCGCCGGTGACACCCTGCGGCGTGCCTTGTTGACCCTGGACTCCGATCTGCCACACGATCCGGTACTGCTCACCGACGCTGCTCGTCGCGCGACTGAGCTGGGGGATCTCGCGCTGGCCGAACGGGTTGCGCGGGCCGCGGTGGCGGCTGGCGGCGGGTTCGAGCCGCGACTGCTGCTGGGCAACGCACTGCACTGGTGTGGTCGGGCGATCGAGGCCGATACTGAGCTGGCTCCACTCACCGAGCTGGCCCGCACCGACGCCGAGCGAGCCGAAGCGACCATTCCCCGAGTGGCCGCCCTATTTTTTACTCTCGGGCGTCCCACTGAGGCCGAGGCGATGCTCCATGCCGTCACCAGCATCGTCTCCGAGGACGCCGCCGTCCTGGAGCTCGCGGGGATGCGCTCGGTTCTCTCCGCCCTCCTCGGCCGAACTGTCCACGCCGCTGAAGCAGCCGCTGCCGTACTCGCCCAATCGCAATGCTCCCCGCCCGCAGCACAGCTGGCGACGTGGGGTCTTGCCGCAGCCTGCGCGGGGCTGGGCCGCCTCGACGGGCTTGACGAGCGAGTGCAGTGGATCGACGCTCGCGCCGATTCATTCGAGATTGGGCTGCACCAGGCGGCCGTCATCGGGTCGTCGTGGGTGCGGGGGCTGCTGCTGGCCGGTCGGCTGGACCAGGCCGAGCACGCCGCGCGGCGTTACCGCGAGCGCTGCCAGGACACCGCCGGAATCGGCGATATGATCACCAGTGCCCTGTGCGCGGCGGTGGCTCAGTCCCGCGGACGAGTCAAGACTGCGGCACGGTGGTTCCGTCAGTGCCTTGCCGGACACGGCACCGCATTCACGCTACTTTTTGACCTCCCAGGCGCGCTGGGAATGGATGGTGACGCGACATCAGCACGCCCGGCCTTCGGGGATATGGCGGCCGCATGGAACCCGTCGTTCGTATTTCTGGAACCTGAAATGCTGCTCGCCCAAGCGTGGGTGGCCGCCGCCGAGGGCTCGACCAGCGAGGCCGTGGCGTGCAGTCACCACGCCGCCGAGCTGGCCAAAGCCCAGCACCAACCCGCCGTGGAGGTGCTCGCGCTGCACACCGCTGTCTGCTTCGGTGACCGCACGGTGGCCGATCGGCTCGCCGAGCTGGCCACCCAGGTCGACGGGCCCCGCGCTCCCGCCGCGGCCGCACACGCCGCCGCCCTGGCCGCCGACGACGGCGCGGCGCTGCACGCCGCCTCGGTCCAACTCGAACAGATGGGCGCGCTACTGCTAGCCGCCGACGCCGCCGCCCAAGCCGCCACCGCGCACGCCCGCCAGGACCGTCGCGGCTCCGCCCAGGCCGCAGCCACCCGCGCGCGACGGTTGGCGCAGGCTTGCGAGGACGCCCGCACCCCCGCGCTGGCCGCGCTCGCCGCGCCACTGCCGCTGACCCAGCGAGAACGGGAGATCGTCACCCTGGCCGCCGGGGGACTGTCCAACCGCCAGATCGCCGAGCGGCTGACCCTGTCAGTCCGCACCGTCGAGGGCCACCTCTACCGGGCCTGCGCCAAACTCGGCGCTTCCGACCGCGCCGAACTCGCTGCCCTGCTCCGCGGCGACTAAACCCCGACTTCCGGCCCGAAGTGAGTAGTCGACTACTCGCATGGCCGTCTCCAGGCGAGCGCATCCTGGTCCCAGGTCCGGAATAAGAAGGAGGACAGCGATGACTAGTAGCACGTCGACGGCGGTGGAAGAGCACATTGTAGTGGCGGCGCCCGCCGCGGAGGTTTTTACTGCGGTGGCCGACGTACGCCGGATGGCCCGCTGGAGCCCCGAATGTTTCGCGGTATGGATCTGGCGCAGGCACAACGGCACACCAGCCCGGTTTATCGGGTGGAACAGGAACGGGCCGTTCATCTGGTTCAGCACGTGCCAGGTGCGGGTGGCGGATCCGGGTGTGGAGTTTGCGTTCGATGTGACCACGTTCGGTTTGCCGGTGGCTCGCTGGGGGTACCGATTCTCCCCTGTCAAAGGTGGCACCGAGATCACCGAGTACTGGTTCGACAAACGCAATCTCGGTTCCACCGTGTTAGGTCGGATCTTCACCGGCAAGTCTGCGACCATCCGCCCGGAGGTCAACCGGGACGGTATGCGGGAGACGTTGCGCCGCCTGAAGTCCGAGCTGGAGTCGGGACCCCAGCCAGCGGCAAAGAAGCTGAGATGAGCGACGAGGTCGCGGTGGTCGGTGTCGACGGTTGCCCAGCCGACGATCCGAGCGCTCGGCAGCGGCGGCGCGCGGAGGCAATCCGACGCTTGCCAGGGGCTTACTCACTGGCCTTGCGGCTGCGCGACGCCGGCCTGGCCGACGAGCTCATCGCTGAGTGCCTGGCCATGCAACCCCAAGCGCTGGACCCGCTGTTGCATGTCGCCGAGGCGAAGCTAGCCACGATGTTGGGCGGTACCTGGCCGCCGACCGGATGGGTTGAAGGAGCTTCCACATGAGCGAACCCCAGACATCAGGAGGGCACCTCGACCTCCTGCACAGCCACCCTCTGATCGAGGAAATCCTCGAAGGCCATCGTGACCACGCCCGGGGTGATGAGCGCGGCTGGACCAGTTTCCGCGGTCACGTCTACCGCGTCTTTAATATGGCCCGCGTACTCGTGCCTGACCGGGATGACCGCGACGATAAGCTGGCTATTGCGGCAGCTTTCCACGACATCGATGTATTCAGCTCGCTGAACTATCTGGGACCTTCGATCCGCACCATGGAATCCTGGCTGCAGCGCACCGGACGCGGCCGCTGGGCTGACGAGCTCTCGGTAATCGTCGCCAAGCATCATCACCTGACCGCCTACCGCGGCCGCCATGCGGAGCTCGCCGAGGCCTTCCGGCGGGCGGATCTCAACGATTTGAGCCAGGGATTCATCCGCTCCCGGATACCTCGCGAACACGTGCGCGCAGTGCGCGAGTCGATTGACGTGGGCGTCTTTTTCACTCGCACCGTGCCGCGGGCCATCGTGCGACAGCTGGCCCGCCACCCGCTGGACCCGCTGCCCGTTGTGCGCGCCCGCCGTGCGCTCCGGCAGGCCGGACACGACGGCGCGGACCGTTAGCCGGGCTGCAGCGTCCCGCCAAACAGTGGCCTGACCAACGGTGATCTCTACCGGCTGCTGGTAGTGGTCCCTACCCTCTGGGTATGGCCCCGACGTGGCCGCTGACCGGGCGGGCCGAGGAGCTGAGTGTGATCAGCGGGCTAACGTCTCGCCGGAACGGGCCCGCCGGGATCGTGCTGGCCGGAGCCCCTGGGGTAGGCAAGACCCGATTAGCCCGGGAGAGGCGCTGGCGGCAGCGCAGCGGCGAGGCGCGCTGACCCGGTGGGTGGCGGCCACTGCCTCGGCGCGGGCGCTCCCGTTGGGCGCGTTCGCGGCGACGCTGGGTGTGGTCGGCCCGGATCCGGCTCGGTTGGTTCGCCAAACCAGCGACGCGCTGCTGGCTGGTGCCGAAAAGGCCGAAGTGATCGTCGGCGTGGACGACGCGCACCTGCTGGATGATCTGTCTGCGACGTTGGTCCACCAGCTGGCACTGCGCCGGACGGCGACACTGGTGCTGACATTACGGACCGGGGAGACCGCGCCGGACGCGGTGACCGCGCTGTGGAAAGACGGGCACCTGACGCGGTTGGAGCTGCAGCCGCTGTCCCAGGATGAAACAGCCGTTCTGGTGGGGGCCCGGCTCAGCGGTCCGGTGGACGCTGCCGCCGCGCGCCGATTGTGGTCCATCACCCAGGGCAATGCACTGTATCTGCGGCAGTTGGTCGACAGTGAGCTGGAGGCCAGCCGGTTGGAGCAGGTCGCTGGGGTATGGCGGTGATCGGGGCAGCCGACGCTGTCCCCAGGGTTGGTGGAGCTGGTGTCGGCCCGGATCGGTCAACTCTCTGCTGCGCAGCGAAGCGTCGTAGAGGTACTGGCGTTCAGTGAGCCGCTGGGGATACCGCTGCTGGTGGAGCTGACCGATGCCCTGGCGGTGGAGCAGGTTGAGGCCCGCGGACTGGTCGAGGTCTATCCCGACGGTCGGCGGTTGCAGGCCCGGCTGGCCCACCCCCTCTACGGCGAGGTGCAACGGGCCCAGATCGGCATGCTGCACGCTCGTCGACTGCGCGAGACTCCGACTTGGCGCCGATCCGGTTCTGCTCACCGACGCTGCCCGCCGCGCCACCGAACTCGGCGACCTGGCGCTGACCGAACGACTCGCGCGGGCCTCGGTGGCCGCTGGCGGCGGTTTCGAGCCGCGGCTCATCTTGGGCAATGCGTTGGCTTGGACTGGCCGGGGATCCGAGGCCGACACCGAATTCGCCGTGGCCGGATCCTTGGCCCGTAACGACGCCGAGCGAGCGCACGCAGCGGACCGGGTGGCCAACTTGGCCTTCGCGCTCGGACGTCCCGCCGAGGCCGAAGCCGTACTCGACATTCTGCTGAGCACTGTCTCCGACGATGCCGCTCGGCTGGAGCTGGGCGGGATCCGCTCGGTTCTCGACGCCTTTCAAGGGCGGACTGTTCAGGCCGCGAATGCGGCCACGGACACTCTCGCAGATCCGCGCTGTTCCCCGGCAGCCACACACCTGGCCGAGTGGGGTCTCGCGATGGCGTGCGGCGGGCTGGGCCGCCTCGAACGGGCGGACGCATACTTGCAGCGTGTCGACTCCCGTGCCGATCCCGGGCTGCATCAGGCGACTCTCGTCGTGTTGCTGTGGCTGCGGGGGTTGCTCCTGGCTGGCGTGCTAGACAGGGCCGGGGACACTGCGCGGCGGTACCGGGAGCGTTGCCAGGACACCCCCGGACCTGCGGATGTGGTGACCCGCTTCATGTGCGCGGAGGTGGCGAGATCCCGCGGACAGGTCAAGACCGCGGCACGCTGGTGCCGTCAAGTCATCGCTGGCATCCAGGGCGCGGATTTCGGCGGCGTGTCGTTCCTCGCGTTGGTGAGCCTCACCAGCACTCTCGGGATGGCCGGTGACGCGACCTCCGCACGCGCAACCTTCGCGGAGATGACGGCGGCGCGGCACCCCACGTTCGCGTTCCTGAAGCCGGAACGGCTACTCGCTGCGGCGTGGGTGGCCGCCGCCGAGGGCAGTGTCAGCGAGGCCGCTGCGCTAGCCAGGCAAGCGGCGGAGCTGGCCGCATCGCAGCCTCAACCTGCAATGGAAGTAATCGCGCTGCACACGGCTGTGTGTTTCGGTGACCGCGCCGTGGCCGGCCGGCTCGCCGAGCTGGCCACCCAAGTCGACGGGCCGCGCGCTCCCATTGCGGCCGCGCATGCCGCCGCGCTGGCCGCCCGACGACGGCGCGGCACTGCACGCCGCCTCGCGTCGACTCGAAGACATGGGCGCCCTGCTGCTGGCCGCGGACGCCGCCGCGCAAGCCGCCGCCGCCCACACTCGCCAGGACCGGCGGGGCTCCGCGCAAGCCTCCGCCACCTGTGCCCAGCGGCTGGCGCAGGCCTGCGAAGGCGCCCGCACCCCCGCGCTGGCCACGCTCGCCGCACCACTGCCGCTGACCGGCCGGGAACGAGAGGTCGTCACCCTGGCCGCCGGTGGGCTGTCCAACCGCCAGATTGCCGACCGGCTCGTCGTGTCGGTCCGCACCGTCGAGGGCCACCTCTACCGGGCCTGCGCGAAACTCGGTGCCTCCGACCGCGCTGAGCTCGCCGCCCTGCTCCGCGGCCACTAAACCCCGGCTATGCGTAGCACTGCTACACCGCCCGACCCGCGATTGTCTTGCCCCGGTCTTTCCGCCTAATCGGTTACGTGATCATACGCGACGCAGCTGATTCGAGTAGTCGATTACTCGCATCGCCGCGCCGCGCCGCTCGTACCTTTGTGGTCGGTAGCCGTGGGAGCCAGGGCCCGACCTCAGCTCCGACGCCGAGGCTCAGATTGGAATGGAGACGAGACAATGGCGAAGCAACGCGCATGGCGCCTCATCGCATTGATGATCAGCTGCACCGGCTTGACCGCGTCCGTGCTGGCCTGTTCCACCGCTCCGGCTGAATCCACCGCCGAGGCGGCGGCGACGATCCGCCAAGAAGAAACGTCCTGGATCAAGGACCTCGGGGCCAAGCAGATCGACGCCACCATTTCCTACTACGGCGACGGAGCGGTCCTGCTGGCACCCAACGCTCCGATCGCCCAGACCAAAGAGCAGATTCGGCAGACCTGGACGCAGGCATTCGCGACCGTTCCGGCTGGGGCGACCTTCTCTGGTGAGACCACCAAGGTGGAAGTGTCCCGCTCCGGCGACCTGGCCTACGCCATAGGAACCTACGCGTTCGCCAATCCCCCGATCGATAAGGGAAAGTTCTTCGACGTCTGGAAGAAGCAGGCCGATGGGTCGTGGAAGGCAGTGGTCAGCACCTTCAACTCCGACCTACCTGCCGCGTCGCCCGCGAAGTGATCAGGTCCCTCGGTAGCTGACTCGTCCGGCCCGGCGGGAACCACCAGCGGCGCTGCGTGCGCACCACGTGCACCGACTTCGCGATGGCGGCGAGGGCTGGCACGTGCCATGATCGCCGGAACTGAGTGATGGCAGTGCGATTTTGCACGGTTACCGCTCACTTTCGGCGATCTTGAGAGCTAGCGGTAAGACGAGTAGGGAACAGCCTCTGGGATGTCGCCCGACGCACACAAAGCGCGATCACCCTTCACCCAGACGGCTGCTTGGCCAGCGCACTTCAGTGTTCCGCGCAGCAGTTGTCGTCTCACGGCTGCCGCGGGTATAGCGTCTGCGGACCGGGCGGGTGCGCCGGGCCCATCTGAAGACGCCGACAAGAAGGTGTAATGATCGAACGAGAGCCCCTGCGGTCCGACCTGCCAGAGCTGGGCTACCCGGATCATCCCCGAGGTGGTTCGGCGGCCTGGGCGCTGCTGGCGGTGGGCGCGATTCTGCTTACCGCCATCCTTCTGACGGTACAGTGGGTGGCCGGACCCTGGTAGAAAACGATTCAATCACCACACCCAGATCACCGCGGAAAGGCTACCGAAGACCAGGGTCGCACTGACTGCCAGCAGCGCCCAGGCAGCAGCCCCACCGCTGGGATCATCGGAACGGTCCAGCTCCGGTAGATCGGACGCGACGCGCTCCGGTTCGATCATGATTCCTCCTCGTCAACCCGTCGACGCGGGCCGCGCAGGCAAGCCTTGATGCATGAACTAATATCACGTTGACGTGCATCATTGTTGCTGGAGAACGAAAATCTCGGCAGGCCAGGAAAATCGTCCGGCCGGAGTGAACAAGAGGTTGCACGGCGAATGAACAAGGGGTTTCCTATTCATCGAGAGCGCCGGCGGGGAGATCGCAACGCAACAGTTCCCGATGAACGCGCCAGAACTCCCGGCAGGCGTTATGGAGGTCATTCTGCGCCGCCTCGAGAGCCTCCGCAGGCGCGGGGGCGGCAACCCACCGGCCGCGGACCGGCTCGACCACTGTGAGCGCTTCCAGCGCGTGCGAAGTATTGCGCAAGTGTTGGTGGGCTCGATGAAGTTGCTCGCGTTGCTCCTTCGAGAGTTCCGCTGGCTGGCGGCCTACCTCCACGTCGCACCCTCCGAGCTCCCGATCGCTGTTGGGGCTGCCACCCTAACGCAGCAACATCCAGGGCCCACGAAGGCCAGCCGAGCAGTGGCCTAGCCGTAATCGAGGCTTGCCCCCAGCACTCGCCGCAGGTGCCCGACGGCGAACTCCTGCACCGTATCCGCCGGGTGCCCCGGACCGTCAAAGGTACCGGTGGCCTGGACAGCCACTGTCACCGGAAAGTCCCGGTTGCGCAGGTCAGCCGTGGTGTGCAGCACGCAAATATCGGTGCATACCCCACAGATCCGCACTGAGTCGATACCGAAGCGGTGCAGGTGACCTTCCATCTCGGTCTCGAACAGCGCCGAGTACCGCCGCTTGCGCAACAACAGGACATCGTCTCGGGCCAGCAGCGGGAGCAGCTCGTCGACCAGATCAGCCTCGCGGGTACCGCGGACGCAGTGCTCGGGGAACACGGCGAACTCCGCGTCGTCGATCTCGTGGGTATCGGCCGTGAACAGCACCCGCCGTCCAGCGGCTAGCGCGTCGTCTACCTCCCGGCGCACCGCCGGGAGCACGGCCAGGCACCGGTCGCTGGCCAGGTTGCCCTCCCGAAGGAACCCGTTCTGCATGTCCACGACCACGAGAAGCTCAGCCATCGCTGTCATCTCCGGCGAATCTAGGTCAACTCGTGCACTCAGTTTTGATAAGCCTATGTTGGCCGGGATGTGAACACCCAGCGGACGGCCCGTGCGTTGGCCGAGTTCAGCCCGGCCGAGCAACACCGGCTCATCGCCGCGAGACCGCTATTCGAGCAGTTGGCGCAGCGGCTGTGAGCCCGGCGGCGCGCCCAGTCCACGGAAGGGAAGTCGCTATGTCCGATGCCATGACCGCCGGAACGATCCGGATCACCGGTCACGGCGGAGATGAGATCGAGGCCTATCTCGGCCATCCGTTGGACCCCACGCCGCATGGCGGCATTGTGGTGATCCACCACATGCCCGGCTACGACTCCGCGACCAAAGGAATGGTTCGCGCCTTTGCGGCCGCCGGCTACGCCGCGCTGTGCCCGAACCTGCACTACCGCGAAGCGCCCGGCGCGAGCCCAGCCGACGCCTCGGCGGCCGTCCGGGCAGCCGGTGGAGTGCCGGACGAGCGGCTGGTCGGGGATGTCGAGGCGGCGGTGAAATACCTCAATTCGCTGGCGACGTCCAACGGCAAGACCGGGGTGATCGGGCACTGTTCCGGTGGACGGCAAGCCTTCCTGGCGGCCTGCAGCCTGACCTTCGACGCCGCCGTGGACTGCTACGGCGCGTTCGTCGTCAACGAGCCTCCGCCCGGCATGCCGAGCGCGATGAAGCCCGTCATCGGGTTGGCACCGCAGCTGTCCTGCCCGCTGCTGGGCCTCTTCGGTGCCGAGGACTCCCACCCGTCACCGCAGGAGTCCGCTGCGCTCAGCGCGGAGCTGCACCGGCTCGGCAAGCCGCACGAATTCCACACCTATGACGGCGCCGGGCACGCGTTCATGGCGGTGGACCGGCCGAACTACCGACCCGAAGCCGCCGTCGAGGGCTGGAAGTGCATCTTCGATTTCTTCAGCCGCCACCTCGCCACCTAGTTGAGCGCTCTGCGCCTCCCGAACTCCACAGGAGCGCTGTTTCGCTGATCTGGAAGAGCTCTGCTGTGGAGTTCGGGAATAGGAGCGCGTAGGAATATGGTGATGGGGCATCCGCAGGAGGTGCGGCAACGCATCCTGGAGTTGAGCACGTCCGTGTGGGCCTTCGCGGCGTTGAGTTTCGCCCTCGAAGCAGGAGTCCTGGACGAAGCCTCGAAACCCAGCACAGCGGGGCTGGTCAGCCAGCGCACGGGGATCCCAGAGGACCTGGTCAACGGCGTCTTGGACGTCCTGGTCGCACTCGGATTCGCAAGCGTTGACGACCATGGCTTCGTCGCTTTGCCCGGGCTTGACGCTGTTACCAGGGGCCGGGCGAAGGAAATGCTCAGCGCAGATCTCCGTTCCACCCGTCTGCAGACCGCGGATCTCGTCGAGCGCGCCGCGCGCGGCACCTCCCCACTGGACGGCTGGAGCTATCTGGATCCGAAGCTACTCGAGGCGCAGGGCCTGCACTCGGCGCAAATGGTTGTGCCCTGGGTCGAGCTGCTGTTTCCCCATCTGGAGGGCTTACCAGAGCGGCTCAGAGAACCTACGGCAAGGTTCCTCGACGTCGGCTCGGGCGTCGGGCGGCTTGCGATCGAGATGTGCCGCCGTTTTCCAAACCTTCAGGTCGTCGGTATCGACCCGTTCGAGACCGCACTCACGCTCGCCCGCCGCAACGTAGCCGAGGCCGGGCTTGGGGACCAGATCGAGCTGCGCCCCGAGCGGGTGCAGGACCTGACCGACGAGCGCTGCTATGACCTCGCGTGGGTTCCGGTCTTGTTTATGGCCGCCGACGTGGCCGCGCGAGGCGTGCACCGGGTACATACCTCCCTGCGTCCCGGTGGCTGGGCGGTGCTCGGGTCGCTGGCGGTCGAGGGCGGGGAGATCCAGCCCGCGGCCCTGCGGCTCAAGAGCCTTCTCTACGGCAGCGGAGGCCTGTTACCGGAGCATGCCGCGGCGATGCTGACGGCCGCGGGCTTTGACAATGTTCGGGCGCTCCCAGCCATGCCTGGCGTCGGCCAACGGACGATCGTGGGGCGCCGTCCCGTCGACGAATAGGCTGTTGGCTAACCAGGCACACCACCGCGGTGTGCGCATGGGCTGGAGTTGGCGCAGGCAACGACGAGAGGAACCGCGACGGTGAGCTTGACTCTGCTGGCCGCGGTGTTCGGCATCGTGTTCGTCGCCGAGCTGCCCGACAAGACCGCGCTGGCGAGTCTGGTGCTGGGAACCCGGTACCGGCCGGGTTTCGTCTTCGTCGGGGTGGCGGCGGCGTTCGCCGTACATGTGATCATCGCGGTGGCCGCCGGCAGCGCCTTGAGCCTGGCGCCACACCGGATCGTCGAGGCCATCGTGGCGGTGCTGTTCCTGGCCGGAGCCGTGCTGATGCTACGTCGCGGCGGCGCGGATCATGCGGATCCGCCCACGTCGGGGAGTGCGCCGACACGGGATGAGCTGGCGCCAGGCTCCGCGTCCGGCGGTGCCGAGCGGATGCCACCCGATACCGCGGCCGTGCTGACCCGGGCCCGCAGCCAGCGCGTCGTCCGGCCATCCGGGTTCTGGAAAGCCGCGGCGACGAGCTTCGGGGTGCTGTTTGTTGCGGAGTTCGGCGATCTCACCCAGATCGTCACCGCCAACCTGGCCGCCAAGTACCACGATCCGGTCAGCGTCGGGGTCGGTGCGGTGCTGGGCTTGTGGGCGGTCGGGGGCCTGGCGGTCCTGGGCGGGCGCCAGTTGCTGCGCTGGATCCCGTTGGCGTGGATTGCCCGCGTCGCTGCGCTCGTGATGACCGTGCTGGCCGTGATCAGCGCGGTGCATGCCGTCAGCGGTTAATCCCCAGCGCGCACCCGCGTCGGCGACCCATGGGTCGGCCTCTAGCGCGGGAGGCACCATCGAGACCGACATCGGGCGCTCACCGCGGTGAGCGGCGGCCTTACGGCTTAACCGTCACGCACGTCGACTCGAGGTACCCCATCAGGGTCTGGGTCGCCTTGTCGACGTTGTGTGCTTCCTTCAGGTGGTCGGCTACCTGGGCCATCAGGTCAGCCTTGTTGGCCGCGGTGTACTCGCTTCCGCACTCCTCGTGCCCGCATTGGAACTGGTGCATTTCTGTACTCCGTCCATTCGGCATTCGGTGGCAACCGCAGTGATCGCAACCGCTCTTACCCACCTGACGTTCGGATGAGGGGCGCGCTCGGTTCAGTTCACGACCATGATTCGCAGTGAAACGATCACAGACCGCGCAGGAGGCTGACCCGGAATAGTTACCGCTGGGTCTCGTGGGGCTGGTGTGGCGCATTTTCCCGCGGAACGCGCGGCCCCACAAGGCCATCAGATGCTGTTGCCTAGTCGCGCTTTGCCCGCGTTCTCAAGATCGTCAATAGTGAGCGGTAACCATGCAGGATCGCACTGCCGTCACTCATTTTCGACGATCATGGCAGGTCGTTGGGCCGCTGAGCGCAAGGGCCTCAGCTCTTCCTACGGAGCAGGCGCCGCAGTACAAACAACACCACCACCGCGACCGCCGCAGCGGCCAGCGGCTGTTGCCTCGCCGCCACTACCAGCGGCTCGATGCGCGCAGCCACCGGCGGTGGCAGTTTCTCCAGCTTCTCGTAAATAAAGCGCTCGGCTTGCTGCGCCAGCTCGCTTGCCTTGGCTTGGAGTACTGCGGTTTGCTCAAGTACTTGCAGCGTGACCACTTCGGCCTTGACTTGCACGGTTTCCTTGGTGTCCTGCACCTTGTCCTTGACCCGGGCGGGCACGTCTACCTTGTGGGCTAACGCTTCCACGGTGTGGCCGAGTTGCGCGCGGGTGCGTTCGATGTCCTTGCGTATTTCTTCCTCTCGTGACGAGGCGGTCATCGGCGCATCCCTTCCTTGATGGTCTTGATGTCGCTTTTGACACTGACCGCCGCCTTCTCGGGCACTAGCGGGCCGGCACGCTGGGCCTGCTGTTTCCCGACGAAGGCGAGCACACCCGCCACGCCCAATACGACCACCCCGACGATCAGCGCCGCCAGCCACAATGCGAGCTGGGTGGCCAACCCGGCGATCCCGGCGGTCACCAGTACCGCACCGCCGTAGAAGGCCAGCACACCAGCGCCACCGAGCAGCCCAGCGCCGACGCCGAGACGCTTGCCCTTCTGCTGAAGTTCGATGACGGCCAACTGCATCTCATCGCGGACCAGCCGGGTGATTTGCTCGGTTACCTCGCTGACCAACTGCCCGATCGGCCGGTCCTGGGGGTTCTGCGGCCGTAATCCACCGGCATCGTCGGACATGACTTCGTCTCCCCTTCGCCCAGTGCCTCCGGTACCGCAACTCCAACGGCCGCCTCGCGAGCGCACCGGTTTTCCTCACCCACGACAGCCCCCAACACGCACCGACAATGATGGTAGCGACTCTGGCCGCCGCGTTCGCTCTATCCGGGCCGGTTTCGACGGAGTGAGAAACGTGCGGGTGGGCTGGCGCCGTGGGAGAAGGAGCTGGATTCGGTGCCTCGCTGCGGGCTGGGTTGACGGCCCAGCCGGGGCAGCTCGGTGCGCAGGTCGGCCAGCAACAGATCGGCGAGGTCGTGGGTGAATCCGTTGCGGACCACGATGCGCAGCACGGCCAGGTCGGTGCGGTGTTCGGGGAAGGTGTAGGCGGGAACCAGCCAGGCGTGTTCGCGCAGCGCGGCGGAGACGTCGAAGACGGAGTAGCCGCTAACCTGCTCGTGGAGGGTGAAGGCGAAGACCGGAAGTTCATCGCCGCGGGTCAGCAGCCGGAACGGCCCCAGCTCGCCGATCTTGCCCGCCAATGCGGTGGCCACTTCCCGGCAGGTTTGCTGGACGCGCCGGTAACCGTCGAAACCTAACCGGAGGAAGTTGTAGTACTGGGCGATGACCTGGGCGCCAGGGCGGGAGAAGTTCAACGCGAAGGTGGGCATGTTGCCGCCCAGGTAGTTGACCCGGAACACCAGATCTTCGGGCAACGCGGCGGCGTCGCGCCACAGCACCCAGCCCACGCCGGGATAGACCAGCCCGTACTTGTGGCCGGAGGTGTTGATCGACGCGACCCGGGGCAGCGTGAAGTCCCACACCAATTCGGGGTCACAGAAAGGGGCGATCATCGCGCCCGACGCACCGTCGACGTGTACCGGGATGTCGCACCCGGTGCTGGCCTGCAGCTGGTCTAGCGCAGCACAGATCTCGGCGACCGGCTCATAGCTGCCGTCGAAGGTTGAGCCCAGGACCGCGACGACGCCGATGGTGTTCTCATCGCAGTGCGCCAGCGCTTGCGCCGCGGACAGGTGGAAGCGGTCGCCGTCCATCGGGATCAGCCGGGGTTCGACATCCCAATAGTTGGCGAACTTGTCCCAGCAGATCTGCACATTGACGCCCATGACGATGTTCGGTCGATCGACCGGTTTGCCGGCCGCCCGGCGAGCGTGGTGCCAGCGGCGTTTCAAGGCCAGCCCGGCCAGCATGCAGGCTTCGCTGGACCCGGTGGTCGAGCAGCCGGTGGCATCCGGCGCAGGCGGGGCGTGCCACAGCTGTGCGAGCATCCGCACGCATCGCAGCTCCAGTTCAGCGGTTCGTGGGTACTCGTCTTTGTCGATCATGTTCTTGTCGAAACATTCCGTCATCAACCGGGTGGCTTGCGGGTCCATCCAGGTGGTGACGAAGGTGGCTAAGTTCAGCCGGGCGTTGCCGTCGAGCATCAGCTCGTCGTGGACCACTTGATAGGCAGTGTCGGGATCAAGCTCTGCTGGTGGCAACTCGTTGCGCGAAAGCTGCACCGGTTCGCGGGTGAACACTGGATTGATCGACAGCTCTTGCTGGCCGGAACTCTGCTGATATGCCGGATGCGATAGTGCCATACCGGTCACGCTAAAGCCGCGAGTCACGACGGCTGGGAGAGGGTGCCGCAGGCGCGATCCTGCCTTCGACTGCCACGATCTGGGCATGACCCGGATCGAGGACTACGCGATGCTCGGCGACCTGCACACCGCGGCGCTGGTGAGCAACACCGGATCGGTGGACTGGCTGTGCCTCCCGCGGTTCGACTCCCCGGCCTGCTTCGCTGCCCTGGTGGACACCCCCGACGCCGGCCGATGGCTGCTGGCGCCCGCCGCGGGAGGTACCTGTAGCAGCCGCCGCTACCGCGACGACACCCTCGTGCTGGAAACGCAGTGGACCACCCCGGAAGG
>DASUII010000092.1:0-4579 GCA_036279835.1 Pseudonocardiaceae bacterium
GTGGCCGCTGCTCGACAGATCGGGTTCTTGATCCGTCCTCGGGTGACGCGGATACCCTTAGCGCTGGCCCCCGTAGCCCAACCGGCAGAGGCAGGTCCCTTAAAAGGGCCGCAGTGTGGGTTCGAATCCCACCGGGGGCACGTACAGCAGTTCGAGCAACGGCTGTGGCTTGATCACGTCGACTTGCCGGGACGCGGCCACGGCGCCGCCTGCATTTCGGCAGCCCAGATGGCAATGACGGCTGCTGCGGTGCTGCGGTGGCGAACCGGGAGATCACCATCCCAGAGCAGGGTCCAGAGTCGGTCGATGTAAGGTGGCGCGCCGCTGACGCAATAGCGGGTTGCGTTCTCGGCGGCGGTGTAGCGACTCTGGGTGACCAGGTCGAGGCCCCGAGCGGAGCAGAAGGTCATCTGGGCCAGATCGACGACCAGGTGGGCCGGATGCTGATCGACGCTGTGATCCAGCGCGGTCTGCAGAGTGGGCAGAGTGCACAGGTCGACTTCACCAGCAACGCGCAGCACGATGATCTCACCCGCAGTGCAGGGCAATGATTCTGTAGAGCAGGACAACAAACACCGGAGTACCGGGATCGTTGAGGTTGCCACGGCCCCACCCTCCAGCAGACGGAATCGAGCGTCGCCGGGGTCTGGGGCTACCTCACCATGTTACAGATCTACCACCCGTATCACACGGTCCGAGTGTTAATGAAAACCAAATTACCGCTGGTCGACCGCTTTGCTGGGTGCTACGCGAGTGGCGAGCACGTCGGTGGCCAGGTCGGTCTCGACCACCTGGCGGGCCACTTCGGAGAGCAGTGCATCGCGGTTGCGGGCGTAGCGACGCAGCCGGTCGAAGGCGGCGTTCATGCTCAGGTTCCCGCGATGGGCGAGCACCCCCTTGGCCTGCTCAATGATCACTCGATTGGTCAGCGCGGTCTGCAACTGCTCGGTGACCACCTCACTGCGGCGAACGGCGCGTTCGGACAGGATCCCGATCGTGGCGACGTCGGCGAGTGCTTGACCCAGCGCCAGGTCAGCCTCGGGCAGTGTTCCCGGTTGGCGGTGGTACAAGTTCATCGCGCCGATCGCTTCGCCGCGCAGCCGCAGCGGCAGCGCATGGACCGACCGGTAGGCCCCCCGGCTCTCGGCGGCGGCCACGAACACCGGCCACCGACCGGCCGCGTCGATCAGATCCGGGACGCTCACCGGCGCCTGGATGTGGAAGCACTCCACGCAGGGGCCCTGGTCAGCTTCGAGCTGCATCAGCTCCATCACATCGGCGTCTTCGTGCGAGGACGCCACCACCTGCAGGCTGCGCTGGGAGTCGACAAGCATGATCCCTGCCGCGTCGGCGGCCAGTAGCTCGACGCTGTAGCCCACCAGTCGGTCCAGCAGATCGATGATGTCGTAGTCGTCGACCAGGGTGTCCGCAAGTCCGACAAATGCCCTGCTCAGCAGCTGCTCGCGACCGCTTTCCACCTGACTCATCGGATCCTCTTTCGCCAAGCACTCGTCCTGGGTTCACCCTCCAGGAGCCGCTGTGTCGTCTTTCGGGTCACACCATGTCCTGGGTGAAGGACAACCGCCGGGACACCACATCGTGGGCTACGTCGCTGAGCAACCGCTGCTCGACGAAAGCATAGGCCCGCATTCGGGCCAGGGCGTCGGTCGCGCTGACGCCAAGCTGCACCAATACCATGCCGGTGGCCTGGTGGACCTCCGCGCGGCCGTGCAACGAATGGTCAAGCCACTGTCCATCACCGGGATCGGTTCGCACCCCGAGGAACATCAACGCGGCCATGTTCGCGGCGCTGATCGCATCCCGTAGCTGCGCGCTGTTCAGCGAGCCCGGAGCCGTGCGGTACATGTCCAGCACCCCGAGATTGATAGTCCCCCACTGCAATGGCAACGCGAACAGCGCGCCCACATCGGACTGCTCCATCACCGCGGCGGCGAAGATCGGCCAGCGGATCGTCTGGGTGCTGTGCTGCAAGTCAGGTACCAGCACCGGCCGCCCGGTCAGCGCCGCCTCGATGCATGCGCCTTCGCCCAAGCTGAACTGCAGATCTTCCAGTAGCTCCGCCGTCGCATCAGAAGCCCACAACGTTTCGCGTGAGGCACTCGCGGTCAGCAGCGAGATCGCCGCACCGTCGACGTCCAAACCCAGCACACACACCCGGCAGATCTGCTCGGCCAACTCGTGATTTCCCCCGACGTCCCGAGCAAGCGCCAGCATCGCCTGCGCCACCGAGCCCGGCTCAGCCACTCGGACCGACCCCACCACGCGGGCCCTCACTGATCACTCTCATCGCAGCCAGCCCCCGTCACTCCAGGTCGGATCACAAAGCGGAGCACGACGGGGACTAGATCGGCGCCGACGAACTCCTTCCACGCTACACCGCCGGGACCCGGTCGCAGTGGCCTCCCACCTGGGGCACGGATAGCCCCAGGTCGGCCGCGAGCCCGACGACGGCCTGGTCGATCCGGTGCAGGTGGCGCAACGCCGCGAGCACCCGCTCCCGCTCAGTGGGCGGGCAGTCGGTCACCGCGTCCTCCGCGCGATCGAGTAGCCGTTGCGCGGAGCTCACCTCGCCGCTGCGGTCACCCTCGCTCACCGCAGCGGCCAGCGCGTCGACGTTGTGCCGCACCCGGAGCACAGCTCCGGGCAGTACTGGGCGCAGCGTCGCCGGGTCGGCTACCGGGACCGCGCACAGCTGGGCCAGTCCCCGTGCGTAGTGGTCGCAGGCCTGCAGCACTCGCAGACCGTGGCGCACCCCGGAGCGCCCCGCGATCCCGGCCAGCCCGTCGGTGAGGGGCTTCGCGCTGGTCCGCAGCGTGCGCATGTTCTCACCCAGTTTGCGCGCCTCGCTGACCAGGCTGGTGCCATCAGCGTCGCCAAGGAGGCTGTCCACCGCATGGCACAGCAGCTCGCCGACCCCATCCAGGACGGTGCGAGCGTTGCCGCCGATGGTGTTGCGGGTGCTCGTCGGCAGCACGACATAGGCCACCACGATGCCGATGGCCGCGCCCGCGGCGGTCTCCTCCAGACGCACGAGCAGCAGCCCGACGCTGAACTGGCCGAGCAACCCGTAGAGCAGCGCCAGCATCAGGGTGATCCAGAAGATCATCAATGCCGGCGAGACCTGCACCAGGTAGAAGGCGAAGAAGATGCAGACACCGATGAGTATCAGCGAGATCGTGCCGTTGCCGCCGACCAGCGCCGCGATGACCACCCCGGCGACCACGCCGCCGACCGTGCCCAGCACGCGCTGCCAGCCCTTGCTCAGAGTCTCACCACTGGACACCGTGCCGGCGTAGATGACGAACGCGGTGATCGCTGCCCAGTACCAGCGCGTGGGCGAGATCAGCTCGCCCACCACGATGGCCAGCGTGCCGGCCACCCCGACCTGGACCGACTGCCGCGTCGTAACCCGCTGCCAGCCGGTGAGCTCACTGTCCCCGGCTGGGCCGTCCTGATCACCGGAGTCGTCAGAATCGTTACCGGGCGGCTCGTTCGCGGCGGCTGGCGCCGCCTCCGTCAATGGGATGGCCAACGCCGCGTGTACTACCGCCACCACGGCGATTCGCAGCCGGTTGACGATCGCGTAGTCAACCGGCTCGGCGGCTGCGAGCTGGTCGGCGACGCCATTCACCCGGTCGACGAGCACGGCGGGTCGCTTGGTGCGCAATGCGGCGCGCAGCTGCCCGAGCAAGTCGGCCAGCCGATGGAGATCTGCCCTATGGCGGTCTGCGTCGGGTGCGACGGGATCGCAGTCCAGGACCCCTACAGTCAGCCCCACTAGCCGCTCGGTGGCCAGCTCAGCGTCGAACACGCGTAGCGCCGGCTCGCTGCCCACCGCGTCGTCGATGCGGTTCTCCACCATCAGCGCAGCATCATTGAGCCTGATCAGCAGGTGTTGCAACCGCCTGCGAGAGCGCTGCGTCAGCGATCCGTCGACGAGCCCGTCGGCCGCCGCGCCGATGACCGCACCGAGCCGGGCGCGGAAGGCCCGCAGTAGCCGAGCCAGCTCTCGCTCCGGGCGATCCCGCACCACGACGTTGCGCATCAGCAGGCTGCATGCCACTCCGATGACCACTGCGACCGCCAGCGCGGGCAGCTGTGCGAGGGTGGCGTGCAGGAAAAGTGCGAAGAAGTACGAGATGAACGCGACCATGCCCAGCGCCATCCCGCGAGGGCCGAACCGGCGTGCGTACACCGTCGCCATCATCATCACCACAAACACCACATCGCTGCTGAACAGGTGCGGCGCCAGCAACGCTCCGAGCGTCACCGCCGCGACCGCCGGCAGCGGCAACAACGCCGTGGTGAGTGCCCGCTGCCGCGGCTCCTGGTCGTTGACGGCCACCGAGGAAATCATCGCGATCACCACACCGAGCAGCGCGACGGTGATCGGCTGACCGGTCAGGCCGGCCAGCTTGGCGAGTACCGCCAGAGCCAGCGCCACAGTGGCCACCGTGGTCGCGGCCATCCGCAGCCGCAACGACCCGGGATCGGCCGCGACCAGCCAGTCCCGGGCCCGGACAACCACGTCGATCTGCACGCTTCGATCGTCGCACGC
>DASUII010000093.1:0-8076 GCA_036279835.1 Pseudonocardiaceae bacterium
GCCGATGCGTCGCAGTTCCGGGAGATCGTGCACATCGACGGCCAGCGCCGGCACCGCGACCACCGCGACCGCCGGATGTGCCCGGCGAAACCGGGCCAGCAGCCGGCGTTCCCGCTGGGCCAGGGCGACCCGGTCGGCGTGTAACCGCAGGACTGCCGCGGCCAGCGGCCCAACGGAGTCAGCGGTTGGGCCCGCTCGTTCCACGGTCTCAGCCACTGTCTCGGCGCGGGCTGCCGGAAGGTCGGCGAGCACCGGATGCGTCCGGTTGAGCACCAGCCCTGCCAGCGGCATCGACTCGGTGGCCAACCGGTCGACGAAGTAGGCCGCCTCGCGGACCGCGTCAGCCTCCGGCGTCGCGATCACCACGAACTGCGTTCCCGGGGCGCGGAGCAACTCGTAGGTCGCGGTGGCGCGTTCCCGGAACCCGCCGAACATGGTGTCGAAAGCCTGCACGAACGCCGACGCGTCAGCCAGCATCTGGCCGCCCAGGATCGTCGAGATCGCCCTGGTGAACAACCCGAAGCCGGCACCCACCAGCCGCCGGACGCCGCGGCCGCCGGCCCGCGCGGGCGCCGACAGCAGCCGGATCATCCGCCCGTCGAGGAATGACGACAACCGCTGCGGAGCGTCCAGAAAATCCAGCGCGGACCGCGAAGGCGGCGTGTCGACCACGACGAGATCCCATAGCCGCGCCGCGACCAGCTGTCCTAGCTTCTCCATCGCCATGTACTCCTGGGTTCCGGAAAACGACGTGGAGATGGCCTGATAGAAGGGGTTGGCGATGATGTGCGCGGCCCGCTCCGGGCTGGCGTGCGCCTGCACCATCTCATCGAAGGTGCGTCGCATGTCCAGCATCATCGCGTGCAGCTGCCCGCCGGCTGCCTGGATCTCCGCGGTCGGGGCCACCAGGCGAGGATTGTTGGTCAGCTCCGGTAGGCCCAGCGACTGAGCGAGGCGTCGGGCCGGGTCGATGGTGAGTACCACCACCGATCGGCCTCGCTCGGCTGACCGCAGCGCGAGCGCCGCCGCCGTCGTCGTCTTGCCCACGCCCCCCGCGCCGCAGCACACCACCACTCGGGTGGCGCGATTGTCCAGCAGCACGTCGATATCGAGCGGAGTCGGCGTGATCATCGCACGCCCTGCGCGCGGAGCGCTTCGGCGAGCTCGTAAATCCCGCCGAGATCCACTCCATCACCCCCGGGTTCGGTCAGCTCGGGTAGCTCGATCAGCGGCATGCCGGCGTCGGCGAGTCTGGCCCGGGCGTGGTGCTCGGCGTCCACCCGCAGCGCATGTTCCACAGTTTCGGCGACCAGGCCGTCTAGCACGGCCGGTTCCAGATCCAGCCCGGCAGCGAGCAACCCGGCGCGGACCCGGTCGGCATGGACCTGCCCGTTGACCGCGGCCGTCACCGACTGGGCGGGCAGCCGAGATGGTCGCGCCCGGTTGACCAGCACGGCGCCCGGACGCAGATCCGCCAGGTCCAGGTCCGCGACGGTGTCCAGGGTTTCGGCCACCGGCATGTCCTCCAGCAGGGTGACCACGTGTACCGCGGTGTCCGCGGAGTGCAGCAGCCTTACCACCCCCTTGCTCTGGTTGTGGATCGGACCGACCTTGGCCAGGTCGGCCATTGCCCTGGTGACGTCGAGAAACCGCACCACCCGCCCGGTCGGCGGAGCGTCGAGCACCACTGCGTCGTAGGTCCGCACCCCGTTGGCCGCCCGGGTCGTGGCCTCCTTCACCTTGCCAGTGAGCAGGACGTCGCGCAGCCCCGGCGCCAGCGTGGTGGCGAACTCGATCGCGCCCATCCGGCGCAGGGTCCGCGCCGCGAAGCCCAGGTTGTAGAACATCGTGAAGTAGTCCAGCAGGGCTTCCTCAGCGTCCACCGCCAGCGCCCGAACTTCGCCACCACCTGGGGCGACCGCGATGCGCCGCTCCTGATAGGGCAACGGCGGGATGTCGAAGAGGTGCGCGATGCCTTGCCGTCCCTCGACTTCCACCAGCAGTGTTCGACCGCCCCCGCTGGCCAGCGCCACCGCCAGCGCAGCGGCTACCGTCGTTTTGCCCGTCCCGCCCTTGCCGGTGACCACATGCAGGCGAGCCCGGACCAGCTCATCGGACCACATACCGTGAGCCTAGGCGGCTGCTCCGGCAGCTTCAGTCCACAGCCGGGCAGTGACTCTCAGTTACCTTCAGGGAGAAGGACTATCACAGCGCGCGTACGTGCCACTCGCGGCAACTTTCGCAAGAAGTTGCCGCGAGTGGCACATCGTCAGCAGATGGGTCCACCGCATCCAGTGGCTGCGGGGAAGGGTGTGACCACGGGGACGCGACTGCGGCCGAACTCCACTGGCGAGCCGCGCGGCGGCATTCGCTAGCGTGACCGCCCATGACCACTTGGGAGTACGCGACCGTGCCGCTGTTGACCCATGCCACCAAGCAGATCCTCGACCAATGGGGAGCCGACGGGTGGGAACTGGTCACCGTGACGCCCGGGCCGACGGGGGAGCAGCTGGTGGCGTATCTCAAGCGCCCGAAGGAGTGAGCTGGTCGGGCCGGCTGACCGAGCTCGGGTTGGTATTGCCGCCGGTAGCCACGCCGGCCGGGGTGTACCTGCCTGCGGTGCGCAGCGGTGCTCTGGTGTTCACTGCCGGCCAGCTGCCGCTGGTCGATGGGGTACTGGTGGCCACCGGCAAGCTCGGGGCCGAGATCGACCCTGCACGAGGTGCCGAACTAGCCCGGATCTGCGCGCTCAACGCGTTGGCCGCGGTGGATGGGCTGGTCGGACTCGATGCGGTGGTCCAGGTAGTGAGGGTGGTGGGATTCGTGGCGTCGGCACCAGGGTTCACCGCTCAGCCCGCTGTGGTCAACGGCGCATCCGAGCTGCTCGGCGAGGTATTCGGCGCGGCGGGCGCGCATGCCCGCTCTGCAGTGGGGGTCGCGGAGCTACCCTTGGGCGCCCCGGTCGAAGTCGAACTGGTCGTCGAAGTCTCGCTGAACAGCGGGCCACCAGTGAATAGCGGCGCCACCAGTTAGCGGGCGCGGCGGGCCAGCCGCGCGGGCTCGAGGATGAGCACGCTCTTGCCTTCCAGCCGCAGCCAGCCGCGCTGAGCGAAATCGGCGAGCGCCTTGTTCACCGTTTCCCGGGACGCTCCGACCAGCTGAGCGATCTCCTCCTGGGTGAGGTCATGGGTCACTCGAAGCATGCCGCCCTCTTGAGTGCCGAAGTCATGCGCGAGCTGCAACAACGCCTTGGCCACCCGTCCTGGGACATCCGTGAAGATCAGGTCGGCGAGCATGTTGTTGGTGCGGCGCAGCCGACGAGCGATCACCCGAAGCAGTTGCTCGGCGATCTCTGGCCGCTTGGTGATCCACTCTCGCAGCGCAACGCGGTCCATGCTGACGGCTTTGACCTCCGTCACCGTGGTAGCCGTTGATGTCCGTGGTCCGGGATCGAAGATCGAAAGCTCACCGAACATGTCCGAAGGTCCAAAGACCGCGAGCAGGTTCTCCCGGCCGTCAGCTGACTTCCGCCCGATCTTGACCTTGCCTGACTGGATGATGTACAAGCGATCGCCCAGCTCACCCTCGGCGAAGATGACATGGGCTCGAGGAAAGCTGACCGGTTCCAGGGCGGTTCTCAGCGCGTCGACTGCCGAAGGGTCGACTCCCTGGAAGATGCCGGCCGTGGCCAAGGGGTCGGTCACCGCGTTCCTCCAACTGACCCGGGCGCCGTCACGGCGCGTGCTCCAATGCCGCCGATCACGTTGGGTTGGAGTCTAAGGCCGTTGGCGGGCGCGGCGGGACGTGACTAGGCCGAAGCTGCGTGAAGCAGTTCCGTTGGGTACCCCGATGTCGGGTATCCGGCGCAATCGGAACAGTTCCAGCGCGCGACCGATGCCACTGCGGAACAGTGCCCGCACCTCGTCGGGTCGAGCGGCTTGGAGGAACTCCTCGACCTCGTTCTCTTGCACAGTGAGGTGGCGCAGGCGGCTTTCCAGCCGCTCCATCCCGAGCGCGAAGAACATCAGCAACACTGGGACGGCAGCAACGAACCAGACGGTCATGGTGCCGGGGATCCTGCCGTATCAGCCGACCGGATGTTCGCTGGGGGTCGCGTGTTGGGCGTGTCGCCCGGTCCGGCTTGGGTTAGGCCAGCATGAGGCTGGGCGACGAGGACCGGCGGCGGCTCCGTACCCTGTGGGAGTGCCAGCTCGATCGCGCCGGTCCTTCGCTGCGGAGAGCCATCTCGCGTTGGTTCGGCGAGCCCGCCGGATGGATCGCGTGCTGGCCGCCGCCTACCCAGACGCGCACTGCGAACTGGACTTCCAGACGCCGCTGCAGCTCGCCGTCGCCACCATCTTGTCGGCGCAGACCACCGACAAACGGGTCAACGAGACCACGCCTGCGCTGTTCGCCCGGTACCCCGCCGCCAGCGACTACGCGGGCGCCGATCGCGATGAGCTGGAGAAGCTGATCCGATCCACCGGGTTCTACCGGAACAAGGCGACGTCGCTGATCGGGCTCGGTGCGGCGCTGGTCGAGCGGTTCGGCGGCGAGTTGCCCGATACGCTGGCTGACCTGGTCACCCTGCCGGGTATCGGGCGCAAGACCGCCAACGTGATCCTCGGCAATGCCTTCGGCGTCCCCGGTGTCACCGTCGACACCCATGTCGGGCGACTGGTGCGCCGCTGGGGGTGGACCGAGCACGATGATCCAGTGAAGGTTGAGCACGCGATCGGCGAGCTCATTCCGAAACGGGACTGGACCATCCTGTCCCATCGGGTGATCTTCCACGGACGCCGAGTGTGCCACTCTCGTCGACCGGCCTGCGGGGTATGCCCGCTGGCTGCGGACTGCCCTTCCTATGGCCTCGGCCCTACCGAGCCCGGGATAGCGGCCACGTTGCTGCGCGGGCCCGAGGCGCCGCACCTGCTGGCGATGGCCGGCTTGCCCCCCGACCTGGCCGTCGGCCCCGGGCCGACCGTCGGTGTCGCGGCTCCTGGGCCGATCCGGTGAAGCCTGCGCTGCGCTGGGTGCTGGTGACGGCGTTGCTGGCGTCCGCGCTCTTCGTGGCACTGTTGCCACTAACTTCGTTGCCGTTAGCCTCCGGGCCGCAGCGGACGCCAACAACCGATGCCGCGCAGCTCGGTCAGCCGGCTCAGCCCGCTGCCGAGCCGCCGCTGCCCAGCATCGAGCAGCTAAGGACCCGGGCGGCTCTGCAGCCGTGCCCGGCCACACACTCCGGCACTACCCGCGGGCCGCTATCCGGCGTGGTGCTGCCCTGCCTAGGGCAGGAGGGGACGGTCGACGTGGGGGCCGCACTGGCCGGGCGTCCGGCGTTGCTCAACCTGTGGGGGCCGCTGTGCCAACCGTGTACCCAGGAGCTGCCGGCGCTGGCCGCCTACGCAGCCGAGCCTGGCGCGGTGCCGGTGCTCGGTGTCGAGGTCCAGGGGCTGCCCGAAGGGGCGCTTGACCTGCTTCACGCGTTGAACGTGCGCTACCCGTCGGTGAGCGATCCCGACGGCAGGTTGCGCGCCGCGCTGAACGCCCCGCCGGTACTGCCGCTGACCTATCTGGTGTCCGCCGACGGCCAGGTCAGCCAGGTCAACCCGCCAGAGGTGCTGCGTAGCCCGCAGCAGGTGCGTGCTGTCGTGGCGCGATACCTCGGTCCCGGAGCGGCCGGATGACGGGGCAGATCGGAACGGGGGCCGCTGGGACGGACCCGCTGGAAACTGGGCCGCTGGTCGACCCCACGTCGCTGCCCGGCTGGTTGGATCCGCTGGTACGGCGTACCGCCGAGATCGGCCCCGGTGATCTGGGCCGGATCCCGGTGCCACGGGTGGGCGGCCGACCGGCCGCTGTGTTGGTGCTCTTAGCCGAGGACTCGCGTACCGGTGAGCCGGATGTACTGCTTCAGGTGCGCTCGCCGGCCCTCTCCTCGCACCCGGGTCAGGTCTGCTTCCCCGGCGGAGCGGTGGAGGATGGCGATGCCGGTCCGGTTGCGACGGCGCTGCGGGAGGCCGTCGAGGAGGTCGGGATCCACGCCGACGATGTGCGCCCGGTCGCGGTGCTGCCGCAGCAGTACGTGCCGCCGTCGAATTTTGTCGTCACGCCGGTGCTGGGTTACTGGGAGCGGCCCGGAGCGGTGGCTCCGGTGGATCATCGGGAGACCGTTGCGGTCGCCCGGGTGCTGCTGCGGGTGCTTGCGGACCCACCGAACCGGCTGATCGTGCGCGGGCCCAGCGGGTACCTGTACCCCGCGTTCGTAGTACCTGGGATGCTCGTCTGGGGGTTCACCGGCGGGTTGCTGGCCGCACTGTTAACAATGGGCGGTTGGGCACAGCCCTGGGAGCCGGCGGCTGAATACGACCTGGACGTCGCGAGGCGGCTGGCCGAGCGGACCGAGGTGATCCGGTGAACTGGGTGGATGTGCTGGTGCTGGTGCTGGCGCTGCTCGCCGGAATCTCCGGTGCCCGGCAGGGGATGGTCACCGCGGCGGCATCGTTCATCGGTGTGCTGACCGGGGCAGTGATCGGTGTGCGCATTGCGCCCTCGCTGATCGAGGGTTACCAAAGCCCAGAAGCCCGGGTTGCGCTCGGAGTGTCGATCGTCATCGTGCTCATCGCGATCGGTGAAATGCTCGGTGTCCTGTTGGGTCGGGCGGTTCAGCGCCGGATCGACGCGGAGGCGCTGCGCCAGCTGGACAGCTTCCTGGGCGCTGTGGTGCAGGGCATCGCGGCTCTGGTGGTCGCCTGGCTGGTGGCCCTGCCGCTGTCGAAATCGTCGGTCTATACCGGGCTGACCGGGGCGGTGCGGGACTCGTCGGTGCTGCGGATCGTGGACACAGTCATGCCCAACGTGCTGCGTGATCTACCCACCGAGCTGACCAGATTGTTAGATGTCTCCGGGTTCCCCGACGTGCTCGCGCCGTTCTCGCCTACCCCGATCACTGATGTCGGGCCGGCGGATCCGGTGCTGCTCAACAGCCCGGTGGTGCGGCAGGCCAAGGCCAGCGTGCTGAAGGTCCGCGGCCGGGCGCGCTCCTGCTCCCGGGCGCTGGAGGGTAGCGGCTTCGTGGTGGCGCCCCAGCGGGTGATCACCAATGCGCACGTCGTCGCCGGTACCGACCAGGTCCAGGTGGAGATATCTCCGAACAACACGTTGGACGCCGAGGTGGTCAGCTATGACCCGGAGGTCGACGTCGCGATCCTGAAGGTCCCTGGGTTGCGGGCGCCGGTGCTGCCGCTGGCTCCGAAGCCGGCCATCTCAGGGTTGAGTGGTCTGGTGCTCGGCTACCCGCTGGATGGGCCCTACACGGCCTCTGCCGCTCGGGTTCGGGACCGCATCCACCTGCGTGGCCCGGACATCTACAACGCGTCGACCGTGGTCCGCAATGTCTACACGGTCCGCGCCGTGGTACGCAGTGGGAACTCCGGTGGTCCGCTGCTCGATGGCTCCGGCCAAGTACTCGGCTTGGTGTTCGGAGCCGCAGTTGACAACGACGAGACCGGGTTCGTGCTCGCCGATGACGAGATCGCCGACGACGTCGCTGCCGCACCGAGCCGAAACGCCGAAGTGTCCACCGGCAGCTGCGCTTCGTGAGATGCGATGCAGCCGCTTAGCGGTGCCCGACCTGGTGGCTTAACTCCGACAAACACTGCTGCATCTTCGCCGGATCCCCACCCGACTGCTGAAGGCACTGCTGGTAATTCTGCCCGGCTGGCGAGTTCCACAGTGACGCTCCTAATGCAATCAGCCCGATGGTCAGAAGCAGTCCGATGACGCCGAGCACGATTCCGGCCAGTGAGACGCCACCGTTGGTCGCTTCGCCCCGCTTGGCTCGGGCCCGACCGAGCAGCCCGAAGATCAACGCCAGGATGCCGAAGACGATGCCGCCGACAATCGTCCAGAACAGCACGAGTGCGAGCAGCCCCAAGACCAGTGCGGCGATCCCGAAGCCGTTGCGGGGCCGCGCCGGGGGCGCGCCAGAACCTGGACCGTTGCCATAGCCGGGAGGGTTCTCCCCATAGCTCACGGGCGGGCGGTACTGGTCGCCGTCTCGTGGATTCACCGGCC
>DASUII010000094.1:0-2999 GCA_036279835.1 Pseudonocardiaceae bacterium
CTGGACTGCCACTTCGAGTCGATCTGCGAATCCTGCACGTTCTTCCAGACCACCATCGAGTTCCGGCCCACCCTGCAGCGCCAACGCGACGACGCCGGCGACAAGGGCCAACTCGGTCGGCAGAAGGTCTTCGACGGGCTCCTCGCCCGCCTCCACGAGGAGGCGGCCTCGTGAACGGCCCGACACGCCGACAGGGGCTTGACAAAGAGACCTGCATATCAGAGGCGTGCCCGCGAGGCTGGTCCCGGACAACCTCAAGACCGGGGTCGACAAGCCCGACCTCTACGACCCGAAGATCAACCGGTCGTATGCGGAGCTGGCTGCGCACTACGGCACCCTGGTCGACCCGGCCCGTGCGTTCAAACCGCGCGACAAGGCTGAGGTTGCATACTGCACCCCTTCGGGTCGATGGGTTAGTTGTTTATCTTTGCGCTGGTCAGCGTCTTGGGTGGCGCCGGTCTTGGGGCGGTGGAGGGGGTTGTTGAGGTCGGGTGGGTTGTAGAGCATTCGTTTTTGTCGTTGTAGCGCTGTTATCCGGCCAATCGAAGATTGGTTCGGCCTTCGGCCCCGGATAACGCCTCTTAACCGGCTAATCGAGGCCGATTTGTCTGATTCGAGGCGCCTCGCGATTAGCCGATTAAGAGGGAGCCACTGACAAGTCCGGTGCGGTGCCAGGTCTTGATGGTTGAGGGGGACACGCCGAGTCGGGTGGCCATTTCGGTCAGGGGGATCAGCCCGGTGTCGCGCAGGCGTTGCTCTCGGCTGGGTAGCTGGTATTGGTCGCGGATGTTGCGGACGATCAGAGCGTGGAAGGGACGGCCGTCGCCGCTGGTGAGGCCGCGCTGGTTGAGGATCTCGGCGATCTCGCCGTGGGTGTGGTGATCAAGCAGCTGGTTGATCTCGGTGACGGTGGCGGGTGGGGTTTGGCGGAGTTCCCAGGCGGTGTTGGGCAGTGGCAGCGCGAGGGTGTGGTGTTGTCCGCCGCGTAGGCGGACGTGCGCGGTGATCTGGTCGGGATCGCGGGTCACGGTAATGTCGGTGAGCAGTAGCCGGGCGATGCGTTTGCGCTCTCGGGCTGGGGTGGTGGGGTCGTTCCAGATGCCGGGCAGGTCGGTGATCAGCTGGTGGATTCGGGCTTTTTGGGTGTCGGTGAGCTGCCCGAGCTGGGTTTGGCGGGCGTGGTTGTAGGTGTCTTGGGCGACGTGGGCGACGTGGGCGGCGCGCAGCGCGTCGGCTTCGGCGGCGCGGTGTTCCAGCTCGGCGGTGACGGTGAACGCGGCTTCGACGGTCAGTGGGGTGAGGGTGTCGAGCAGTAGCTCACCGGTGCGCTGGTCGAGGTCGTGGCCGGGCATCGTGGCGCAGATGGGGGCCTTTCATCCCGAGCAGCAGCCGGTCGTTGAAGGTGCGCGGGTCGTAGAGGCCGCCTTCGTCGCAGATCAGGGTGCCGGTCATGACGCACAGCTCGAGCAGTTGGTGCCAGTCGGCGGAGTTGCGGGCCAGCCGGGAGCATCCAGCCCGAGCACGATCCCGGCCCGACCCAGCGACACCTCGGCGACCAGCTGCTGGAACCCTTCCCGGTCCGCGGCCGAGGCCCCGGACTGGCCCTGGTCGATGTCCGATCACCCTGATTTGGTCATCAGCCCAGCCCAGCGCGATCGCCCGGCCACGCAGGTCGTACTGGCGCACCGCGGACTCGGTGTTGTGTAGGACTTGACGGATCGTGGATTGGCAGACATAGAGCAACGCGGTCCTGCTCAGGTGCGCGGCGCTGACCTTCGACGACGCGGTGTCGGTGAACATTGGTGGGGTCTCCTGGGATCGGGGGCAGTGGGGATGGGTGCGGTCGGGGGCGGGTTCGGCCAGGGCGACCGAGGCCAGGACGTGGATGAGTTCGGCGGCCACCGCGGTCGGTAACAGCGTTGGTAACGGGGTCGGGGCGTGGTCTGGGCCTGTCCGTGCCGCGATGGCGGGCGCAGTCGTTGCTGGCGCTGTGGTCGGGGGCTGTTCAGCGCGCCCAGGGCGCGCTGCCATGCGGTCACTCCACCCCCGCATAGCACCCCGAACCCGAGCGGGAACGCCTCGGCGCGGGCGTGCAGCGCGGCCTCGCGCAGATGTTCGTAGCCCACGTCCAGTCCGCCATCGCCGCGGCGGCGCGGTCCGCCGCCGGGACCGTCGCGGGCGCCGGCTGCTCGTCGACGGTGCACACGGCGGCCTGGTCAGCGGTTACATGCCGGTGCGCTAGCGGTGCTTGCATCCCGGCCAGCAGCAAGGCCGGCGCTGGCCTTGCTCCAGCTCTTCCTGGGTCCGGCGAATGCGGCGCTCTCGGGTCATCTCCTGCTTGGCATCCTCGACCCAGCAGATGAACTCGTTGCGGGCCAAGGGGGTGATGTCGTTCCAGGCATCGAGTGCCGTGGTGTTAGCGATCAGCGCCTTGCGCAGGTCTGCGGGCAGCTTGTGCACCGCCCCACCGGGCACTCGCTGGCTGCTCACAGGGCCACGGTAGCCGGGGCGGAGGCGAGCCCGCTTCACCATCCGCTCGCGGTACACGCCGGCGGATCGGGTGAGCGCGCCGTTAGCGGTGTCAGTCCGAGTCATCGCGGACGCGCCGGTAGCGCTCATAGATCACGCGCGAGCCGAACGTCCTGGTCTCGATCAGGTCGAGCGGGACGTCTTCGGTGACTGGCGGCAGGAACGGCGTGCCGCCACCGACGACGACCGGATTGCGGAACATGCGCAGCTCGTCGACAAGGCCGAGCTCGATAGCCGCCGCGGCCAGGCCGGCGCCGCCGATCGAGACATCCTTGTCGGTCGCATCGATCGCCGCAGCGGCCTCCTCGGCCACCGACGCCTCGGCGAGCCGGGCGTTGCCCTGGACGCTGTCGAGCGTGCGGCTGAAGACGACCTTCGGGATCGCACACCAGACGTCGGCGAACGCGGCCCCGAGCTCGTTGTCGCGCATCAATGGATCCGTCTCCCACGGCAGCATCGTCTCGTAGAGC
>DASUII010000095.1:0-5343 GCA_036279835.1 Pseudonocardiaceae bacterium
GTCCAGCTCCTCGGCGATGCGCTCGGCTACCGTGCGCGCTGCCAGTCTGCGCGGCTGGGTGTGCCCGATGGTGCCGCGGACCCCGCGGCCCAGCTCCAGGCAGATCTTGGGGATCTGGGTGGTCTTTCCCGAGCCGGTCTCCCCTGCGATCACCACCACCTGATGGTCCCGGATCGCTGCGGCGATCTCGCCGGTGTGCTGGCTGATCGGCAACGCCTGCGGGTAGCGGATCGGCGGCACCGCAGCCATCCGACGGGCGACGCGCAGGCCGGTTGGTAATTCTTCCACGATGGTCAGATATCCTAGAGGACTAGTTACTGGCGGGTTACTTGTCGATAGAGTGGCGGAATGGAGCTGGCATACAACCGGTGCGGCGCGGGACCGCCGCTGGTCTTGCTGCACGGAGCTGGACACCGCCGGCAAGCGTGGCTCCCTGTTGAGGAGCGGTTGGCCAAGCACCGCGACGTCATTTCGGTGGATTTTCCGGGATTCGGCGAGTCCCCTCCGCTGCCCGACCACCTGTCCTACGAGCTGGACACCGCGGTGATCGTGCTCAAGGAGTTCTTCGCCGATCTGGGGCTGGACCGGCCGCACGTCGCGGGAAACTCGATGGGTGGCTTGGTCTCCCTCGTGCTCGCCCAGCAGGGGATGGTCGCCAGCGCGACGGCGCTGTCCCCAGCAGGACTGTGGAGCCCGATGGGGCGCCGAGTGTCGCTGTGCATGGTGCGATCAGTTCACCGCACCGCGCGGTACATGCCCCCGAAGCTTGCGCTGAGATTGTCCCGGTCAGCGGCCGGACGCACTCTCATGTGCGGCATTCTATTCGGCCGTCCGGACCTGCTCGAGCCGCAGGTGCTGCTCGACGACATGCAGGCAATGATCGATGCGGTCGGCTTTACTCCCAGCCTGGCCGCCGGCGAGAAGATTATCTTTGCTGGTGAGGTGCCCGACGTGCCGGTGACCATCGCGTGGGGGTCGCGAGACTGGCTGATGCGGCGACCACGGGGCGAATCGGTCATCCGGCTGATCCCGCATGTCCGGCTGCTGCGGCTGCCCGGCTGCGGGCACGTACCGATGAACGACAATCCCGAACTGGTAGCCCACGTACTACTCACCGGCAGCGACCACGAGCAACCGCATCAGCGGGTGTCGAGCACGAGATAGCCCTCCGCCAGCCGTCCCTCCGCCAAGCCTGCAGCCTTGGCCTGCAGAGATCCCCAGGCCCGCATCCGCTCCTCCAAGTCCGTCATGTGCGTGGTCTGGCTGGCGTGAGCGCGCAGTGCCGCGATTTTGCGGTCGAACGTGTCGGTGATGTCGACGTAATGGTCGGCCCGGTCGTTGGGACTCGTCACCCAGACCTCGGGCACGGTGTGTGCCTCCAGACCCTCTTCGACGATCAGTTCGGGATGGGCGTACGGGTTGCGGGCATCCGGGTAGATCGCGCACAGGGCGGCTTCACCAGTCGCCTGGTGATCGGGATGGCTGCCGTAGACGTTGCGCAGGTCACGTTCCGGGGACGGGACCACTATGCGGTCCGGGCGAGCCCGGCGGATGACGCGGGTGATGTCGCGCCGCAGTGCAATGCTCACGACCAGCTGGCCGTCGGGGTAGCCGAGGAACTCGACATCCGTGACGCCCACGGCGGCGGCCGCCTTGCGCTGCTCATCCTGCCGGATACCGGCGATCGCCGAGCGGGGCACTGCTGGATCGAAACCCCCGGCGTCGCCGTCGGTCGCGATGCAGTAGGACACCTCGAGGCCCGCGTCGGTCCAGGTCGCGATCGTGCCGGCGGATCCGAAGTCCACGTCGTCTGGATGGGCCGCGACTACCAGGATTCGTTGCACTGGCTGCGCCTGCTCAGCTGGCACGGCACTCTCCTCACGTCGGCGTCACCAGCTGGCAACGTCGACGATCTTGGCAGCCTTCCCTGAGGTGCGCGGCGATGCGCTGACGGCACTGATGGGCTGATCACCGAGCATGATCACTCGGCCGCGGGCACGGTTTCGGCAGCCGCTTTGTAACGGGCCGCTGCCGCGACCGGCAGTGGCTCGTCGGTCCACAGGGTACGTAGCTGCGAGGCATACTCGCTGAGGTCATAGGACGAGCAGCCCGCGCCGCCGTAGCCGATGTAGTTGCCGTGGGCGTCGCGCCGGCCGCCGGCCATCACAGCGCCGATGCCGTGGTGGGCGATCATGCTGCGGAGCCCGGCGGTGATGTTGGCCACCGGATCGGTGATCGATCGGCTGGCCAGGCTGGGCAGCACGCAGGCTCTGAAAGTGTTGGGGATGGTCTGCATGAGGCCTTGCGAAGGGTTACCCGCCGCGGCGTTGCTGTCCCAGTTGTTGATCGCGTTGGGATTGCCGCCGGATTCGTGCATGATGATCGACTTGACGCCGGGCGCGAGGGCCTGCGGCAGTCCCATCAGTCCGAGAGCCTTGGCGATCCAACCGTCGAGGCTGTGGCTGTTGCCGGCTTGATAAGGCTGTCCAAGACGGTTTCGCACGGCCTCCTGGTAGGCCGTCGCCCGGTCCGCCCGCTCGACAGCGCGGCGCAGCGCTGAAACTCCGCCTGCGGCGTCACGCGGCAGTCCGACCTGCAGAATCTCGGGTTCCAAGGACGGACCGGTCACAGCGGCCGGCGCGACCTCGGCGACCTGCTCGGATGCCACAGCTGTTGCGGCGTGCATCGAATGACCTGCGACGGCCAGAGCACCAGCGGCAACCGCTGCCGTCACCGCGCGACCCCTTAGCGCAGGACCTGGCCGGGGCACGCGATGCGTGCCGCGAGGTTTGGAGTCGGGTGTGGTGGGGAACACCGACGCCGGATGCTGCCGACAGCCGCGTGGAGAGCGGTGACGCGCCAACTGTAGGTCCCTTCCGCGCCGGGATCTGGTGCGTGGGGCGGGACTGCAGCCGTTCCGGCTCGGGACACCGGAGCGACACCTGCTCGCGACCAGATCGTGATCTGCGACCGACGGAAAGTAACGGTAGGGCCACGGCGGCAGCAAACGGCGCACCTGCGGCGGAGTGTCGCTTGCGCCCGGTGCGGGAACCGGCGCGACAAGCGGTCAAAAACTGACGTGCTGCGCAGTCGTGGGGCGAGCCCCAGCGGACGACGAGCGGCGTGCGGCCGCGCAATCGGCGGCTGCCGTTACTCCGTTATCGCAGCGCCGGTTCGGTGTGTTACCGGCCGCGTCTGGCCGCGGCGCGACGGTAGACGAGTACTGCCCACAGCACCAGCGGAATCTGTAGCGGCAACCGCCCATATGCCAGCGCGCGCATCCAGACCGGCCGGTCGGACCAGTCGATCGCCATCTTCACGTTAGCCGGGAACACCGCGACGAACAGCAGTGCGGCGAGCATCCCACCGAGCCGGCGAGTGCGCGGAACCGCGATCAGCGCCGCGACCAGCAGCTCAGCCACCCCGGACAGGTGGGTCCAGGTGCGGGCCGCGCCGGGCAGCTGCTCGGGGACGATCGAGTCGAACGACGCGGGCGCCGCGAAGTGCAGCACTCCGGTGCTGGTGAGCAGGACGACCAGGCCTGCTGTCGCGGTGGGCCGGCGGACTCCCATAGCGCAGATCCTCGCACGCCGCCCAGGGCGGCCGCGTCACTCAACGCCCCTAGGCAGCGGCGCGTCTCCCAATCCGCGCCACGCACGCCACCTGCTGGAGCTTGATCATGAGGTGGCAGAGCCCCGCGGAAGGGTGAGGGCGACCTCGGCGTCGCTGATGGCGATGCCCAAACTCGTGCCGTTGCTCTGCCGGAGAAGTCGCGCGATGCGTCGTATCCCGGTACCGGCGCGGGTGGCGAGTTCGGCCGCCACGACTCTGCTGTAAATGTGCGGGTTACGTGTGACGTGTACGCCCGCCCGCATTGCCTCGGCATCGACGCTGTTAGGCGGACGTCCAGGCGATCTGACCTCCACCCGGTCGGAGAGCACGAACACCCGGGTCGGGCCGGCGATCGTGTAGTCGCGGTGCACCAGTGCGTTCACCACGGCTTCGCGCAGTGCCGCCATCGGGATCTCTTCGCGTTTCTCCTTCTCGAACCCGACGATCTCGTGACCGGTCCTGAGGTGCAGCCGCAAGAACGTCTCGATCTGGCCGACGACGTCAAGCAGTGGTCCGTACAGATCCTTGCGATCCACGAAATTATCCCCGATGTCGTCACCGGCCAGCGCGCCGACAACGACGCGCGACGATTCGAGCTCAGCTTGTGGTCGTCGACCGAACACCACCAGCCCCCCCACTGTCGGGTGGGAGCCGTCGTACATGCGCCACGCCCGCAACAGCCTTACCAGATCGTCATCGAGATCCAGCTGATTGGTGTCATGGAGATACCGGCTGACCACCTCGAGGTCCAAGTCGGCCAAGCCGAGTCGCGGTAACGGTTGCTCATCGTAGAAAAGTGAATGCGCCGCTTGGAAAAGCCTGAGCAGCTCCTCCCGGCTGGCTCGGCGACACCGTGCCCCGGATCGGATGTAGTAGCGACCCTCGCGAGTGGAATACGGCCGCTGATCACCCTTGGCGATGTTGAGTACGACCACGTCCTTACCGTCCAGCGGGACGACCTCCGGCACCACAGTCAACGAAGGTGAGCAGCTGTGGAATGCGACGTCATCAACTCTCAGGAGTAGTTGATCGGTGTCGGGGACGCCGACTACGCCGCGGTCCTTGGCAACTCCGACGACGAGCTGGCCGCCGTCGCTGTTGGCGAAGCACACCAGGTCCTTCGCGAGCTCACTGTTGTTGTCGACGGCTTCTTTGAAGTCAGTATGTGGATCCTCCCAGCGGAGGATCCGATCCCGCAGCTCGTCAGGCGTCACATAGCCATCCTCCCCGATGCACCCAACATATTCGCTCGTGACACGGCTGCGCCACGTGCTGGGGAAGAGGGCATGGCGCGAGGAGCGACGTGGGTAGAAGCTGCACGATCGACCGCCGGGTGGGACTTGGGCGGTCCGGGACGTCCTGCAAGGTCAGAAGCCGTCCATCGTCCCGCTCTACCAACGCCGTTACCGCTGGGAAGGCGCGAACTCATCACCAGCTTCCACATCGAGCCACTCAACACTACTCCTCGCACGTCATACGCTGTACCACGAGGTGTCGGAGTGTGGTGAATTCGTCATCGGTTATCTTCTTCTTGAGTAGCTCCACTATGCAACCGATAGCAGGATTCCATTCACCATAACCGGCACCGCTCCATGCAGTATCCAGAACTGGCTGAATAGTCTGGTCGTTATAGTCGCAACCTTCGTCGAGGCCGATGTTGACGAGCAGATCAGCAATTTCCTCGATGGTGACTGCTTCCATGATCCTCCGGTCCAGTCCTCGACGCTTGGC
>DASUII010000096.1:0-6460 GCA_036279835.1 Pseudonocardiaceae bacterium
TACCGCGGACGCCTCGCTGGATCTGCGGGCCAACCCCGACATGGAAGCCCAGGGGGTGGCGATCGAAGCGCATCTGGACCGCGGTCGTGGTCCGGTGGCGACGGTGCTGGTGCAACGGGGCACGCTTCGGGTCGGTGACTCAGTGGTCGCGGGTGACGCCTACGGCCGGGTCCGCCGGATGGTCGACGAACACGGCGATGACGTCATCGAAGCGCTGCCCTCGCGACCGGTGCAGGTCCACGGGTTCACTTCGGTGCCGGGGGCGGGGGATAACTTCCTCGTCGTTGAGGAGGACCGCATCGCCCGCCAGATCGCCGACCGCCGGCGCACTCGGGAGCGCAACGCCGACCTCGCCTCACGACGTCGTCGGGTCAGCCTGGAGGACCTGGACCAGGCTCTCAAGGAGACCAGCGAACTCAACCTGATCCTCAAGGGCGACAACTCCGGAACCGTGGAGGCCCTGGAGGACGCCCTGATGAAGATCGACGTGGGCGAAGAGGTGGAGCTGCGGGTGATCCACCGCGGCGTCGGTGGCATCACTGAGGGCGACGTCAACCTCGCCATCGCGGACAACACCATCGTGCTCGGGTTCAACGTCCGGGCCGACGGTAAGGCCACTGCACTGGCGAACCGCGAGGGTGTGGAGATCCGCTATTACTCGGTGATCTACCAGGCGATCGATGAGATCGAGCAGGCGCTGAAGGGCCTGCTCAAGCCGGAGTACGAGGAGGTAGCGCTGGGCCGCGCCGAGGTCCGCGAGGTCTTCCGGTCCTCCCGGGTCGGCACTATCGCCGGCTGCATGGTCACCTCAGGGGAGATCAAGCGCAACGCCAAGGCCCGGCTTCTTCGGGACAACGTGGTGGTCCGCGAGGACTTCACGGTGTCCTCGTTGCGCCGGTTCAAGGATGACGCATCCTCGGTCCGGGAAGGTTTCGAGTGTGGCATCACGCTCTCGTCCTTCCACGACCTCCGGGTCGGCGATGAGATCGAGACCTACGAGATGCGGGAGAAGCCTCGCGCCTGATCGTTGCCGGGGTTGGTGGCCCACCAAGGACCACCAACCCCGGCAACGATGATCTTCCAGACCACCAACCCTGGGCGCGGTGGTCTTCACCAGCTACCAACGGGTGGTGAACGGTGTACGTCGGCGCTGTGGAGTTGGACGTGCTGTTCGGCGAGGTTCACTCCTTGAAGCAGAAGCGCTCGCTGGTCCGACCGGTGATCGCCGAGCTCCGGCGGCGCTTCGAAGTCGCGGCGGCCGAGGCCGGGCACGTGGACCTGCACCGACGATCGTTGATCGGGGTCGCCGCCGTCGCCGCCGACGCGGGCCATGTGCGAGAGGTGCTCGACGCATGCGAGCGCTTGGTCGCCGGGCGGGCGGAGCTGGACCTGCTGTCGGCCCGGCACCGGATAATGGGTCCAGATGATGACTAGCGCGCCAAACGACCATGAAAAGCGAGAGGACAACGCTGCGATGGCCGACCCCCCACGGGCTCGCCGGCTCGCCAAACGGATCGCCAAGATCGTCGCGTCCGGCTTGGAACATGAAGTCAAAGATCCACGGTTGACGATGGTGACGATCACTGATGCGAAGGTCACCGGAGATCTTCGGGACGCGACGGTCTACTACACGGTGCTCGGCGAGACCGTCGATACGCCGCCGGATACCGCCGGAGCAGCCGCCGCACTGGCGAGTGCGACCGGAGTCTTGCGTTCCCTTGTCGGACGTGGAACAGGCGTCCGGTTCACCCCTACCCTGACCTTCCGCTGCGACGACATCCCGGACGGGGTGCGCCGGATCGACGAGTTGTTGGCCAAGGCGCACGAGGTCGACGCGAAGGTCGCCCGCATTGCCGCGGACGCGTCGCCCGCCGGTGAGCCCGACCCGTACCGCCCACCACGGGACATTGCCGCAGACGATGACTGACCGCCGCCGCGACCGGGACTTGTGGGATCTGGAGCTAGCCGCCGCCGCGGAGCTCATCCGCCGGGCCAGGGACGTCACATTGGTTGCCCATGTGCAACCCGACGCCGACGCGCTGGGTAGCGCGCTGGCTCTGGGCATGGCACTTCGCCAGCGCGGCGCCACGGTGCGGGTTACTTTCGGTGATCCGGGCCAGACCCCGCAATCGCTGCGGGCGTTGGACGTCGCCGATCTCGTCGTGTCGCCGGAACAGGTGCCGGCGCGGCCGGAGCTGCTCGTCGCCCTGGACACGGCGAGTCGGAGCCGGCTGGGCTGCCTCGCGGACCGGGTGGACACCGCCGGCGCTGTGCTCGTGATCGACCACCATGCCACCAACGGTGGATTCGGAACCCACCATCTGGTGGATGCCAGGGCGGAGGCTACCGCGGTGCTCGTGCTGGAGCTGCTAGACGAGCTGGAGATACCGGTGGACGAGCCGATTGCGCGTTGCCTTTACGCCGGTCTGGTCACCGACACCAGCTGCTTTCGCCGCGCTGACCCCGGAACCCACGCGATCGCTGCCCGGCTGCTGGCGGCGGGCGTTGATCCCGACGCCACCACCCGGGAACTGCTGGACACCCATCCCTTCGGCTGGTTGGCCATGCTGGGGGCGGTCCTCGGTCGGGCCCGATTCGAGCCCGCATCGGCCCAGGGCCTGGGCCTGGTGCACACCACGGTGCGGTTGACTGACACAGCGGGCCTGCGTCGCGAGGAGGTCGAAGCCGTGGTGGATCTCGTGCGGACCACTTCGGAGGCCGAGGTCGCGGCGGTGGTCAAGGAAGCCGGCCCGGACCGGTGGGCGGTGTCGCTGCGCGCTAAGCAGCGCCTCGATGTCTCCGCCGCCGCGGCCGAGTTCGGCGGTGGTGGCCACCGCCTCGCGGCTGGTTTCGCGGCCGACGGCAGTGCCGAGGACGTGCTGGACGCGCTGCGCCGCGCCCTGCACCGCGCGCCCCTGGCCTGACCCGGGCATACCGCGCCCGCAACGTCGCGCCGTTGGAGTTCGGTAAGGTCAGCTGCCCGCCACGGAAGCGCAACCGCCACCGTCGCCAAACCGCCACCGCCTCGAAACCGTGGGAGACAGTCATGGGTATCGCGCCAGAATTTCCGGTGACCGCAACGCGCTACGAGTCGGTGCTGTCGGCCGTCATCGAGCGATCGATCGGTCCGCAAGCCGCCGAGATCGACCGTTCCGGGGCTTTTCCACGCGAGGGTGTGCAGGCCCTCGGGGACGCTGGGCTGCTCGGCCTGCTCAGCGCGCCCAATGTCGGCGGCGGTGGCGAGTCACTCGCGGCGGCCGCGCAGGTCATCGAGACGGTGGGTGCCAGGTGCGCCTCGACGGCCACAGTGGTGTTGATGCACTATGCGGCGGTCGCCGTCATCGAAGCCCACGGGCCGCAGGACATCCGTCGCCTGATCGCCCGCGGCGATCATCTGAGCAGCCTGGCATTCTCCGAGGTCGGCTCCCGCAGCCACATCTGGGAGCCGATGGGTACTGCCAAAGCCGGTGACGGCGACACCGTCGCGCTCGATGCCCGCAAGAGCTGGGTGACCTCCGCCGGGCACGCCGACAGCTACGTGTGGTCGAGCCGGCCGCTGGCTCACCAGGAAAAGGTTGCAGGGGGCGCCATGACCCTGTGGCTGGTACCTAGCAAGGCGGCCGGTTTGCGAGTGGCGGCCAAGTTCGACGGCCTGGGCCTGCGCGGCAGCGCCTCCAGCCCGGTGTCCGGGGTGAATGTGGTGGTGCCTGCCAACGCCCGGCTAGGCGACGACGGAGCGGGATGGGACATCGCAATGGCCACCGCATTGCCAACCTTCCTGGTACTCAACGCGGCACTGTCACTGGGCATCATGGAAGCACTGGTCGCCGAAGCCGGCGCACACCTCGCCCGCAGCCGACTGCAGCATCTCGACCAGACGCTGGCCGAGCAGCCAGTCTCCCGGGCGGCACTAGCCCGGCTGCGCATCCGGACCGACAGCGTTCGGGCGTTCCTGCGGGACACCCTGGCGGCCCTGAGTACCGGGCGTGACGATGCGGCCCTTCGGGTGCTGGAGGTCAAGGCGGTCGCGGCGGAGGCGGCAGCAGAGGTCGCCGACGGGGCGCTGCAGTTGTGCGGCGGCGCCGCGTTTCGCAAGGAGCTCGCCATCGAGCGGTTGTTCCGCGATGCGCTCGCGGCCCGGGTGATGGCGCCCACCACCGAGGCGTTGCACGACTTCGTCGGTCGGACCTGCCTAGGGCTGCCGCTGTTCGACGCACCAGGTGCGTGACGGCGCGGGTAGCGCCGGCGACGTCATGACTGCCGTGTTGGCGCCTGGTGGCCTGGTGGTGGTGGACAAGCCGGCCGGGATGACGTCGCATGACGTCGTCGCCCGGCTGCGCCGGTTGCTGGGCACCCGCAGGATCGGGCACGCCGGCACCCTGGACCCGATGGCCACCGGCGTGCTGGTGTGCGGCGTGCAGCGGGCCACCAAGCTGCTGGCGCATCTCCCGCTGGAACCGAAGGTCTACCGCGCCACGGTGCGTCTGGGCATGTCCACCAACACCGACGACGCCGAAGGTGAGTGCAGCTACGGCGCCGATGCCTCCACGGTGGATGAGCAGGAGATCCTCTCGGGCATCGCGGATCTGCGCGGCGCGATCGAGCAGGTTCCCAGCACGGTGAGCGCGGTCAAGGTTGCCGGCAAGCGGGCCTATGCGCTGGCTCGAGCCGGTGAGCAGGTCTTGTTGCCCGCCCGTCCGGTGACCGTGTCCCGGTTCGAGCTCGTCGCCCTGCGTCGTGGCGACGCCGTGACCGACCTCGACGTGCTGGTGGAATGCAGCGGTGGCACCTACGTACGGGCGCTGGCCAGGGACCTCGGGGCGGCGCTGGCTGTCGGGGGGCATCTCACCGCGCTGCGCCGCACTTGGGTGGGCCCCTACGGTGTGGACGTCGCCCGCACGCTGGAGGAACTGGCGGCCCAACCGCGGTTGGGGGCGGACCTCGACGAAGTGGTGGCCTCCGTGTTCAGCCACCGCACCGTGGACAGCCAGCAGGCCTGGGTATTAGCTCATGGTGGATCGTTGCCTGCGGTCGGGCTGACCGCAACGCACGCCGCGATCGACCCGGATGGGCACGCCGTCGCGCTGCTCACCGAGCGCGACGGCCACGCCCGGCCGGTCCTGGTGCTACGCCCCGCGGGCGACTGACTGCGACCGTGCTGTTCTGAGTTAACCTCGGTGCTTGTGCAGCGCTGGCGCGGAATAGAGGCCATCCCGAACGGATGGGGCCGCAGTGTGGTCACCATCGGGGTCTTCGACGGGATGCACCGGGGTCACATCCAACTGGTGGGCCACGCGGTGCGCAGGGCCCGTGAGATGGGTGTCCCCAGCGTAGTGATGACCTTCGACCCGCACCCGTCGGAAGTGGTCCGGCCCGGCAGCCATCCAGCGCAGCTGACGACCCTTCGCCGCCGCGCTGATCTGGTCGAACAGCTTGGTGCCGAGGTGTTCCTGGTACTGCCCTTCACCGTCGAATTATCTCGGATGCCAGCCGACGAGTTCGTCCATACGGTGCTCGTCGAGCGCCTGCACGTGGCGGAAGTGGTGGTGGGTGACAACTTCACTTTCGGGCACAAAGCGGCCGGTGATATCGAGCTGCTGCGGGCCCTGGGCCGGCGGTTCGGCTTCACCGCCGAAGGCGTGGGGCTGCTTTCCCAAGGCGAGC
This sequence comes from Pseudonocardiaceae bacterium, assembly GCA_036279835.1. Taxonomy (GTDB): domain Bacteria; phylum Actinomycetota; class Actinomycetes; order Mycobacteriales; family Pseudonocardiaceae. The sequence continues at coordinate 5,665 of DASUII010000096.1, forward strand.
TGACCTTCTCCTCGACCTACATCCGCTCGTGCATCGACGCCGGTGACGTGGTAGCCGCGGGCACCGCCCTGGGCCGCCCGCACCGGGTGGAGGGGATCGTGGTCCGTGGCGACCAGCGTGGCCGCAGCCTGGGTTACCCGACGGCGAACCTGTCGACCGCACGGTGTGCCGCGATCCCCGCCGACGGTGTGTACGCGTGCCGTTTCGTGCACCGCTGCCGGGAACTGGCGGCAGCGGTCTCGATCGGAACGAACCCCACCTTCTCCGGGCGCGAACGCCGGGTGGAGGCATTCGTGCTGGATCTGGACGAAGATTTCTACGGCGAGCGGGTGGCGCTGGACTTCGTCGAGCGGCTGCGCGGCATGTGCCGCTTCGACACCCCCGAAGAGCTCGTCACCCAGATCGACGACGACGTGGTGCGCACGCGAAAGGCGCTCGACCGGGCCGGCTGATGCAGGTATCGGGCCGGCTGTGTTCGGGCCGGCTGTGTTCGGGCGGGCTGTGTTCGGGCGGGCTGTGTTCGGGCCGGCTGTATGAGGGCACGGAAGGGGAGGCCGGTGGATGATCAGCGTGCCGTTGCGCGCAACGTCGCCCGGCAGCGCGAGTGGTACGGGGAGCCGCTCGGCGACCGGGTGCGCCGACTCGTGGTCGCCTTCAATGTCTCCCAGGCGCAGTTGGCCGAGGTTCTCGGGTTGAGCGCGCCCATGCTCAGCCAGCTGATGAGCGGGCGTCGAGCGAAGATAGGAAATCCGGCGGTGCTGGCCCGGATGGTGATGCTGGAGCGTCGGGTGCTCAC
>DASUII010000097.1:0-15867 GCA_036279835.1 Pseudonocardiaceae bacterium
GAGCGCCGCTAGGCCATACAGCCACTCAAGGAGCAACCATGGGTGGGACGGCACATCACCCAGTTTCACCCAAGCAGAGAAGCTGAGGCAGTTAAACGTATAGAGCGCCAAGATAAGCAGTACATCTTGTTTCACCCGAGGTGGCACAGGGATACTCTCTGGTACCCAGCCCGCAATCCTCATCGGCTTCCTTACGTCTTGGCAGTACTGGCGTGTTGGGAAGCGTTATGGGTGTTATTGGTCGTAGTGGAATCGGAGCCAGTGGTGGTGGAACTAGGGGGATTGGGACAGAAACCGGGCGTGTCACCACAGGCGAGAACAGTATGCATCGATGGGGATACGGCAGTCTCGTTCGCCGACACCAGCGCAACTGCGGCGACGGCCATGAGGAGAGTCATGACAGCTATTACGATACGTCTATGAAATGACCGCGCATGAGCATTTGTAAGGGCCTCACTTGCGGATGGCGCCTCAAAAGCGATCATCGTGGTCTCCATCTCGGTAGCAACGCATGCCGCAGTTCACTATCAATTCGTCGCTGATTTTACCCTCGTCCTGCTCGGAGGCAACCCCTCATGGTGGCCAACCCACAGATGTAGAAACCCGACCAGGCTACCTCGTTTGATGTAGCGAGACTGCATGTCCTGGGGTACGGCGACGATGGTCGGTGGAATGCCCGCGCCGGTCGCCAGTGCGAGGGGGGATGATGTGGGACGTGCCTGCCGTGCCACCACCACTGCGAATCGGTCCTTACCGGGTCGATCCCCCCGTCGTGCTCGCGCCGATGGCCGGGATTACCAACGTGGCGTTTCGCCGGCTGTGCCGTGAGCACGGCGCCGGCTTGTACGTCTGCGAGATGATCACCAGTCGAGCTCTGGTGGAACGGCACCCCGGTACTCTTCGCATGATCGCATTCGACGCCGCTGAGCGGCCTCGCTCGATGCAGCTCTACGGGGTCGATCCGGCGACGGTCCGCAAGGCCGTGGAGCAGATCCGCAGCGACGACCTCGCCGATCACGTCGATCTCAACTTCGGCTGCCCCGTCCCGAAGGTCACCCGCCGGGGCGGTGGCGCCGCGCTGCCCTACAAGCGGGCCCTGTTCGGCGAGATCGTCCGCTGCGCCGTCGAAGCCGCCGGGTCCATCCCCGTCACGGTGAAGTTCCGGATCGGCATCGACGACGAGCACCGCACGTTCCTCGACGCGGGCCGGATCGCGCAGGACGCTGGGGTGGCCGCCGTGGCCCTGCATGCGCGTACCGCCGCGCAGCGCTACTCGGGCACCGCCGACTGGGATGCCATCGCCGCGCTCAAGCAGGCGGTCACGTCGATCCCGGTCCTGGGCAACGGGGACATCTTCGCCGCCGCCGACGCGCTCCGGATGGTCGAGCACACCGGCTGCGACGGCGTCGTAGTGGGCCGCGGCTGTCTGGGACGGCCGTGGCTGTTCGCCGAATTGGCAGCCGCCTTCAGCGCCACCCCCGCCCCGACGCCACCGGATCTCGGACAGGTCGCGGCCACTCTGCGCCGCCACGCCGGGCTGCTCGCCGAGCACCTCGGGACCGATAAGGGGCTGCGTGACCTGCGCAAGCATATTTCCTGGTACTTACATGGCTTCCCGGTCGGCGGGGATGTCCGGCGGGCGCTGGGGATGGTGTCCAGCTTCGCCGAGCTGGACGAAGCGCTGGCCCAGCTGGATCCCGACGCCCCGTTCCCGCCCGACGCGGACGGCCCCCGGGGACGCCAGGGCTCACCCGGCCGGGTGGTGTTGCCGCATGGCTGGCTTGATGACCCGATGGATCTCGCGGTCCCGGCAGGCGCCGAGTTCCCGCATTCCGGCGGCTGAGCACAGCGCCGGCAGACCGCGGATTCACCTGCGATTCACGTGACTACCGAGACTCGGCGGCATTGCCCCCGTACCCTCGGACGATGCGGGAGACCTTCCGGGCCGAGCTGGACACCCTGACTGACGACCTGGCCAGAGCCGCTCGACTGGCCGGGCAGCTGATGACCAACGCCTCGACGGCGCTGAGCCAAGCCGACCTGGGGCTCGCCGAATTGGTGATCTCCCAGGAGGGAGACATCAAGGCGCTGTGCGACGACATGGATCAGCGCTGCATCAGACTGCTCGTGCTGCAGGCACCGGTCGCCACCGACCTGCGAATGGTCGTCGCGGCCATGCACGCGGTGGGCGACGTGCAGCGGATGTGCAATCTGGCGCAGCACATCGCCAAGATCGCGCGGATGAAGCACCCGGCGGTGCCGATCCCGGACGAGGTCCGCCCGGTGTTCGCCCGGATGGGCGTGCTGGCCACCAGTCTGGCGCGCGACGCCGCGGCGGCGATCGAGAGCAAGGATCCGCTGTCCGCCTACCGGCTGGCCCAAGCCGACGACGAGGTCGACGCGCTGCGCCGCCGGATCTTCCGGATCCTGTTCTCCGAGGACTGGTCGCACGGGGTGGAACCGGCGGTGGACGCCGCGCTGATCGGCCGCTACTACGAGCGCTTCGCCGACCACGCCGTCGCGATCGCCCGCCAGGTCAGCTTCCTCGTCACCGGGTCACCGCACGAGCGGTGACCTCGTGAGTGGGAAACAGTGTCATGACACTGTTTCCCACTCACGAGTCGCGAAGCGACAGAAACTCCACGTCGGTGTGGTGGTGGGTGAAGTGCAGCTTGTGGTAGGTGCGCAGGGCTGTGGTGTTGTCGGACTCGACGTAGAGCATCGCCTGGCGTACCCCCTGCTCGCGCAGATATGCAAGCCCGGCCACGGTCAACGCGCCGCCCAGCCCGGTGCCTTGGGCGTCGGGGTCCACCGCGAGCACGTAGATCTCGCCGAGGCCGTGGGGATGCACCTTGGTCCAGTGGAAGCCGAGCAGCTGACCGGCCGGGTCCACCGCCAGCAGCAAACCCTTCGGGTCGAACCACGGCTGCGCCTCGCGCACCACGAGCTCGCCGATATCCCACCGTCGCTGCTCAGGATGCCACGCGAACGCGCGATTGTTGACCGCCACCACCGCCGCTTCATCCTCGCCGGGCACGAAGGCGCGCAGCGCGACCCCAACCGGCAGAGCTCGGTGGGCGATCGGATCAGCCAGCGTCCGACGTAACTGGAACAGTTCCCGCTGGCGAACCAGCCCGGCTCGCTGCGCCAGCCGCAGCGCCGCTGGGTGCTCACCGTGCGCCCACACCCACAGTGGCCCGCGGACCCGATCGAGCAGCGCGGCGAGCAGCGCACCGCCCACCCCACGACGCCGGTGAGCGGGATGCACCGCGAACTCGGCGGTGCGACGCTCGACGCGATCATCGAGGCTGCCGTAACCGGTCAGCGTGCCGGTATCGTCGCGGGCCAGCAGGTGTACGAAGCCGGCACCGGGATGGTGCAGCCGCAGCACCGCAGCTTCCGAGAGGGGCTCCACGCCGTCCGCGGCGGTGGCGGCGGCCAGCAGCTTTACGACCGCGGCGATCTGCCCGTCGGCGGGCTGATCGAGCCAGGACAGTGCCAGGGTCAACCCCACTGCCCGGAAAGTGACTGAACCTCGTAGGGATCAGCCCGATCTGAATCACTGTCGACCGCCTCGGCGTCATGCTCGGCGGCGCGCTCCTGCTCGGCCCGCTCCCGGGAACTCATGTTGCGGACCGGGCGGACGAACTTGTAGCCGACGTTGCGCACTGTGCCGATGAGCTGTTCGTGCTCCGGACCGAGTTTGGCCCGCAACCGCCGTACATGGACGTCGACAGTGCGGGTGCCGCCGAAGTAGTCGTAGCCCCAGATCTCCTGCAGCAGCTGCGCGCGGGAGAACACCCGGCCCGGGTGCTGGGCCAGGTACTTCAGCAGCTCGAACTCCTTGTAGGTGAGGTCCAGCGGCCGCCCCTTCAGCCGGGCGGTGTAGGTGGCCTCGTCGATTACCAGTTCGCCGAGTACCAGCGAGTTTCCGCCGCCCACGGCGGCGTCGGTCGCGCGCCGAGACACCAGCAGCCGCAGCCGGGCATCGACCTCGGCCGGGCCGGCGGTGGGCAGCAGGATCTCGTCGGAACCCCAGTCCGCGGACAGTGCCACCAGGCCGCCCTCGCTGATCACCACCACCACCGGCACGTCCAGCCCAGTGGATCCCAGCAGCCGGCACAGGCTGCGCGAACCCGCGAGATCTGTGCGGGCATCGACCAGCACCGCGTCGTAGGGTCCGGCGTCGAGCAGGGCGGCGACCTCCGGGGCCGCCGACCGCGCGTTGTGCGCTAACAAGCACAGCGCAGGCAACATTGAGGGCGGGTCAGGATCCGCGGTGAGCAACAGAAGCTCCATGCCCGCTCCGTCCTAGCCGTTGGAGGCCAGCGGTATCACCGACCCGTGTCGCTGGCCGGTCGAGCCCCTTGTGTCCAGCGCCGCGGTGGGCCGCGACCGACCGCCCGTTGTGCGGAGAATACCGTGCCGACCGCAGGGACCATACGAAATAGCCGACAATGGTGGGGCTACGTGCGTAAATTGATCATCGCGGTGCTGGTCATCGTGGCGCTGGCGGTAGCGGCCGACTTCGGCGCCGCGGCGGCTGCCGAGTACACCGTGGCCAAACAGCTGCGCCAACAGCTCAATCTGGCCAGCGACCCGTCCGTGCGGATCAACGGCTTCCCGTTCCTGACCCAAGCCGTGGCCGGCCATTACACGTCGATCGACGTACAGGCATCCGGGGTGTCCGCCGACCCGCTGCACGACCTCGACGTGGAGGCGACACTGCACGACGTCGATGCGCCGCTGGCCGAGGTGATCTCCGGCGACCTGCACTCGGTGCGGGCGGCCAAGGTCGACGGCCGGGTCCGGATCAAGGACACCGATCTCGGTCGGGCCATCGGGATCGAAGATCTCCGGATTCAGCAGCCCTCTGATCAGGAGATCAAGGAACTTCTTCCGCCAGGTACGCCCACCAGTGATTCCCCCCGGGGCAACCGCGCTCCGATCAAGATGGTGGCGACCACCGACCTCGCCGGCCAGCGCACCGACGTCGTCGCGTTCGGTGTGATCGAGCTCACCCGTGGCTTCGTGCGGATTACCGCTAGCGATGTGCAGCTGGGCGGTGGCAGTGGCGGCACGGTGCGTCTGCCACGGGCAATCCGCCAGACGCTGCTCAACGCCCTGAGCGCCAACGTCAAGACCGGTGGCCTCCCCTACGCCGTCACCCCCACCAGAGTCTGGGTCGAGACCGGCTCAATAGTCGTGGAAGGCACCGCGAACAACGTCTCGCTACGCCAAGCCGGCGTCGCTGCGCTGCCAGCCCTGCGCAACGGGACCGACTGGGATCCGTCCAGGCGGTGGAATCACATCCCGGACGGCGGGAGTTTCCGGTAGGTTTGGGTTCGTGCACCTGCTGCTCACCAAGCGCCGGGCGGTTGACTTCTGCCGGCTGCACAGCAGCCTCTGTCCGAGGACCTGACCGGGCGGTGATCTGCGCCACTTCCAGCTGCCGGCGCCTGCGCGCTGCAGTCGAGCACCCCCAGACAATCCGAAGACAATCCACTGTGTACGCCACTCACCAACGAGGAGCTGTCGCATGAGCCGCGAAGACGTCCTGGTCACGCCGGACTGGGCAGAGCAGAACCTGAACACCAAGGGCATCGTCTTCGTCGAAGTCGACGAAGACACCGCCGCCTACGACACGGGGCACATCCCCGGGGCTGTGAAAATCGACTGGAAGACCGACCTGCAGGACCCGGTGGTCCGCGACTTCGTGGACAGGGGCGCCTTCGAGAAGTTGCTGTCGGACAAGGGCATCAGCAACGACGACACCGTGGTGCTCTACGGCGGCAACAACAACTGGTTCGCCGCCTACGCCTACTGGTACTTCAAGCTCTACGGGCACCGTGACGTCAAGCTGCTCGACGGCGGCCGCAAGAAGTGGGAGCTCGACGGTCGCACCCTGAACACAGACGAGGTGAGCCGGCCGGCCACCAGCTACACCGCCCAGGATCAGAACCTCACGATCCGGGCATTCCGCCAGGAGGCGGTCGACGCGATCAACAACAAGAACCTGGTCGACGTCCGCTCGCCCGACGAGTTCTCCGGAAAGATCATGGCGCCGGCGCACCTGCCGCAAGAGCAGGCTCAGCGCCCAGGACACATCCCCACCGCGCTGAACGTGCCGTGGTCCAAGGCCGCCAACGAGGACGGTACCTTCAAGTCCGACGACGAGTTGCGGGCGCTGTATGGGGCGGCGGGGCTCGACGAGAGCAAGTCGACCATCGCCTACTGCCGGATCGGTGAGCGCTCCAGCCACACCTGGTTCGCGCTGCACGAGTTGCTGGGCTATTCCGACGTCAAGAACTACGACGGTTCCTGGACTGAGTACGGCTCACTGGTCGGCGCACCGATCGAGCTCGGCAGCAAGGCCTGATCGACATGTGCGGAGCACCGGAACAGACCCAGGAATTGCCGCCGGGAACGGATCTGAGCAAGCACACCGTGCTGACCGGCACGGTGCGGACGGCCGGAGAGCCCGTCGGAGGTGCTTTCGTACGGTTGCTCGACGGCACCGGGGAGTTCACCGCCGAAGTGGTGACCTCGGCCTCCGGGCAGTTCCGGTTCTTCGCCGCCCCGGGCAACTGGACCATCCGAGCACTACATCAATCCGGCACCGGCGAAGCACCGGTCACCGCTGACGGCCCGGGCCTGTTCCCCGTCGACGTCACTATGTAACACCGTTGGTGGCTCTTCAAGGACCACCAACGGCCGCCATCCCCCGGCCAGCACGCTGGCGGGGGATGGCCGCTGTCATGGGTAACTTTCCTCTTCGGTGGCTAGGGCGGCGGGCAGGGCAACCTCGAGGGCGGCCATCAGGGCGTCGGGGGTCGGGGCGCGCTCGGGGTCGAGTAGCCACTGGACCTGCAGACCGTCGTAGACCGCGATGAGGAACGAGGCGACTTGCCGCGCGGTGGCGTCGGAAAGACCGTCGACCGAGGAGCGCACCATGTCGGCCACAGTGCCGCGCAGCCGCTCGTAGCACTCGGCGAGCTGAGCCCGCAGTTCCGGCACCCGCTCGGCTTGGGCCAGCGCCTCGACGAAGGCCACCATCAGCGGGCGGTACTGCTCGAAGGTGCTCACCAGCGCTACCCAGGAGGCCCGCACCCGCTGCACCGGGGTGGCGCTGGGATCGGCGAACACGATCCGGGTGATCTGCGCGATGTACTCGTCGAAGCACTGCTGCATCGCCCCGTTGAGCAACGCCTCCTTGGACCCGAAGTGGTAGCCGATGGAGGCCAGATTGGTGCCCGAGGCGGCCACCAGATCCCGGGCCGTGGTGCGCGCGTAGCCCCGTTCCAGCAAGCAGCGCCGAGCGCCGTCGAGCAGCGCCTCCCGGTGTCCCATAGTCCGGATACTACGGCGGTTAGACAAACGTATGTATATTCCTAGGCTATGGTGCGCATGCCGGCCCTCGCCCCACCGCCTCCCGGCCCGCCGCTACCGGGTCTCCTGCAGGCGGGACTGATCTGGCTGGATCCGGTTCGGTACGTGCAGGCCTGCCACCGCCGCTACGGCAAGCTGTTCACTACCCGGATACCTGGAATCGGCACGCTAGTCTTTGTCACCGACCCGGATGACATCCGGTCGGTGATGCGTGGCGATCCGGCGCTCTTTCACGCCGGGGAAGCAGCCGCCCCGCTGAGCCAGGTCGTCGGGCCGAAGTCGATTCTCATGCTCGACGACGACAAGCACCGCCGCACCCGGGCGATGATGCTGCCTGCGTTTCACGGCGACTCGGTGCGCAGGCAGGTGGCCGAGATGGTCGCCATCACCGTCGACGAGGTCGCCCGATGGCCGGTGGGCGAGCAGTTCCCGCTGTTTCCCCGGATGCAGAAACTCACCCTCGAAGTCATCCTGCGCACCGTCATCGGGGTCCACGACGAACGCCGGCTCGCCGCGCTGCGAGCGGCATTGCCGCCCATGCTCGATATCGGTTCCCCGCTGGAGCTGATCCCACCGCCGCGAGTGCTGCTCCGTGTCGGCAGGTGGCGCCGGCGCGCGCAGCGCCGGGCCACCGCCCTGGCGCTGCTCACCGACGAGATCACCCGATGCCGCGCCGATCCACAGCTCGAGCAGCGGACCGACGCACTGGCGATGCTGGTGCGCGGCATCGACGGCGCCGACGCCCCGATGGCCGACGACGAACTCCTTGACCAGCTCGTCACGCTGCTGCTGGCTGGGCACGACACCACTGCCACCGCGCTGTCCTGGGCTTTCGAGCGGCTGACCCGCCATCCCGCACTGCTGCACCGCACCGCAGCGGCCGCCGCGGACGGCGACGACGCGTGATTGGACGCGGTGTGCAAGGAGAGCCTGCGGGTGCGCCCGGTGGTCTTCGAGATCGGCCGCCAGCTGACCGCTCCGGTACACCTGGCCGGGCACCGTATTCCAGCTGGCCACATCCTGGCTCCCAGCATCAACCTGGTGCACCACAACAGCCGGCACTACCCGGACCCGGACGAGTTCCAGCCGCAGCGATTCCTCGATCAGCGGCCCGATCCGGCCATCTGGCTACCCTTCGGCGGCGGGGTCCGTCGCTGCCTCGGCGCCACCTTCGCCCTGGTGGAGATGCGCACGGTACTGCGGGAGGTCCTGCGCCGAGTCGAGCTGGCCGCCAGCACCGCGCCGGGCGAGCCGGTGCGGCCCCGCCATGTGACCATGGTGCCGTGCCACGGCGCGATAGTGACCGTGCGTCGCCGCCTCACCGTCGCTGGCCACGTCGCGATTGGCTGACCGAGCTCAGGCGCGACGGACCACAGCGCCGCCGCGAGCCCGCGAGATAGCTCTGCACAATCGCTCTTGAGCGTTATGGCAGGCTGTTCGCTCTAGCGCGGACGGTAACCGGGGAGGAACGGAAATGGGTCGGGTCGGGATAGCGATAGCTACCGGGGCGGTGCTGATCGGTGTACTCGGAGGCTGCGGGCAGGGCACCGCTACGGCGCCCGGTTCCAGCTCGACCGGCCCGTCGGCGGTGCCGGGAAAGGCGCCGGAACTAACCGTCCGCACGATCAGCGTCAAGGTCCGGGGCGGGAAGGCCAGCGGCGACACCGGCAAGGTGACCGTGCCCCTGGGTAGCCCCGTGATCATCTCGGTGAGCAGCGATGTGGCCGACGAGATCCACGTGCACGGTTACGAGCGGACGGTCAAGGTTCCGGCGGCCAGCACGGCGTCGATCGCCTTCACCGCGAACAAGCCGGGAACCTTCGACGTGGAACTGGACAACCCCAAGGTCGCCCTGCTGCAACTACAAGTGGGCTGACGCTCGGCGACGCCACCCGTGGTGCCATGATCGCCGAAACTGAGGCCTGGCCGTGCGATTTTGCACGGTTACCGCTCACTACCGGTGATCTTGAGAGCCAGCGGACAAGGCGAACAGGCAATAGCCTGTGATATCGCTGACGACACCCAGGCGGTGATCAACCGGTGGGGTGTGCGGACCGCCTATGATCCCGAGGGTGACCAGCGGCCCTAACGGTTTGAGCGGCGATGAGGCACTGCGGCTCGCCGCCGAGCGCGCAGCGAGCACGGGTGCACGCAACCTTCCCGAATTCACCGACCTACCGATTCCCGGCGACACCGCGAACCTGCGCGAAGGGCCGCAGCTGCACCCTCAGTGCCTGGCCCTGCTGCCGCTGGTCGGGGTCTGGCGCGGCGAAGGTGAGATCGTCTACCCGACCATCGATGGACCGTACCGATTCGGCCAGCAGGTGGTGATCTGCCACGACGGGCGGCCGTTTCTGCGCTACGAGTCCCGGGCGTGGCTGCTCGACGACGCCGGCGAGGTGATCCGACCAGCGGCCCGGGAGACCGGGTTCTGGCGGCCGCAAGCCGATGACACCATCGAGCTGCTCGCCGCGCACGGCACCGGCATCATCGAGCTCTACTACGGACGGCCGCGCAGCCAGACCTCGTGGGAGCTGGCCACCGACGCGGTGGTGCGAAGTTCCTCGGCCAAAGAGGTCACCGGGGCGCACCGACTTTACGGCATAGTCGAGGGCGGCGACCTCGCCTACGTCGAGCAACGCGCGATGGTCGGCCAACCCATGCAGCCGCACGTCTCGACCCTGCTGCACCGAGTGGTGGGCTGACCACAGCAGTCAGCCCCCGGGGGTCACCGCACGAAGCGGCGAGCCCGAGCGGGACCACTGCTCAGGCACCCCGGGGGCCGGGTGACTGCCTTGGATTCGCCGGCCGCCTCTCAAGAGGTGGCCTTCCACGGCCGTCGGCGGCACTAGCTGACAGCCACCTCACGAGTCCTATAGCCGTTCAACCTTGGACCACCTCCTTTCACGTGTACTGCCACGCTATCCGCGTCACGGCGGGTTCGGCAACGTCAATGCGGCAGTACGTGAGAGCGCGGCACGCAGGGCTACTATCGTTGTTGTGGACACCAGCCTGCGTCGCACGTTGCACGACCGTGGCCTGCGGATGACTCCGCAACGTCAACTCGTGCTCGACGCGGTGCGGGAATTGCAGCACGCCACACCCGAACGGATCTGCGAGCAAGTGCAACGCGTCGCGCCCGCGGTGAACATCACCACCATCTATCGCACCCTGGACCTGCTCGAGGGCCTCGACCTGGTCTGGCACACCCACCTAGGGCACGGAGCGCCGAGCTACTCCACCCAAGCGCATGAGCACGTTCACCTGGTGTGTCACCGGTGCGGAGAGCTGACCGAGATACCACCTGAGGAGCTCATCGACCTCACCGCGCGTTTGCGAGAACAGTTCGGGTTCGTGCTCAATCCCAGCCACCTTGCGCTTTCCGGGCGCTGCGTGCAGTGCCCGGAACCAGAGGGCTCGTGACGTCGCCACTGCTGGAGCGCCCGGGAGCGGTGCCGCCACCGAACGGGTCCCCAGACGCCGGGGTCGCCTGGCACCACGGTGACCCGTTGGGCGAGCAACGCGCCGCCGACCGCGACGCCGTGGTGGTGGACCGGTCGCACCGCGAGGTCCTCGCCGTGCCCGGCGAGGACCGGTTGACCTGGCTGCACACCATCACCTCCCAGCACCTGCTCGCGCTCGGAGCCGGTGAGCACACCGAGGCGCTGGTCCTAGACCTGCGAGGGCACGTCGAGCACCACGCTGTGGTCTCCCATGTGCAGGACACGGTATGGCTGGACACTGACCCAGGCCGGGCGCAGGGACTGCTGACCTACCTGCGCTCGATGGTGTTCTGGTCGAAGGTGACGCCCCGGGATGCGACGCCGGAACTGGCCGTGCTCTCGCTGCTGGGGCCGGGTACCGGCGAAGTGCTCGCGCGGGCCGGTGAGCTGGGTGGGTTCGCGCGGGTCGAGTCGGGTCGAGCGGACCTGCTGGTGCCCCGTGGCGAGCTCACCAACGCCTGGCGCCGGCTTGTCGATGCGGGCGCCGCACCGGCCGGCTCGTGGGCTTACGAGGCGATCCGGGCGGCCGCCCTGCGGCCGCGGCTGGGCATCGACACCGACGAGCGCACCATCCCGCACGAGGTCGGCTGGATCGGTCCGGCGGTGCACCTGGACAAGGGGTGCTACCGCGGCCAGGAGACGGTGGCTCGAGTATCCAACCTGGGCCGCCCGCCGCGACGGATGGTGCTGCTGCACCTGGAGTCACCGGAGACCCTGCCCGTCACCGGGGATCCGGTGAAGGACGGCGAGCGGGTAGTGGGCCGGGTCGGCACCGTCGCCACCCATCACGAACTGGGCGCCATCGCCCTAGCCCTGCTCAAACGCTCAGTGGACCCCACCACCCCGCTACAAGCCGGCAACTCAGCCGCCGCCGTCGACCCCAACTCAATCCCCCCCGACACCGGCGAACCCCCCGGCCGCGCAGCCCTGCGCCGCCTGAGGTCCTAAATCCGGAAGGTGCCAGGATGGGCGACGTGGTCGAGGTTCGTCGTGGGGGACGTCGGAGGATTGATCGGGTGCTGGGGGCCAGCTTCAGCGCCGGGTTGGGCGAGTTGGGGCTCGCCGAGGTGCGCGCGCGGCGAGACGACGCGGCCCAAGAAGAGACGGACCTGTCATACCTGCGGCGGCTGTTGCACGCCCGGATCGACCTCGTACGCGCCGAACAACAGCGCCGCCGTGACGGTGGCACCGCTCCCATCGTCGCCGATCTGGCCCGCATCCTGGCGGTGAATGCGGTCGGCCCGGCAACGGGCTCGGGTCGCCATCAAACGCTGCAACCATCCCGAGCCGAGGCGCACCGCCGCCACGTCGAGGCGCTGGTCGCCGACGCGGATCTCTCCGACGTCGGGTCGCTGTCAGATGAGCAGCTCGACGGCGCACTGGCGGCCTACTGCACCGAGGAGTCGTCGGTGTCTCAGCGGCGCCGTGAGGTGCAGCAGGTCGTGGATACCTTCAACGCTGAGATCGGCTCCCGGTATGCCAGCGGGACGGCCTCGGTCGACGAGCTGCTCGCCGAGCAACGCCGCCTCGCCGAATGAGAGAGATAGCCTCGCCGTATGGGAGACGTAACAGTGCGGGCTGCGACAGTGAGGGCCGCGACAGTGAGAGACGCGACACTTCCTCGCAGTGGCGCGGCCACGTCGCATTAGGTCCGCGCAACCCTGTACGGTGGTACCTAACGGATGTAGTCGAGATAACGAGGCCGCCGATCCCCCGGATGGCTTCGTCCCTGCGTGCGAGGGGGTCGAGCCATGGGGCGCGGCCGTGCGAAGGCCAAGCAGACGAAGGTGGCCCGGGAACTCAAGTACAGCTCCCCCACCACCGATCTCGCTGCTCTTCAACGAGAGCTGTCGAGCGGCAACGGTGACAGCCATCACCTCGGTGACGGCGCCGACGAGGCTGTCACTGACGACGCTGTCATTGACGAGTATGACGATTACCGCCGCCGCTGAGCCCGCGCGGCGATCGCGCAACGCTACCGAAAGGCGCACCGGCGTCGGTCAGAACCGCGGGTGATCCCCGCGGAGCACCGCGCGGACGCCGCCTTTCGCGTCAACGCCCTGTTCGACTGCCTCGAGCGTGACGTCGCGGGACTTGCGCACCTCGCCGAGTACCCACGCGGGCACATGCCGGGCCGTCAGCACGGCCAGCGCGCGATCGACCTCGGCCGGGTCGACCACCGCGACCATCCCGACGCCCATGTTGAACGTGTGCTCCATCTCCGCGCGCTCGACCCGGCCCCGGCGGGCGATCAGCGCGAACTCCGCGGCGGGCGTCCAGCTGCCCCGATCCAGCACGGCGACCAGCCCGCGCGGCATCACCCGCGACAGGTTCGCCACTAGGCCGCCGCCGGTGACGTGCGCGAAGGTCCGCACCTCGGCCTCCGCGACCAACGCCAAGCAGTCCTTGGCGTAGATCCGGGTGGGTTCGAGCAACTGCTCCCCCAGCGGGCGGCCGAACTCCTCGACATGGCCCTCCAGGGGCATTCTGGCGGCGTCCAGCAGCACGTGCCGAACCAGCGAGTAGCCGTTGGAGTGCAGCCCCGACGAGGCCATCGCTACCACGACGTCACCGGGTCGCACCCGATCCGGCCCCAGGATGGCATCGGCGTCCACCACGCCGACTCCGGTCGCGGACAGGTCGTAGTCGCCGTCGGTCATCATCCCGGGGTGCTCGGCGGTCTCACCGCCCAGCAATGCGCAACCAGCCTGGACGCAGCCGTCGGCGATGCCCCGGACGAGTTGCTCGATCAGCTCCGGTACCACCTTGCCGACGGCGATGTAATCCTGCAGGAACAACGGCTCAGCTCCGCATACCACCAGATCGTCGACCACCATCGCCACCAGGTCGATGCCGATGGTGTGGTGGATGCCCATCGCCTGCGCTATCGCGATCTTGGTGCCGACTCCGTCGGTGGAGCTGGCCAGGACGGGCTCGCGCCAGCGGTCGAGCTTGAGCTTGAACAGGCCGGCGAAGCCGCCGACGGCGCCCAGCACCTCCGAACGGCGAGCCCGCTCGGCGTGCGGCTTCAGCGCTGTGACGGCCCGCGCACCGGCGGCGATGTCCACCCCGGCCGCGGCGTAGGTGGTATGCGGCTCGTCGTTCGCCGTCATGTCAAACCCAGTCATGGCAGGCGCTCCCGGTCACGGTCGGCCCCGGTCACGACGACACCCCTCGCCACCGCGTCGAGATCTTCGATCAGGTGCTTGCCGATGGACTCGCTGGGTGACAGCGGGATCGGGTAGCGACCGTCGAAGCAGGCGGTGCACAGTCGGGTGGCCGGCTGCTCGGAAGCAGCGATGAGGTTGTCGAGGCTGACGTAACCGAGGGTGTCGGCGCCGATGGCGCGCCGTACCCCGTCGACGTCGACACCGTTGGCGATCAGCTCGGCGCGGGAGGCGAAGTCGATTCCGTAGAAGCACGGCCAGCGCACCGGCGGGCTGGCGATCCGGACGTGCACCTCGATCGCCCCGGACTCGCGCAACATCCGGACCAGGGCACCCTGGGTGTTACCGCGCACGATGGAGTCGTCCACCACCACCAGGCGCTTGCCGCGGATGACGTCGCGCAGCGGGTTGAGCTTCAGCCGGATGCCCAGCTGGCGGATCGTCTGGGATGGCTGGATGAAGGTGCGCCCGACGTAGGAGTTCTTCACCAGCCCCGAGCCGTACGGGATGCCCGAGCCCTGGGCGTAGCCGATCGCCGCCGGCGTACCGGACTCCGGCACCGGGATGACCAGATCGGCATCGGCCGGGTGCTCCAGGGCCAGCCGGCGGCCGATCTCCACCCGGGTGGCGTGCACTCCGCGCCCGGCGATCGTGGTATCCGGACGCGCCAGGTAGACGTACTCGAACACGCAGCCCTTGGGATCGGGGTTGGCGAACCGGGAGCTGCGCAAGCCGCTCGCGTCGATGGCCAGCAGCTCCCCCGGCTCGACCTCTCGGACGAAACTGGCGCCGACGATGTCCAGCGCCGCGGTCTCGCTGGCAAGCACCCAGCCGCGCTCCAACCTGCCCAGCACCAGCGGTCGGACGCCTTGGGGGTCTCGCGCCGCATAGAGCGTGCTTTCGTCGCAGAAGACCAGCGAAAAGGCGCCGCGTAGCTGGGGCAGCAGGCGCTGGGCGGCGTTCTCGATGCCGGTGTCCGCGGCGCCGGTGGCCAACAACCCGGTGATCAGGTCCGAGTCGGTGGTCGCCCCGTTGCGGGTGGGTGCGCCGGTCTTGCGGGCCAGTTTCAGCAGTTCGGCAGTGTTGACCAGGTTGCCGTTGTGCCCCAGCGCCAGACCGGATCCAGTGGCCGTGGTGCGAAACGTCGGCTGAGCGTTCTCCCAGATGGACCCGCCGGTGGTGGAATAACGGCAGTGCCCGATCGCGATGTGCCCGGACAGGCTGGACAGCACCTGCTCGTCGAACACCTGACTGACCAGGCCAAGGTCTTTGAACACCAGCACCTGCGAGCCGTCGGACACTGCGATGCCGGCGGCCTCCTGACCGCGGTGCTGCAGAGCGTACAAGCCGAAGTAGGTCAGCTTGGCGACCTCCTCGCCGGGAGCCCAGACGCCGAAGACACCGCATTCTTCCCGCGGTTCCCCCAAGTCGTCGGGACACTGGTCGTCTGAGCTGTGGGCGTCTGGGCGCTTGTGGTCGGGGTCATGCCGGGGCGTTTCGTTGCCCACCTGCGACTCCAGGGTGCTGACGAGTATCAAGCTGCCGGACTGGCTGCACCTTCTAGTCTACGGACTCCCGCACTAGTCCACGGGCCGCCGCGCGTATCATGGCCGCCGCCCGAGCAGGGCCAGCAGCCGGGTCTGTGCATCGGCGTCGTCGCTCACGGCCACCGGTGGGGCGAACAACCCGCTCCCGGCCAGCTGCTCGACCTGCGGCTCGATGAACGCCAACACGTCGCTGACCAGTTCTGGATCGAGCCGCTCGTCAGCCTCGATCCCCCGGGCCAGGTCCCAGGCGTGCACGGTCAG
>DASUII010000098.1:0-4353 GCA_036279835.1 Pseudonocardiaceae bacterium
TCACCGACGACCAAACCTACCTCGACTGCGTGGCCGCCGAACTCAACAACCGACCACGCCGTATCCTGGGCTACCGAACCCCAGCAGAAGTCTTCGCCGACCTCCTGGCCAGCTCAATTGCTTCCACCGGCTGACACCGCCAGGTGCTATGCCCGCCCCAGCGCCGGCGTAGCGAGCACGCACACTGTGGATGAGCGGCGCGCCGCTCGGAAACCCGGGCTCTCACGTGCGATTCTGCGACCCGTGAACACACACGTCGTGCTCACGGTCAAGGCGACACGGCGAGACTGGATCAGGTGAGGCGATGCTGCAGCTTGTGCGGAAGGATCGCGGGCTGATTCCGTTTGTGTCGGTCTGCGTTGTCCTGCTCCTCACCGGACTGACTTCGGCTTGCGCCATCGGCACCTACGGCTCTGAGGACCCTGACACTCTCTCTTTGGCCGCCTATACGGGAGATAGGGCACCGTCGGCTCTGCGCGGCATACCCATCGCCACCTCGCAAGTGGTGCTCGTCACTGCGCCCAAGGCGAGCAGCACGACGGCGGTGATCGGGACCTGGCAGCGGGCCGGAAAAGGCTGGCGACCCATCCTTGCGCCGGTCCCAGCGCACATCGGCGCGGACGGGATTGGTCGGGCCAGCGAATCGACCTCGCGCACCCCGGCCGGCCTGTTCAGCCTTACCCAGACTTTCGGTCGAGCTGCCAACCCCGGCACGCGTCAACCGTGGTTCCACGCCGCTACCAACGACTGGTGGGTATCCGACGTCAAGTCGCCCGCATACAACACCCACCAGACCTGCGCCCCGGGTAAGTGCCCGTTCAACGAAGCGGCCGGAGAAGACCTCGGCCAGGCCGGTGCCGTCTACGACTACGCGATGGTAATCGACTACAACCGCCGGCCAGTCCACCCGGGCGCCGGCTCGGCATTCTTCCTCCACGTCACCAACGGCCGCCCTACCGCGGGATGTGTCTCGACTGACCGGGCTGCAGTGATCGCAATCCTGCGCTGGCTCGACCCGGGCCAGCATCCGCTGATCTCCCTCGGAGTGCGCTGACACTTTCCGGTACGGGTGATGTCCGTCGCTGCACCCGACGAAACGTCATCCGGCGACCCACGACCCGGCTGTCGAGCGTCATCGGCGACGCCGCCCACGCCGCGTCCCCCGCGACCGGTCAGGGCGCCTCGATGGCACTCGAAGACGCGGTCATCCTCGCCGGGTCATTACGCGATGCACCCGACCCCGCTGGCGCATTCATCCGCTACGAACAGCTGCGCCGCGACCGCGTACAAGCCAACATCAACACCAGTGCGCGCATGAGTGCACCGCGCAGCCCAGCAGACCGGCGCCAGCCTCCTCTCATCCGCTAGACGACAACCGGCTAAGGCGTTCGCGGCTGTCTCGCTGTGATGGGGGCTTAGCCGGGTACGCGCAGCAGGTAGTCGCCAGCGTCGTCATCCCACTCCATGGCGATCAGGTTCCGCGCGCGGGCCGCCTTGGCGAAGGACAGGAAGCTGTTGAAGCCGTAGCGCTTCTCGCTGAAGTCGGGTAGCCGCTTGCGCAGCTGGTTTTTCAGCCCGCTGAGCTGCGGCGGCACGTCCGACACCGACAGCTCCCGAACGACATCCACCAGCAGCCGGAACGCGTCATCGTCAGCCGAGTCGTCCTCCGGAAACGTCACCTCGGGGTCGCCCTGCGCTGATCCCGGGCGCAGCTCCACGACCCGCTGGCCCTCAAGGTGGCGCAGTAGCTCGCCGAACCCACGGAATCCCTGCTCGGCCTCGTCGAAAGTGGGATCCTTGCGCAGGATCGCCCGCTTCAGCGTCGATGCGAGCACAGGTCCGCTGGCGTGGCGCTGCAGACCAGACAGCGTGCGCGCGACGAGCAGTCCGACGTCGCGCTCCTCGGCCGCCGCCATCGCCTCGTCGGCCGGGACGTCGGCGACTACCTGGTCGGCCCCACCATCGTCGACCCTCGCGGGGGCGCCCGAGGGCGTCAGGATCGCCACCGGCGGCGACACCGTCGGTGGCGTTGCGCCTGGCTGACGTCCGCGCCCTTTGCCTCGCCTCGGCTCTTGCGACGGCTCGACGCCGGGCAGGCGATCGTAAAACAAGAACTCGTCGCAGGCGGGCGGTAGCAGGGCGGACGTCGAGGACTGCACGCCGATGCCGATGACCCGCTTGTCGAGCTCGCGCAGCTTGTGCACGAGCGGCGTGAAGTCGGAGTCACCCGTACCGATAGCGAACGTCGTGATGAAGCCGCGCTCGTAGGCCAGCTCTATGGCGTCGACTGCCATCTTGATGTCCGCTGCATTTTTCCGCGAGCCCCCGATGCGCTGGGGGATCTCGATCAGCTCGACCTGCGCCCGGGCGAGTAGCCGGCGGTCGGCGTCGAAGTACGACCAGTCGGCGTAGGCCCGGCGCACCACCACGCGCCCTCGCTCGGCGAGCGCGTCGGCCACTGGACCGAAGTCGAAAGGCGACACGCCCAGCCCGTCGCGCGCACCGATCGCGAGGTTCTCGTAGTCGAGGAACAGGGCGATGCGTTCGTCGTCGTTTGCCACTGCACGCCCTCCCAGAGCTAGTCCGGCCCCGCAGCGTACGGCCTGAAGTGCACCCAACGGTGCCGGGGCGCGGAAACGGCCCCGCCGGCTACGTGCGGGCGGGGCCGTTTGGCAGCGTCGCGTCGCTACGGGAAAAGCTGGCCGCCGCGTGGAGCGAGGAAGCACTCCGGCGTAAGGTTAATATTACCGGGTTGGCAGGTTGGTTGATCTGGGCCGGTACCGCCGGTCGGATTTCCCGTGTCAGCAGAGGCCACGCCGGCCCCAGCGAGAATAACCCCGCTGACCACGGCCGTGGTCGCCAGAGAACGAATGATGACTCCCCGCATAATGTCCCCCCAAGTTGAGTTGTCGGTGAACCGTGCTCGCCGAGCAGCAAGCGCCCCCATCTATGTATCGGATGCGACCGTTCGCCGTTACCCGGCAAGGGATCAGCTGCTCTTGGTGGTCACCGGGTTGACCTGCTCGAGCGACCGACCGGTGCTGCGCGGGCCGAGCAACCAGACGTCCAGGGCGACCACGACCATGGCGGTGGCGACCACGGTGGACAGCGCCGAGGCTGTACGCGGCAGGTGGCGACGAGGCGCTCGAGGTGGCCCGCAGATGCCGCTCAGTAACGAACTGCCGTACCCGACTTGCGCTGCCGCCGGACATAGGTCGGATGGCTGATGTACGGTCCGCGCCGCCTAGGCACGTCAGAACCGAGTAGCCGCAGCGGCGCCGAAAGGCCGTCAGGAACAACAAAGGGAGCGCGTGCAAGCCACGAATCAAACCGACGCCAACTTCGTTCTTGACCTAGTGGCTGGCTAAAGAAACGGCACAAAACTCTCTTACCACGGCGATCAGTACCGCGGCGGGTAGTCGTCCGGGGCCACCGGTGACGGCTCTCCGACTACCGAGCGGCGGCGCCGGTAGAAAACCAGGCTCAGTAACAATCCCAGCGCACCCGCTAGAGCGAGGATCCAACCCACCATCTGCAGGTCGATGCCGGACACGCTGACATTGACGGCTAACGCCAGGACGAGCCCAATAGCAATGAGAAAGATGCTTCCGCCGAAGCTCATGAGTTCCTCCCGGGTGCCTGCCGGCGGCGCCGGCGCTCTTGAGCGCGGTACACAGCTGTAGATCGTCACCCATACATCGGGTTCCGGTTCTGCCTCGTTACCCCCGGCGAGCGCAACCGATGCGCCCGGCGATCGCCGTCGCCCAGGCAAGGAACGCGTCGCGGCGCAGGGTGTGTAGTCCCACGTCGACCGCACCACCGCCAGGTCGAAGGCACTCCGGTCGGCGACGGGTCGTCCCAGCCACGACTTCTACGTCCCCGCATCCGCCGACCTGCCATGATCGCCGAGACTGAGTGATGGCCGCGCGATCCTGCATGGTTACCGCTCACTTATGGCGATCTTGAGAACGCGGGCAAGGCGACAAAGCACGCGGACGAGCCGCGTTGCGGCCTGGCGTCGAGTAGCCGCCGCGCTGCGGATCAGCTCGGCTCGGCTTGCACCCGGGCGGTCAGGGTGTTCGCTTCACGCCATTGTCGCTGATCAGGCGACTTTCATAGAGCTCCCAGGCGCGGCGGTGCGCCTCGTTGACGCGACGCTGCGCGTCTTCATGCACCAGCAGCTCCTGCTGCGGCGTGGCGTGACCTGCCGCGACCGCCAACTCCGCGGCCAGCAACCGGTCATCCTCATCGTCGTGGTCGTGATCTTTCCAAGAATCCGCATCCTCGTGATGCCGACGCTGGTAGTAGGGATTATCCGCCGACAAGCCGCCGCTGAACCGACCGTAGGCGCCA
>DASUII010000099.1:0-3190 GCA_036279835.1 Pseudonocardiaceae bacterium
GCTGCGCAGGCGCTGGCCGCTGCGGTCGCGGACTTGCGCGAGCGTCAGGATCCGCAGGGATGGTGGAAGGGCGACCTGGACACCAATGTGACCATGGACGCCGAGGACCTGCTGTTACGCGAGTTCCTGCACATCCGCACCGCCGGCGAAACCGAGGAAGCCGCCCGGTGGATCCGGTCGCAGCAGCGCGACGACGGCAGCTGGGCGGTGTATTACGGCGGCCCAGGTGAGCTGTCCACCACCGTCGAGGCCTGGGTGGCGTTGCGCCTGGCCGGCGACCCGGCCGACGCCCCGCACCTGGCGCGCGCGGCGGAGTTCGTCCGGGCCCACGGTGGGCTGGAGCGCACCCGGGTGTTCACCCGGATCTGGCTGGCCATGTTCGGGTTGTGGTCCTGGGACGACCTGCCGCACCTGCCACCAGAACTGATCTTTTTCCCGAAGTGGTTCCCGTTCAACGTCTATGACTGGGGGTGCTGGGCCCGGCAGACGATCGTGCCGTTGACCATCGTCTGCACCCTGCGCCCGGTGCGCTCACTGCCCTTCGGGGTCGACGAGCTGCGTACCGGAAGTCCTGCGCTGCGTCCGGAAGCAGCCCCCGCGCCGCCGTGGACCTGGGCTGGCTTGTTCCAGGGCACCGACCGCTTGCTGCACGCCTACTCGCGGCACCCGGTGCGCCTGTTGCGGCGGGCGGCGATGCGTCGGGCCGCGGAGTGGATCCTGGCCCGGCAGGAGGCCGACGGTTGTTGGGGCGGCATCCAGCCACCCTGGGTGTATTCCCTGCTCGCCTTGCACCTGTTGGGCTACTCGCTCGACCACCCGTCGCTGCGAGCGGGCCTCGCCGGACTGGAGGGCTTCGTCCTGCGGGAGAAGACCCCGGATGGGTGGGTCCGGCGGTTGGAGGCCTGCCAGTCCCCGGTGTGGGACACCTGCCTGGCGGTCACCGCACTGCTCGATGCGGGAGTTCCGGCCGAGGATCCCGCGGTGGCCAGCGCCAGCGACTGGTTACTCCGCGAGGAGATCACGGTGCCCGGTGACTGGTCGGTCCGCCGGCCCGGCCTCGCGCCCGGAGGGTGGGCCTTCGAGTTCCACAACGACACCTACCCCGACACCGACGACACCGCCGAGGTGGTGCTCGCGCTGCGGCGCGTCGGCCTGCCGGATCGCAGCGCGCTGGATCGCGGGGTGGCCTGGCTGATCGGGATGCAGTCCAAGGACGGTGGCTGGG
This sequence comes from Pseudonocardiaceae bacterium, assembly GCA_036279835.1. GTDB lineage: Bacteria > Actinomycetota > Actinomycetes > Mycobacteriales > Pseudonocardiaceae. The sequence continues at coordinate 1,226 of DASUII010000099.1, forward strand.
GCGCCTTCGACGCCGACAACACCCGGACGCTGTGTACGAAGCTGCCGTTCTGCGATTTCGGCGAGGTGATCGACCCGCCATCGGCTGACGTCACAGCCCACGTCGTCGAGGCGCTGGCCGCCGAGGGATTGGCCGACGGAGTGGTCTGCCGGCGTGGCGTGCAATGGCTGCTGGCCGCGCAGGAACCCGACGGATCCTGGTTCGGCCGGTGGGGCGCGAACTACGTCTACGGCATCGGCGGTGTGGTGCCCGCGCTGATCGCCGCCGGGATACCGGCTGATTCCTTGTGCATCCGCCGGGCGATCCGGTGGCTGGAGCAGCACCAGAACGACGACGGCGGGTGGGGCGAGGACCTGCGCTCCTATGACAACCGGGCGTGGGCGGGCCGCGGTGAATCGACCGCCTCACAGACGGCGTGGGCGCTGCTGGCCCTGCTGGCCGCCGGCCAGCGATCCTCCGATGCCGTTGAGCGCGGCGTGCGGTGGTTGTGTGACACCCAGCGCCCGGACGGATCGTGGGACGAGCCGCAGTTCACCGGCACCGGCTTCCCGGGCGACTTCTACATCAACTACCACCTCTACCGGATGGTGTTCCCGATCACCGCCTTGGGTCGGTACCTCGAGGCGGTGCCATGAGTCGGGCCATCAGCCGAGCCGTGTTGTGCACCCCGCTGCGCGTCGAACAGGCCGCGTTGAGCGGTGCCGGGCGCAGCATGCGAGTGGTGCACACCGGGATGGGCCCCCGGCGCGCCGCGGCCACCGCCGCGACCCTGTCCCGCAACACCGGTCCCGTCCTGGTAGCCGGCGTAGCCGGCGCCCTAACCCCCCACATCCGCCCAGGCGACGTAGTAGTAGCCACCGAAGTCCACTCCGGCACTTCAAGTGCACTGCGCTTCCCGAACTCCACAGCAGAGCTGTCTACCCGGCTCCGGACAGCACTGCTGTGGAGCTCGGGAGCAGCAGAGCTGCCCACGCGCAGCGTGGAGGTGGCGTCGGCGCCGCTGTTGGCGGGGGCGTTACGGCGGCTGGGGTTGACCGTGCATACCGGGCCGATCCGGTCGGTTTCGCGGATCGGCGGTGCCGGGACTGCCAGCAGCGACGCCCTGGCGGTGGACATGGAGTCGGCGCAGTTGGCGGCTGCGGGCACGCCGTTCGCCGTGGTCCGGGCAATCGTGGACACGCCCGATCACCCGCTGTGGCAGCTCGGCACGCTGCACCGGGGGGTGACCGCGCTGCGGACCCTGCGGGCGTGTGCACCCGCGCTGGAGTTGTGGGCGGCGGCCACCGGACCGCGGGAGATCCTGCTCGCCGCGCCGCGGTCGTTCTGCGCGGGTGTGGCCAGGGCGATCGACACCGTGGACCGCGCGCTACAACGCTACGGCGCGCCGGTGTACGTGCGCCGCCAGATCGTGCACAACGCACACGTCGTCGGCGAACTCCAACAACGTGGTGCGGTGTTCGTCGACGAGGTCGACCAGGTGCCGGCCGGTAGTGTCCTGGTGTTCTCCGCGCATGGGGTCTCCCCCGGGGTCCGCCGGGACGCCGCCGCCGGCAGGGGCACCGTCATCGACGCCACCTGCCCGCTGGTGACCAAGGTGCACAGCGAGATCCGCCGCTACGCCAAGCGGGACAACACGGTGTTCCTCATCGGCCACGCCGACCACGAAGAGGTGCAGGGCAGCCTCGGCGAGGCACCGGATGACGTGATCGTGGTCCCCGACGTCGACACCGCACAGCGCGTCAGCCCGCGGGATCCGTCCCGGGTGGCCTACACCATGCAGACCACCCTGGCCGTCGACGAAGCGGAAGAGATCGCCGGGATCCTGCGCGACCGGTTCCCGACCCTGAGCGCTCCGCGCACCGACGACATCTGCTACGCGACCACCAACCGTCAACGCGCGGTCCGCGCGATCGCCCGCGAGGTGGACCTGGTGCTGGTGGTCGGCTCGCCCAACTCGTCGAACTC
>DASUII010000100.1:0-37003 GCA_036279835.1 Pseudonocardiaceae bacterium
CCCGCTTCGACTCGATCGAGGCCGCCCGCCTGCACTGCCAGGTCTTCTTCCCTTGGTACAACGACGAACACCGGCACTCCGGGCTGGGCCTGCACACCCCCGCCGACGTCCACTACGGCCTCGCCGAAGCGATCCGCGACAAGCGCGCCGCCATCCTCACCGACGCCTACACCGCCCACCCGGAACGGTTCGTCCGCAAGCCACCCGAGCCGCCGCAACTACCGACCGGCTCGTGGATCAACCCACCCACCCCAGAGGAGACCACTCAGTAAATACCGCTCGACGGTACCTCATCCAGGTTGACAGGTTCCGTACACCAGTCAGACTTGAGCTGGTACGTCAGCCACCACCCCATCTCGGCGCTGGCCGGGCTGGTTCACCATGGGGTGGATTTCACCAATGCACGGACTCCGTTCCCGTCTGATTCCTTCCCCGGCATGGTCGGCCAAGCCACTGGCGGGAACCCGGCCACCACCGGGATCTACTACGACGACTCTTTCAACCATGCGTTGCTGCCCCCCGGCACCACAACCTGCATGCCGGGTCAGCCCACCGGGACAGAGGTAACCTATTTCGAAGCCCTGGATAAGAACCCTCTCTCGATCGACGCGGGTCAGGGCTTGGCCGGGTTGCCGGACAGCATCCTGTCGATGACCGGTACACCCCAGACGTTGATCGATAAGACCAAGCTCCCCGTGGACCCGAAGACCTGCACACCGGTCTATCCGCACCAGTACCTGAAGGTCAACACCATCTTCGAAGTGGCGCTAGCGCACGGTCTGCGGACCGCGTGGTCAGATAAACACCCCGCCTACGAGATCCTCGACGGACCCTCCGGGATGGGCGTGCAAGATCTGTTCACCCCGGAGATCAACAGCTCGTCCACCGAAGTGCCCACTGGCCCGGATTGGACCAAAAACAACGCCAAGACCCAGCAGTACGACAGTTACAAGACCCACGCGGAGCAATTGTCAAGACCTGTGGATCAAGATTTTTTAGGCGGCCGCCTCGGCAGTGCTCTCGGCGGTCTGGGCGTCGGGTCGTTCAACTAGCTTGCCGGCCTCGAAACGCGCACCGGCCCGGACCAGGGCGACGAGGTGCGGGGCGTTCACGGCGCGCCAACGGGCCTGCGCGGCCTCGATGAGCTTGAACGCCATCGCGAGTCCGGCGGACCGGGAGCCGGGTCCGCGGGTGACTTTGGTGCGGTGGCGCACGGTTGCGAACGTAGATTCGATGGGGTTGGTCGTGCGCAAGTGAATCCAGTGCTCGGCGGGGTAGTCGTAGAACGCCAGGAGCGTGTCGAGATCATCGGTGAGCTTCGCGACGGCCTTGCCGAACTTCGCACCGTAGATGGCCTCGAACGCCCGGGCCGCGTCGAGAGCGTGCCGCTTGTCCTCGGCGTTCCAGATTTCGGCGAGGGCTTTCTTTGCCCCGGGATGGGCTGACTTCGGCAGGCCACCGAGGATATTTGCGATCTTGTGAAACCAGCAGCGTTGCTCTGTGGTCTGGGGAAACACCTCGCGTAGCGCACCCCAGAACCCGAGCGCGCCGTCCCCGATCGCCAGGACCGGAGCGCGCATCCCGCGGCGGGCGCAGTCGCGTAGCAGGTCGGCCCAGGACTCGGTGGACTCGCGGTAGCCGTCGGCGAGCGCGACGAGCTCCTTGCGGCCATCGGTCCGCACACCGATCATCACCAGCAGGCACAGCTTGTGCTCCTCTAGGCGGATGTTGACGTGGATGCCGTCGGCCCACAGGTACACGTAGTCCACATCGGAGAGATCCCGGGCGGCGAACGCACGTTGCTCCGCCCTCCAGGTTTCGGTCAGCTTCGTGATCACCGAGCTGGACAAGCCCGCGGACGAGCCGAGGAACTGGCCCAGCGCGGGCCCGAAGTCGCTGGTCGACAGGCCATGCAGGTACAGCAGCGGCAACACCTCGTTGATCTTGGGGGTCTTCCGGCACCACGGCGGCAGGATCGCCGAGGTGAACCTCTGGCGTTCACCAGTGTCGGGGTCGACCCGCTTGTCGTTGATCCGCGGCGCGCGGACCTCGACCGCGCCAGCGCTGGTCAGCACCTCACGGGGCTGATGCGAGCCGTTGCGCACAACCAGCCGGTGGCCCCGCTCGTCGCGCTCACCGGCGAACCGGGCAATGCACGCATCGGCCTCGGCCTGCAACGCCTCGGCCAGCATCCGCCGGGCGCCCTCGCGCACGATGTCATCGATCAACGAGCAGGACTCGCCCAGCGGCAGGCCGCCGGTGCGGTCCTCGCCCGCCACCGGCTCCGGGACTACGGTGAGCATGGGTCGTACCTTCCCGACCAGCGCTGGCACGCCGGTCTTGCTTGGAACCTTCACTCGATCACCCGGAGGGTACGGCCCCTCCTCGGTCATCCACAGGTTTCAAGCATTGCTCCGTACGAACGGGCATCATGAAGCTGTTGCTCAGCGTAGGTGGCCGACTTTTGAAACCCCACAGCCTCTCAACCAACCCGGACAACCCCGCCGCTACTGCCGCCTAGCGTCGCCGAACATCGGAGGCTCCGAATGTGACCTAGAAACCCCGAAGGGTGGGAGGACTTTTCGTTGGCCACCAGCGGGGACCATAACTCCACGGATCGCCGGATGTGCGAGGATTGCCCACGATGACCGATGACATCTTGATCTCCACGATGAATGACATCCCCGGTTACGAGGTCGTGCAGGTGCACGGCGAGGTGTATGGGCTGATCGTGCGCGCACGCAACGCGTTCTCGAACATCGGCGCCGGGTTACAGACCATTGTCGGCGGCGAGGCGAAGGGCTACACCAAGCTCCTCAGCGCCAGCCGAGATCAAGCGACCGAGCGCCTCAAGGAGGCAGCGGCGGCGCGCGGCGCAAACGCCGTCCTCGCGATGCGCTTCGACTGCAACGAGATCGGCGACATCATGAGCGAGGTCGCGGCGTACGGGACTGCGGTGACGATCCGCCGGAAGGCCTGACGGATCGGGTCATAGAACCGCACACACCCGTTGTGGAGACCCGTGATGGTGGGTCAACCGAGGATGACAATCTCAAGGCTTCCGACGCGGATCGGCAGCAGGACGTCGACCGGCTCGGCACCGCTGTCGGGGAAGGTCGGCTGACCCTGCAGGAGTGCAGCGGCCGGGCAGGCCAAACCTATGCCGCGCGAACCCACGGTGAGCTCGACGGCTGGTCGCCGATCTGCCGGTTGGGTCACAGCCGGAAACCCTGCCGGCTCCGGCCCCGGCAGGACACCGAGTGGTTCGCGACCCCGGTCGGCGGGCTGCGCCGCCAGGGCCGGTGGCGGCTGGCCCGGCACACCGTGTGCGTCACCCTGCTCGGCGGCATGCGGCTGGATCTACGCCAGGCCGAGTTGTCCGGACCGGACACCATGGTGACCGCGGTGATGCTTGTCGGCGGGGCCCGAGTCATCGTCCCCGCCGGCCTCAACGTTCAAGTCAGCGGGTTCACCCTGCTCGGCGGCCGCCGCATCGATGACGATCAGGCCGCGGTACCCGACGCACCGGTGGTGCGACTTCGGGTGCTCTCCCACAAACCTACGCACATAGGCCTCCCCAAATAATCCCGCTCTCCCATGGGAGCGGGTCAGCCAGGGAGGGTGAGACCCGCGGAACACCAGGGGTAGTCAGCAGTTCGCGGGTATCGGGTCCCAGGCGCCCGGCGAAGGCCTGCGTGGCCGCGGCGCCCCACAAGCCCTCAGCCAGGTAGGGATCGGTGGGTGACTCGCCCGCAGCATCCTCGGCGGCCGGGACAGCTTCCCAGAACAGGCTTTGCGACCGGAAGGGATAACCCCAGGCAGAGCACTGTCCTCGACGTCGCGGCGGGCGGTGGCCCACTCCACGGACTCCAGTGCGGCCCGCCGGCGCCGAATCCTGGTCACCACGGCAGGGGCCAGCGTCCGCGCTTCGCGCAGCAGGGCCAACGCTGACTGGGTGTGGGGTCCATAGGCTGTGCTGGGCGTGAACCGCGAGGGCAAGCACGTACGCCGCCACGGACAAGTGAGCAGCTGATTGGCCGAGGTGCCGGGATCCCCGGCCGGGGCGGCAGCGATACCCAGGCCGGCATCGAACACCGCCAGTATCCCCGCCAGATAGGCCGCCGGCAGCTCGTCGGTGTCGGTCAACATGTAGGGGTGCCCGAGGACCTCCACGATGCGACGCCTCACGTTGGCGGGTTGGGGCAGCCCGAACGTGTCGGCCCAGCGCACCCACCGCGACCCCAACCGATTGGCCAGCTCCCCCTCACCGATGCCCTCGATCAGCTGGGCGCGGGCCGCAGCGCGCTGATCACCCGGCTCAACCAGCCCGCCCATCCGGATCAGCTGGTCCAAGGTCGGATTCGCGACGGTGACATCGAGCTGGCGCCATTCCTCACCACGCGGGTGCTCGGCGAGTAGCCGGGCGCCTAGATCATCACGACCACCCACCCCGGGCCCCGAACTCAACATGCGCGTCATCATCCACCCGGCCCTACCTAGCCCCAGTACTACCGTTCTTCCGCTCGCGCGCCGGCTGTTCGCCGAGCAGTCCCAGGTGTCCCGGCACTCCCGTGGCGAAGACCGTCTGGGCGGCCATCCGGGAAGCTCGTGTTGTCGTGGGGGTGATAGATGTGGTGCGAGCAGCGGGTGGCGCGGGAATTCAATGAGGGACCGGGGTGAGGGAGCCGTTTGGCGGGTCGGTACTGGAGGCGACGTTGGAGCGGATCACGTTCGCTAACACCGACAACGGCTACACCGTCGCCCATGTCGATGTGGGGCGTGGCGGGGATCTGGTCACCGTGGTGGGCTCGTTGCTGGGGGCGCAGCCGGGTGAGGCCTTGCGGATGCGTGGCCGGTGGAGCTCACATCCTCAGTTCGGCAAGCAGTTCCACGTCGAGGACTACACCACGGTGTTGCCCGCGACGGTGCAGGGGATCCGCCGGTACCTGGGTTCGGGGCTGATCAAGGGCATCGGCCCGAGACTCGCGGAGAAGATCGTCGAACACTTCGGGGTGGAGGCCCTCGATGTGATCGAAACGACACCGGCTCGGCTGATCGAGGTTCCCAACCTCGGACCCAAACGCACCCAGTTGATCACCGAGGCGTGGGAGGAACAGAAGGCGATCAAGGAGGTGATGGTATTCCTGCAAGGCGTCGGGGTCTCCACGTCGTTGGCGGTGCGGATCTACAAGCAGTACACCGACGCCGCGATCGGCGTGGTCCGCGCGCAGCCGTATCGGCTGGCTTCGGAGGTGTGGGGGATCGGGTTTAAAACCGCCGACACGATCGCCCACTCGGTTGGCATCCCGCATGACAGCCCGCAACGGGTCAAGGCGGGATTGGCGTTTACGTTGTCGGAGGCGACCAGCGACGGGCACTGTTTCCTGCCTGAACAGGAGCTGATCACCGAGGCGAACAAGATCTTGGGAGTGGACACCGGGTTGGTGATCGACTGCTTGGCCGAACTCGTCACCGAAGAGGCCGTGGTCCGCGAGCAGATCCCCGGTGCCGACGCCGAGCATCCCACGGCGGCGATTTATCTGGTGCCGTTTCACCGCGCGGAGATTTCCCTGGCCGGTCAGTTACAGGGGTTGCTGCGCACGAGCGGGGATCGGATGGCGGGCTTCGCCGATGTTGATTGGGGCAAGGCGCTGTCCTGGCTGCATCGCCAGACCCGGGCCGAGCTCGCTCCGGAGCAGGAAGCGGCCGTGAAACTGGCGTTGACCGAGAAGGTCGCGGTCCTCACCGGCGGCCCCGGCTGCGGCAAGAGCTTCACCGTGCGCTCGATCGTTTCCCTCGCCGCGGCGAAACACGCCAAGATCGTGTTGGCCGCCCCGACCGGGCGGGCCGCCAAGCGCCTGGCCGAACTCACCGGACACGACGCAGCCACGGTGCACCGCCTGCTGGAACTCAGACCGGGCGGGGACGCGGCCTACGACAAGGACCGGCCCTTGGATGCCGACCTCGTCGTGGTCGATGAGGCCTCGATGCTGGACCTGTTGCTGGCCAACAAGCTCACCAAGGCCATCCCTGCCGGGGCACACCTGCTGTTAGTCGGAGATGTCGACCAATTACCCTCGGTCGGCGCCGGGGAGGTCCTGCGTGACCTGCTCGCACCGGGCACCCCGATCCCGCACGTGCGGCTGACCCAGATCTTTCGCCAAGCCAGCCACTCCGGGGTGGTGACCAACGCCCACCGCATCAACGCCGGGGACTACCCCCGCACCCAGGGACTGGACGACTTCTTCCACTTCAACGTCGACGACACCGAGCAGGCCGCCCACATCACGGTCGAGGTGGTGGCCCGGCGGATCCCGGCTAAGTTCGGGCTGGATCCACGCCGCGACATTCAGGTGCTGGCCCCGATGCACCGCGGTGCCGCCGGAGCCGGTGCGCTGAACACCCTGCTAAAACAGGCGCTGACCCCGGCCGGCCCCGACGTGCCAGAACGGCGGTTCGGCGGCCGGATCTTCCGGGTCGGCGACAAAGTCACCCAGATCCGCAACAACTACGACAAGGGCACCAACGGAGTGTTCAACGGCACCCAAGGCGTCATCACCGCGATCGACCCGATCGACCAGACCCTCACCGTGCGCACCTTCCGCTGGCTTGCAGGCCGTGATGCGGCGGACTGCGAGCCCCCGGGCGCAGACCGCGGTAACTCCAGAACTGTCCCGGATGGGCGGGTAGCTTAGGGCAGCGTTGTGGTGTTCTCGCACCTCAGATAGTGTGTACTAATTCAGTGTTGATCGGTATTGGAAACCTGTACAAGACGGAGATGTGCTTCCTGTTGGGGGTGCCACCCTGGATGCCGGTCCGCGAGGTCGACGCCGACGCCGTGGTGGCGCTGGCTCGGCGGCTTCTGTCGGCGAACGCCGACCGTCGTGAGCAGTCCACCACGGGGGAGTTAGCCCGCGGCAAGCAGCACTGGGTGTACGAGCGAGCGGGCAGACCGTGTCGCCGCTGCGGGGAGCGAGTGATCCGCTCGGTACAGGGAGCTGACGTCTACGCCAGGAGCACCTATTACTGCCCTCGCTGCCAACCGGACCACCCCGCGCCGCCGTGAGACCGAGGTAGCCGCGCTGGCGTGCTGTCCCCAAACGGCGCAGGTTGGTGCGCGCCGGCAGCGCTGGCGACGCGATGTTTGATTTAGTTTGCTGTAACATCAATCCCTACCGACAACGTTGCTCGACGATGACACATTCAGACATGAGGGGTGGTGGCTGGTGATGCGTAAGAAGATCGATAAAGCTGCTGTTTTGCGAGCTCTACAGACAATCGAAGACGACGATTACGACGGCTTTGTACTCCTAGTGCAAGCGGCTCGTAACAGAAATGTTGTATTCAATCCAGATTTACCCGTGTGGCCTATGGCTCAGAGCATGGGGATCATCGTGGACTGTAATCGTGGTGGTGTTCCAGAATTTGACGAAGCAATGCGCGATTTCGTGCGGGATAGAAACAACGTGGACGGCTCAGACAAGCGTCCCTTCGTGAAAGGTAGACATTAAAAGAGGGCGACCTTGCAATTTCCTTCCCTCATCTGCGGACCGCGTCGCGTCGTTACTGACGGATGGTCAGAGCTGGAGATCAACCTGTGCGCCGTGTCTCTAATCCGGTGCCCCGCGTGGTGCCGCTGATCGTCCCGACACTGCTGTTGATGCCGGTAGCGGCGTTGTTGATCGCGCCAGCCGTACCGTTGACCGTACCGGCGGTATCTTTGATAGTTCCCGCGGTCGTATTGATCGACTTCGCCAGGGCAGCGATGTCCCGGGCGGTGGCGTCGGCCGTGTTGAGCAGGCCCTGCAGCGGCTTCGCACTCGATAAGATCGAAGATGCAAGCTCATTGGTCCGGTTCAACTCGACGACCGAGTTGGTCGAGATGTTGATCTTGCTAGCGTTTTCCGCGATAGTCTGCGCCTTCCTGTCGATGCTCTGCGCCGCAGCCAGCGTCCGTGCGAGCAGGGCAGCCGCTATACCGATCACGAGCACACCAACGACGAGGATTACGACACTGACGACATTGAACAGTCCAGCTCCACCGGGTCTCCCGGATCGAGCACCCGTTCTTGCCAACTCCACCACCGCTTCCTGAGCGCAAGATTGTTCATAGCCCAGTTTAGCCTCGATCCGTAGATCAGTCTCAGTGTTGATCTTGGGTGGCTTGCATCGGCCAACCCGTCCAGGTCGAACTGCCCTACGCCGCCGGGCAGATCGGCGGCGGGGTCCAACGTTGTTCAGCGCGCTGCTTCCAGTTAACTTCGGGCCGTGTCGCTGGTCGGGGTGGTGGCAGCAGTCCCGTTCGGGCTGGAGTTCGTCGGGCGCGCGGAGGCGCGGACCATGCTGGGCTTGTTGCGGGCGGAGAACGCCGAGTTCGAAGCGGTTCTGGGTACCTCGGTCGAATTCATGGCGGACGCGAACCGGCATCACCAGCGGTGGATCATCCGCGACCGTGGTGACTCCGAGGAAGCCCCCACGCTGGCATGGGATCCAGCCAGACGGGAACTGACGTCCTTCGCCAACTCAGCGGCGGAGTTCGCGACCACCCTGAACCTGCTGCACACTCTGGCCTGGAGCCAACAGACCCGTGCCACCGACACGCCTCTGGCTGATTCTGTGCTTGCGGTCGACCGCATCTACACCGAAGTGACCAACACATACCCCGGGTTCGCACTGCGCGGCCTGGACTGGGACCAGATCACCCAACGCCATGCCCGCCTGCCCGAAATGCATGGCGAGGAATTTCTGCTCGGCGTTCAGCGGTGGATCGCCGAGCTCGGCGACGCCCACACCTCGACTCGCCGCCCAACCCGCAGGTTTCATCCTCCTTATCGCGCCCGGATGACACCGGCCGGCGCCGAGCTCACACGCGTCCCGGATGGCTCGGCTGCCCATGAAGCCGCTGTTCGCACCGGCTGGATGATCGATGTCGCCAACCCGGCACGGTGGCTGACCACCTGCGGGGCCACACCCCAGCAGCACGCACAGGTCGCCGCTCGCAACTTTATGGCCATGACCGAACCCCAGCGCGAATTCACCGCCCGCGACCGCTGCGGCAACCACGCCCGCTGGAATGAAATAGCGATCGCGCCCACCCTGGACTCCACCCTGCGCTGGCGGCATCTTGACCGACACCGCACCTACATCCAGCTCGACAGCTTCGACGGATCGCTCGATCTCGCCACCGGCTTCGACACCCTGTTCGCCGAAGCGCACGCACACCACAGCCAGTCGCTGATCTTGGATCTACGCGGCAATACCGGCGGAGCGCTGACCTCAGCAACCGCGCTACGTGACCGATTCCTGCATGCCCACACCCAGCTAGGCAGCATCGCATTCACCACGGGCACCGGACAGCTGGCCGACCCAGTCCCACTCACCGGCGACCCCTCCCCCTCCATGCGCTGGATTGGGCCGATCACCGTCCTGGTCGACGCCATGACCTATTCCGCCGCCGAAGACTTCCTGCTCGGGCTGCAAGGTCTCGAGCACGTCACCGTCTTAGGAGAACCCACCGGCGGAGGAAGCGGTCGGCCACGGACCATCACCATCACGTCCGAACTGACCCTCAGCATCAGCACCGCGCTCACCTACGACCGCAACCACCGCTGCATCGAACTCAACGGTCTACCCGTGGATGGACCCGCCGCGACCTTCGCTCGATAGCCTTCCGCCACCATCTTCAGAAGCAGCACGTCCTACGGAACGTCGCAGGCCAAAGCAACTACAAACCGGGCCGGAAGTGGGTGACCTGTTGCCACGACTGCGCTATCGTGCTCGGCCGCTAGGCGGAACCGCGCGGGTGATCCCTCGGCTGAACGGCTGACAGCGAAAGGCAGGCTGCCCGGGCGGCACCGCCCTTAGCCGCCTGACCCAGAGCTGTGGGAGTGTCCGTCGCGTCGTCCACCACGATCGACCCTGGCCCCCGGTCTGTGAAGACGAAGGGCACTGTGGCGCGTGACGTACCTGAGCCGGCACCATCGGTGTGCACATCCAGCCAAACCTCGTTGCCCGGATTGGCGTATTCAGGGTTCGTCGATGTTTCGCCGGAGATAGAGGTGGGATTGACGGCGGGATCGACACGGTTCTGGTAAAGCGGCCCTTCCGCGGCGGGGTTAGGACTACAGGCGTTGACGTTCCCGTGCACCGCGTAACCCCGGTTGGGCAGCAAACCGGAGACCGTCAACTGCGCGTTAGTGGACTCGTCCGACGGCGCCATCACGACCGTCAAGCGCGCGCCCGCCGGCGCCGATGTCGGGTTATAGGTGTATGCAAGGGTGCCGGTGTTGGGCGTTGAGGCCGACTCCGGCGTCGGCTGGGTGAGCGTGCCGTCGCCATGGAGGGTCATCGCAGTCACTGCCGGCATGCTGAGCCCGTTGTAAGCGCACGCCATCGGCGTCAGCGCCAGGATCGCCGTGACCGTGACCAGCCTGAGCCGCCGGCGCATAGACCGACCAATGGTTACCGATTGCATGCGCAGCTCGGCGCACGCCCACGCTGTGTGATTTCGATGACTCCGAGAATGTCCCCTCATAGGGGTATAATGCCGCAATTTCAAACGGAGGGATAGGGCCTGGTCATACCACGGCAGGCATCTGGCCTCCCGGCGTTGCTTCCGAGCTCGGCGCTGTCAAGGTCGCGGCAGGACACGCCCCGGTCGCAGACACGCATCACCAGCCGTGGGCGGTTCAACTTCATCGTGTACGTCAGCGCATGCTGAACCGGCGCCGGAGGCACTGCGTCCGCGTCGTAGGGCACGTAGGCGTTCAGGCGACGTCGAACAGGTACTCGGGGCGCCGTCGGCGGCCGACACCGGTGTCGTGCCACCAGCGGCGTAGGCAGGTGCCGCACTGCACCCAGACCAGGTTGACGTCGGAATCAAGCAGGTACAGTGGAGTGTCGCCGCAGTAAGTGCAGGGCAGCCACGCGCGGCGGCCGCGGTCTGCTTGGGAATCCAGCATCATCTTGATCACCTCGGGGTGTCGGGTAGCACACCGTCTGCGATGAGCAGGTCGTAGACGGCTTGCTGGTCGGAGCCGAGGTGGGTGTACAGCATTCGATGGGCTTCGGCTTCGTCGGTGTAGATCTGGGTGGGGTCCCAGTGCGGGCCGAGAGCATTCAGGACCGCGGCGAGGCGTGTGCCTTCATGCGCAGTGAGATCAATATTGAACGGGACGAGGCTGGCCACAACGCACCTCCGGGTCAGTTCGAGTCAAAGGTTGAGGCGTTTGACGCCAAGATCACTAACCTGGTCATCCCGGGCGTCATGCAGAAAGAGAGCGACGGAGCCATCCCCTGCGTACAATCAGGGGCCGGAAACTTCGGAAAATGCGTTTAATGACCTCAAGCCGTTGCTAGGCGCGCCAGATCAACATTTCCTTCGCGGCCCGCGCTCGGCCAAGGGCACGCACAACTGCAGCGGAGCCGGAGACTGTCACCTCTGGTCAACATCAAAATTGATCAACCAGAGCCGACGGTGGGCGCTGGCGGTGGCCTCCTTGGTACTCAGGCCGCCGGCCGCGCGGTGCCGGTCGAGGCTAGCCGCCCCAGGACGGTCGTGCCGGGCCGGTTGGTGTTAAAGGCGTAGATACCGGCTGCGTGACGAAGGCATCGCGTGGTGTCGGCGGCGAGGGCCTCAGCCTGCTGCAGGTGCGGTGTGACGGTGCCCCAGTCTGCCCAGCGGTCCCGGGCAGCCGCAGTGAGCTCGCCGAGGGAGCGGGCGATCCGCGCCAGGTCCCCGACCAGTGTCAGGATGTCGTCGTCAGTAGCGGTCATTGGCAAGGCAGTCGCGGTGGCCAACGCCGCTGCTGCCACTTCAACTGGCGTATTGCTCGTCGACTCCATGACATTCGCCATTCATAGTTCAGCTCAGGCCGTGCACTACAACAGAGCTGGCCTTCCGGCTCCCTGATACACCCCCTGCACCCGTAATCTATGATCATCTGCGCCTGAGGCTGTCCCCGTCACACGAGCTGGCGTGGGCGGCCACGACACGCACACCGGTGCGCCCCTCGACGAGCACGGTCAGGTCTTCTTCCATGACCTTTGTCAGACGACCCGATCGTCAAGCAACTGATCCAACGCCGCGATGTTTCCAGCGAGCGGTGCCACCTGTAGGCGACGCTCGGCCTCGCGCAACTCATCCGTAAAGGTGGCTCGGCCATGAGGCCTCATCTCCTTACGTGGCGACTCCTGGTCAAGGAACTGCCGGTCAACAACAGCATCCCGGCACCGCACCGGCTGGCCAAAGTCCCTTGGACGCCGCCCGACCTGGTAGCCGCCTGCGGCGGATTTGGCCATGTTCAGTCGGACCGGACACCAATCCTGACCCTTACGATCTTGCAGTGCCCTCGTAGATCTGGGTGATCTCTCACCTGGCCGTCTCGGGCACCTGTTCGAACCGGACGACGAGTCCGACACCTCACCCGCTAAGTGCGGTCAAGACCGGTTCCTACGAGGGTCGACCCGCGCGTTTTGACTGCTCCCCGAGTTGGACTTGAACCAACAACCCTGCGATTAACAGTCGCATGCTCTGCCAATTGAGCTATCGGGGAAGGTACTAGGGGCCCGATCCTGCCAGTGGATCGACCGTGCGCCAGCGTAGCGCACCGCGCGCAGCACCCGGCTACCCGGCCTGCGCGACGGCGAAGATCCGGCGGAACGGAAACCAGGTCACCCCGTCGGCTCCCGCCGGGTAAGCGGCCCTCAGCCGCGGGGCGAGTTCCTGCCGGAACGCTGCCCAGTCTGCCGGCGACAGCGCCGCCCGGACCGGCCGCAGGGCGGTCCCAGTAATCCATTCGAGGACCGGGTCCGTGCCAGTGAGCCGGTGCAAGTAGGTGGTCTCCCAGACGTCAAGCTCCGTGGCGCGGGGTGCCAGCACCGCGGCGTACCCGGCGGGTTCGAGTACCGGGTAGGTGGTCCTGAGCTCGAACAGGTCCCGCCAGCGAGGTTCCGCGGCGAGCCGCGCTGTTTCGGCGTGGGAGGGCGCACTGAAATTGCCCGGGACTTGCAGGGCCAACCAGCCGCCAGCCGGTAGCTCCCGCATCCATTGCCGCAACAACTCGGCGTGCTCGGGCACCCACTGCAACACGGCGTTGCACACGACCAGGCCGATGCCGGGAACGGGTGACCAGCGACGAACGTCGCACAGCTCGGCGTGAATGCCCCGTTCGCGCGCGGCCTGCACCATCTCCGGCGAGCTGTCCAGCGCTATCACGCTGGCCATCGGCCAGCGCTTGGCCAGTAACCGGGTGAGATTGCCCGGCCCGCAGCCCAGATCCACCACCAGTGCCGGGTCCCGGACATTTACCCGGGCCAGCAGGTCGTGAAACGGCCGGGCACGGTGGTCACCGAACGCAAGATAGGTCTCTGGATCCCACACCGCCGCCGCGACCTCCTCGCTGTCAGTAACCGAAACTACAGCTACGAAACTAGCCCGACGGTGACAGCCGCTGCAGCACCTCGCTGACCATCGCCTCCACCGCGCCGGGCGCGGTACCCGGATCGGCACGCACCTGCAGCACCACACCGTCCAGACCGGGAACCCGGCGCTGCACGAACCAGGCGCCACCACCGGGAAGCCCGCAACGATGGCTGGACCGGATCGAGCTGGTGACCCGCTCGCGCACCACTTCGGGGACCGTGCCGGGCTGCGCTAGCGCGAACCGCCGGGGCGGCAGGTCGGCCAGCAGCACGGCCGTACCCACGGTGCCCGTGGCGACGGCTTCGGTGACCACCAGCGCGCTGCGGTCCCACACGGCCTTGCTCACCAGGTGCCAGCCCACGCGGCGGGACTCGGCACCCTCGGGCACCCACAGCCCCAACCGGGTCAACACCAGGTGCCCGCCGCCCGCCAGCTCTCCCGTCGTCACGATCGGTTCGTCGGCCTCCAGGGTGCCGGTGAATCCGGCGGGCAGCTCAGGCACCGCGGCAAAGCGTCGCAACAAACGCCTCCAGCCACTCACGCCTGCGCGCCTAATGCCTGCTCACGAAGTGCCCGGTAGTACTGCTCCAGCGCAACCAGATCACCGAAGTGCTGGTGGTAGGACTGTGCATCCTCGATCGGTGAGATCCGTTGCAACCGCGACTTGATCTCGGCGACCTGGCGCCCGACGACCGTAGCCTGCAGGCTGGCGAGCAGGCTGCCGATGTAGCGCACGTCGTCCTCGGCGCTGCCCTTGGCCCGCAGCGTCTCCACGGCGAGCTCAGTGACCAGTGATCGCTGGGGACAGTGCCCGGCGACCGCGTCGACCCACGCCGGACCGGACATCCCTGCGGCGGTGCCGCCTGCAGCCAGCACTGCCGCGTGCACCTGCGCATAGACGGGATGGGTGAACGCGTCGGTCGGCAGCGCGTCATACACCGGCCCGGTGATCGCTGGTTCCTGCAGTACCGCCTTGAGCACCTCGCGCTGAGCCTGCAGCCGAACATCATCCCGCGCCGGGAGATCTGCGCCGTTCTCCTCCGGGGAAGTGCTCCGAGTGCGTCCACCCCGGTTTTTCGTGGCTGCTGGCGCTGAGCTGTCTTTCTTGGCCGCCGCCGCTGAGCTGCTTGTCGTCTCGCCAGCGGCCTCCCGAACCCGGCTGCGCACGGTAGCGATGTCGTCCCAGCCGACCCAGCCGGCAAGCTGCCGGGCGTACTCGTCGCGCAGCGACACGTTCTTGATCTGGGCGACCAGCGGGACGGTGCGCCGCAAGGCCGCTACCCGGCCTTCCGCGGTGTCCAGGTCATGCTCGGCAAGCAGCGTCCGCACCGCGAAGGTGAACAGCGGCTGGCGCCGCGCCACCAGATCGCGCACCGCGGCGTCGCCCTTGGCCTCGCGCAGCTCACACGGGTCCATCCCGTCCGGCGCGATCGCGATGAAGGTCTGCGCGGAGAAGCGCTGCTCGTCGTCGAAAGCCTTCAGTGCCGCCTTCTGCCCGGCCTCGTCGCCGTCGAATACGAAGATCACTTCGCCATGGAACTCGAAATCGTCCATCAGTAGCCGGCGCAGCACCGAGATGTGCTCCGCGCCGAAGGCCGTGCCGCAGGACGCGAGCGCCGTGGGTACCCCCGCCAGGTGCATCGCCATCACGTCGGTGTAGCCCTCGACCACGACGACCTGGCGGCGTCGAGCTATCTCCCGCTTGGCCAGGTCCAACCCGAAAAGCACCTGCGACTTCCGGTACAGCGGCGTCTCAGAGGTGTTGAGGTACTTAGCCTCGACGCGATCGTCGTCGAATAGGCGCCGCGCGCCGAAACCCACCACATCCCCCCCGAGGTCGCGGATCGGCCACAGCAGCCTGCGGTGAAAACGGTCTATCGGTCCCCGCTGGCCTTCCCGGGACACCCCGGCCTTGACCAGCTCATCAACGGAGAATCCCCGGCCCAGCAGGTGTTTGGTGAGCTGATCCCAACCCGCAGGGGCGAAGCCGCAGCCGAACGTGCTGGCCGCCTGCTGGGTGAACCCGCGCTGCATCAGGAACTCCCGGGCTGGCTGCGCTTCGGCCGAGCTCAACTGCTCGGCGTAGAACTCCTGCGCCAACTTGTTCGCCTCGACCAGCCGGGATCGGGTGCCGCGGTCGCGCTGCACCGAGGAGCCGCCGCCGGTGTAGGTCAGCTGGATCCCGACCCGATCAGCCAGCCGCTCGACAGCTTCGACGAAGCCGAGGTGCTCGATCTTCATCATGAAGTCGACGACAGAGCCGCCTTCGCCGCAGCCGAAGCAGTGGAAGGTGCCATGCGCGGGGCGGACGTTGAATGACGGGGACTTCTCATCGTGGAAGGGGCACAACCCCTTGAGCGAATCCGCACCGGCCCGACGCAGCGCGACGTACTCGCCGACGACCTCGTCGATCCGGTTGCGCTCGCGGACCTCAGCGATGTCCTCGTCCCGGATCCGTCCTGCCATAGCCGCTCAGTGTAGGGACGGCGCGGTCTGCCGCCGGACCGCCTCGAGGGTCCGCGGGTGGCGTCATCGGGTCCGCGGACCGCAGCTGAACCGGTAGCCGCGTTCAGACCTCGGACATAAAACGCGAATTCACCGGCGACACTCAGATCACGGACGATAACAGAATCGACCTGACCACCGAATGTCTATCCATTGTGAAGCGCATCGAACGCTTCTCGTTGGCTTCTAGACCACTCCTGTTCATCGTCGGCGTGCAGCGTCGCCGCAGTGAAAATCGGTGTATGCGGGAGATCTGCTCCTGGTCTGCGCCTCACACCGTCTCATGCGCGGAGGGGGTGACGCCAACCGAGTAATGACTGGGAGTGTCGCTCCCGACGATCAGTTGAGCTGGCTGCCGGTGAGCAACAGGTCACTGACAATTGGTTCAGATATCACCGAACTGAGTGTCCGGAAAGTAGTCTGCGCAGCCTCGCGCTGCAAATAACGTCAATGTTCCGAGAAGAGGCCAAGGAAGGCCTCTTATCCTGGACGGGAGAAAGTGACACCCGTGCTGAAGACCAGATTCTTGAATTCGCTTGCGCCGAAGGCCCTGCTGGTCGCCGTCGCCGCCGGAGGAGTGTTCCTCATCGGTGGAGTGGCCAACGCCGACACCCCCGGCGGCTCCCAGGACACCGGTACTGGGTCTCCCATCGGCGGACTCCTACCCGGCGGCGCCGGTGGCCCCGACTTAGGGCATCTCGTCGGGCCGCTCCTGCAACCGATCCTGGGTCGACTGTCTGGCGGCACGGGTGGCCTCGACCCGGTGCGGCTCGTCGGGCCCCTCCTGCAGCCGATCCTCGGTGGGTCCTCTGGCGGCACGAGTGGCCTCGGTCTAGAACAACTCACTGGGCCCCTCCTCGGCGGACTGGGCTGAGCACCGCCTGAAGACCCTGGTGAGCGGGTACCAGCGCCCACGCACTGGTACCCGCTCACCTGGTGAGGCAGTTGAACACCCGCCGACCCGCAGGTTTAGGGCACAGAAGTGTCGGTCCCTCGTGGCACTGTTTGGCAGACCGACCTCCGGGAGGGGACCATGACCAGTATGAGCGTCAGTGCCAGCACACCCTTCACGGTCCATGACCTTGAAGGGATGCCCGATGACGGCCGCCGTTACGAGCTCATCGACGGGGAGCTCCTGGTGAGCCCAGCACCCGGCCTGCGTCACCAGACCGTCGGCTTGCGGCTGTACCGCCTGCTCGACGATGCGTGCCCTGATGAGCTGTATGTT
Source organism: Pseudonocardiaceae bacterium (assembly GCA_036279835.1). GTDB lineage: Bacteria > Actinomycetota > Actinomycetes > Mycobacteriales > Pseudonocardiaceae. The sequence continues at coordinate 17,157 of DASUII010000100.1, forward strand.
CTCGCGGCACCGTTCGCGGTGCAGATCGACGTCTCCAACGAGGTGCAGCCCGACGTCCTGGTCGCCCGGTTCGACGAGCTCACTGACAAGAATCTTCCCGCAGCGCCCGTGCTCACCGTCGAGGTGCTGTCGCCGAGCGGCCGGCTGATCGACCTTAACCTCAAGCGAGCCGCCTACCAGCGGATGGGAACCCCCAGCTATTGGGTGCTCGATCCCGACGTGCCCGACCTGCTGGTACTCGAACTCGACGACGACGGCCAATACCAAGAAATGGCCAGAGTGACCGGCGACGATGTCTTCGAGGCCCACCGGCCCTTCAACGTCCGAATCGTGCCGAACGAGCTACTTGGACGTCTCCGGGCAACCCGCCCATAGCGCCCATAGTGGCTTGACTTAGTGGGCATGTGCCGTAGCGTTTCTGCTGCGTGATGGCGTGAGGAAGCTGGTGTGAGTCCAGCACGGTCGCGCCACTGTGAGCCAGCCACCGAGGTGGTTGGTGAGTCAGACACTTCGTCATCACGACGCCCCACTAAACGCAAGGGACGCAGGATCCCTGAGGAGGCTCACCGTGACCAGCATTCCGGCACCCACCATCAGGCCCACCCCGGTTGTGCTACCGGTGTCCAAGGCGGTCCTATGGCTGGCGAGCACCGCGATCATCGCGCTGGCCCTGTACTACTTCATCGGCGTCGACCAGGGCGCGGTCTCGGTGTTCGGCAATGACATGCACCTCCATGAGTTCGTCCACGACGCCCGCCATTTGCTCGGTTTCCCCTGCCACTGACCCCGGCTAGCGGGGCAACCGAGCATGGAAAGCAAACTGCTGCTGCGGGGCGTATTCGTCGGCGCGCTGGCGGGCCTGCTAGCTTTCGTGTTCGCGCGGATATTCGCCGAGCCCCAGATCCAGGAGGCCATCGACTACGAGACCGGTCGGGACGCCGCCCAAGCGGTGCTGGACAGGTCCGCCGGCCTGCCCGCCGGACCTGCTGGTCCTGACATCTTCAGCCGCGCCATCCAGGCAAATCTCGGTGCCGGCATCGGCATGATCTTCTTCGGCGTCGCGGTGGGCGCGCTGTTCGCTGTCGCCTACGCAGTGTGCCTGGGCCGCGTCGGCAACCTCCAGCCCCGCGCCCTGGCACTGCTGGTCGCGGCGGGTGGTTTCCTCGCTGTGTATCTGGTGCCATTTGTGAAGTATCCGGCGAATCCACCGGCGATCGGGGACCCCGACACGATCAAGAATCGGGCCGGGCTGTATCTGCTGATGGTGTTCTGTTCGGTGCTGTTCCTCGTCGCGGCGGTGTGCCTGGGTCAGCGGTTGCGCAAGCGGTTCGGGAATTGGAATGCCAGCGTCCTCGCGGCCGCGACGTTCATCGTCGCGATCGGAATCGTAATGGCGATCCTGCCCCGGCTGGGCCACAGCACCGAAACACGACTGCCGCTGACCAACGCGGGCGGCATGATCGTCTACCCAGGCTTTCCCGCCGACGTGCTGTTCGACTTCCGGCTGTACTCCGTGGCCGCACAGCTGATCCTCTGGGCAACGATCGGGCTGGTCTTCGCTCCGCTGGCCGAGCGGCTGCTCGATTCGCACCGTGGTGCGGTGCCGGTCGAGCGAGTTCCGGCCGGCGAGTGAGCGCAGCCCAGTCGGGGCGGTCGCGGTGCTGACCGATGCCGTGGTGGGTGACCTCGCCGCCTTCGGACCGTTTTTCGCCGTGCAGACACACCACCGGGGCTCCATCCCGCCCGACCCGTGGCACGCGATGAACGAGCTGGTCGACAACCCGGACGTGCTGATGGATCGGGTCGCCGGGGTCCGCTCCCGGCTGGCCACCGCCGGTGGCCAGGCACCCGATGGCGTCGAACTGCGAGTGGCCGCCTCCGTCACGTACCTCGGTCTAGTCGCTCGGCTGGTCTCGCCGGCACTGGCCGCCGCGGTGACCTCCGGTGAGCTGCTGCAGGTTGACTTGGACAGCACGAGGTGGCAGCCGGTGCTGGGCGGCGCATTCCCGCTGTCGGTGCAGCGAGGCGCTGACGCCGATGCCAGCGGCCACGACGTAAGCCCCGAGTGCCTGGCCGGCCTGCTGGCCAGACGCGTTCTCGATGGCCCGGTGCGGGACCTCCTCGAGGTCACCAGGGCGTTGTCGGTATCCCCGCAGGTCCTGTGGGGCAACGTCGCCTCTGCCCTCAATGGCGCGGCATCGATGATCACGGCCAGTCAGCCGGCCTGGACGGACCGGGCGCGGGTGATCACGTCGCTGCTGCTGGACCAGCCGCCGCTGCGGGACACCGCCACCGCGTCGGCCGACGGGCGCTTTCGTCGCCGCAGTTGCTGCCTGATCTATCGGGCCGCGCCGAACGCGGCCGGCGTCGTATGCGGCGACTGTGTGCTGTCCAGCGATCCGCCCCTGTGAGGGTTACCGGGCCGCTGGTTCACCGTGTCGGCTGAGAAACGCCCACATCACGGTGGCAGCGGCCGGTGACCCGCCGGTGATCCCCGCAGCTGGCCACGCATGACCATGCCCTGGATAGACGACCGACTCGACCTCTGTTGCGCCGGCGCAGCCCGTCCATTGCTGGATCACCGCCGAGCCGTCCCGTCCGGTCCGCGGGCTGGCGAGGCAGCCATCCTGGGCACGCAGCCAGGTCAGGGCCTGCGGCACCGACGGGAGCGGCGGATTCCCGCCCGGCTTGCCACCGAAGGGCAACACCCGATCAGCCGAACCGGCGGCGAGCAGGAACGGCACCGCGGCCGTACCTGGATTGCACGGTGACAAGGGCACCGCACCGTAGGTGGCCACCGCCGCGAAGAGTGTGGGGTGCGCGCACACCTCGCTATAGGCGAGCTTGCCGCCGTTGCTGTACCCGACCAGGTACACCCGGCGGGCGTCTACCGGCCACCGCCGCGCCGCGTCGGCCACGATCGCGGCCACGACGCGCAGGTCCGGGACACCGCGAGAGCCGGCGACCCCGCAGCAGCCGTGACCGGCGTTCCACGAGTGCTGCTCCCCATCGGGAGCCACCAGAATCACCCGCCGCTGCTCGACCAGACCGACGAACCCGGTCTGGCTCGCCACCACGGAACCGGACTCGCCGCGACCGTGCAGCACGACAAGCAGCGGTAGCCGGCTGGTCACGTGCAGTGGCGCGATCGAGCGGTACGTTCGCCGGACTCCGTCGACGCTCACCGCCTGCGATTGGCTGACCAGCTCGAAACGGTCAGCCGCCGTTGGGTTGGACGGCAACGACGATGCCTGCGGACGTTGCGGCAACATCGGATGCGCGACGGCTGTGACCAGGACCGCCAGTATCGCCACGATCGCCGCTGCCAGCGGCGTCCTGACTACGTGCCGACGACCGGACACCGAGGCTGTGGAACCAGCCCTGCTGCCCTTGTGCCGCATGACTCAGAGTATGCACAGGTCGCGTCCAGCTAGTCTTCAGGTGGGCCGGTCAGGATGCGGCTGTGACCACCCTTCGCGAGCTTGTCACCGAGCGCGCCAAGACATCCCCACACCGGTGTTTTCTGGCCGACGCGCACAGCGAACGGTCGTTCGACTTCGCCATGCTTCGCGCGGCTGCGGATGCCTGGCATCGTGAACTCGACGCCGCCGGGGTACCGCTAGGTGCCCGGGTCCTCATCGACGTCGATGATCCGCTGGCATTCTGCGCGGTGCACCTCGCGGTGATCGCCGCCGGGCGATGCTCGGTACCTGTAGACCCAGCGGCTCCTGCCGCGCAGGCGCACCGCACCCGGCGCGCCCTACGACCGTGGCTCGTCATCAGCGACCGGGCTGCCATCCGGGACATGCGGGTGAACCCGGTGACCGGACTGCCCGCCGATCCAGCAGCTCCTATCCGGGCCAGCGGCGCGCGGGCAGCGCAGCCGCGGACCGGCGCGGTGGCGCTGCTCACCTCCGGCTCGACCGGCACGCCGAAGACCGTAGTGCTCACCGAACGCCAGTTGCTGCATGTGGCGCGGCGCGTCGTCGACCACCACGAGCTGTCCGCGACGGACCGTGGCTTCAACCCGCTGCCGTTGTTCCACATCAACGCCCAGGTCGTCGCGCTGCTCGGCACGCTCGTCGCGGGTGGCACGCTGGTGTTGGACCACCGGTTCCATCGCACGGGGTTCTGGCAACTCCTGGTGCAACGCCGGATCACCTGGGTCAACGCGGTACCGGCCATCCTGTCGATCCTGGCCCTCGACAACGTGCCCGAAGTGCCTTCCAGCTTGCGGTTCATCCGGTCGGCTTCGGCGCCGCTGCCGGCGGCGGCCCGCGACCGGGTGGCCGCGTGCAGCGGGGTTGCCGTGGTGGAGAGCTATGGCATGACCGAGGCGGCCAGCCAGATCACCGCCACCCCGCTGTGCGGTGGCCACCCGCCCGGTTCAGTCGGGCGGCCCGCCGGGGTGGAGCTGGAGATCGTCGGACCGGACGGGCAGCGGTGTGCGGTGGGCGTGGAGGGCCGGGTCCGCATCCGCGGCGAGGGTGTGATCAGCGCATACGCCGAGGGCGTGGCCGCCGAGCGCTTCGACGCCACAGGTTGGCTGGACACCGGTGATCTCGGGCGACTCGACGCCGACGGGTACCTCTACCTCGCCGGGCGCGGCGATGACGTGGTGAACTGCGGCGGCGAGCTGGTGCACCCGAGTGAGGTCGAGGAGGTTCTGCTCGGTGAGCCGGCGGTGGCCGAGGCCGCCGTCGCCCCTTGTCCGCATGAGGTGCTCGGAGCGGTGCCGGTGGCCTGGATTCGACCGGTCCTGGCGCTGGACGGCGAGCAAGCGGCCAAGCTCGTGAGTCGGCTGCAGTTGCGGTGCGAGCGGCAACTCAGCCGGGCGAAACGCCCGGTGGAGTTCCGGATCGTCGCTGCCCTGCCGCTGACCGCCACCGGGAAGGTGGCCCGCCGCCGGCTGCGTGAGTCGCTCGTCGACGACGCCAGCCGGTCCGAGGCGGTCTCGCTGTGACGCTCAGCGGCCGTTCGGGTCACGTCTATGCGGTGGACCTGCTCCGGGTGCTGACCTTCGCCGCCGTCATCGCGGTACACACCGTGACGACCGTCAACCCGCCGGACAGCGTCCCGGCGGGCGGCGCCGCGATGCTGCTGCACTTCACCCGTGAGGCGTTCTTCGCCCTCACGGCGTTCGTGCTCGTACACCGCTACCGCAACCAGCTTCTCGCCGCACCGTTCTGGCGGCGGAGATTTTTGCTGGTCGGTGCGCCGTACGTGATCTGGTCCGTGATCTACAGCGGACTGGCGCTGATCACGACGCCGCAGCCGCCCGCCGCGGCACTGACCCAGCTCGGACGCAATCTGCTGACCGGCACGGCGTGGTACCACCTGTACTTCCTGGTCGTGACGATGCAGTTCTATCTGCTGTTCCCCTTGTTCCTCCGGTCGCTGCGGGGATTCGCCCGACGGCGCGGTGGTTTGTGGTGGCTGCTGGCAATCAGCGCGATCCTGCAGGTCGCTATCGATGCCGGCCTGCACCTGGTGCACCCGAGCGGGATTGCCGGGAAGTTGTTGGGCTACGACGGGTCCTTCGTCGGCAGTTACGAGTTCTACCTGGTGCTCGGCGGGGTGGCTGCGCTGCACGCCGACCGGGTGCAGGCGTGGGTCCGCGAGAATCCGGCGGTCGTGCTTGGGGCGCTGGTTGTCACCGGTGCCGCGGCCGAGGGCTGGTACCTGCACTCAGTGCGTGCCGGAAGTTCCCCCGGGACCGCGTCCGACGTGTTCCAACCGGTGATGGTGCCCTGGTGCCTAGCAATCATCACGGCATTGTTCGCCCTCGGCGTCGCCTGGACGGCGCGGCGGGCAGGCGGCCCGGGGTCGCGGGCCGTCGAGACCGGCTCCGACCGTTCGTTCGGCGTGTTCCTGGTGCATCCGATGGTGCTGTGGGCGTTGACGCTCGGGCCGTTGGCGTGGCTGTCCACGCAGGTGTCCGCGCTGTCCTGCACCGTCATCGCTGTCGCGGTCACCGTTGTGGTGTCGCTGCTGGTAGTCGAGGTGCTGCGGCACAGCCCGCTGAGCCTGGTGCTCACCGGGAAGCGTCGCTCGCTGCCTGCTTCACCCTTTCCTTCCACTAGACCGAAGCATTCCGCTAGATCCGATTCTTCCGCCTCGACCCAGCCGATCGGGCTGGGCGCAGGGCGGATGTAAGGGAGGTCGTCGTGATCGACACGCAACTGCGCTCACCGGAGCTCGAGGTCAAACCACGACGGCGTGGGCTCACGATGGTCATCGATCCGGGACTGTTCACCGGCCAATTCGAAGACGCCATAGACAGCGTCGGCGAATTCGTGGATTTCGTGAAATTCGGCTGGGGTACCTGCCTGGTCACCAAAGACATCAAACGCAAGATCGACATCTTGCGCAGCGCCGATATCGATTTCTACTTCGGCGGTACACTGTTCGAGCGCTACGCTCTGGACGGACTCGTGCCGGAGTGGGTGGCGCTGTGCCGTCAGCTGGGTGCCACGCACGTCGAGATATCTAACGGCACGATCCCTATCGACAACACTGAGAAAGCACGCTGGGTGGGCCGATTCGCCGACGAGTTCGTCGTCATCAGCGAGGTCGGTTTCAAGGACATCAGGCGTTCCGATGCGCTGGCACCGGGGCGCTGGCTCGCCTTCATTGAGGAGGACTTCGCCGCCGGCGCTTACCTGGTCACCGCTGAGGCCCGGGAGAGCGGCCGCAGCGGGATCTGCCGGTCCGACGGCCAACCGCGCCACGAGCTGGTCAACGAGATCGTCGGCTCCGGTATCGACCTCGACCGGCTGCTGTTCGAAGCCCCGAGCAAGGAACTGCAGACCTACTTCATGCGCCGGATGGGTCCCTCGGTCAACTTGGGCAACGTACGCGCCGACGACGTGATCGCACTCGAAACACTGCGGCGGGGTCTGCGTTCAGACACCCTACCGGCGGTCTTGTAATGGTTACCTCTGTATTGGGCGACTCGGCGAGCCTGTTCCACCTGGCGATTCCCGCCTTGGACCTCGACGACGCCCACCGCTACTACGTCGACGGCCTCGGCTGCACGCTGGCCCGGCGCTACCCAGACCGCATCACCCTGAACTTTTTCGGCGACCAAGTCGTCTGCCATCTCTCCGACCGCGTTGACACTGCTCCTGAGCTTTATCCCAGACATTTCGGAATGACATTTCGGTATAAGCGGGACTGGGACCGGTTGCTCCGCGTCGCCAAAGCCCGCCACCTGCCGTTCTTCGCCGAACCCTTCCGCCGCTTCGACGGCCGGCCCGAAGGACACGACACGTTCGTGCTGCGAGATCCCTCGAACAACCTGCTGGAGTTCAAGCACTACGACAACCCAGCGATGGTCTACTAAAAGCTCGTGAGTGGCAAACAGTGTTATAACACTGTTTGCCACTCACGAGCACGCAGCGCGCAGCGCTGCGTGCCACCGCACCGCCTGCGCGTCAGTCAAAGCAGCCACCTGATCAACGACCACCCGCAACCGCGCGCTGTCGTCCGCCGCGTCATGCCAAGCCGGCAGCAGCGCCGGATCCAGTGGCTCCGGCGCCCGATGTACCAAAGCCGCACACAGCTCCGCGACCAGCTCCCGTTGCCGGGCCTGCACGACCAGCCGCCGGGGATCGCGCATCACAAATCGCAGCGCCACCGCCTTGAGCAGCGCCACCTCGGCAGCCACCTGGTCCGGTATCACCAGGTCGGCCTGGTAACGCCCCAACGGGGTGGGGCCGAACCTGGCCAGCGTCGCCGATACCACAGCGGACACGAACCGCCCGACCAGCTCGCTGGTGAGCTCCTTCAACGCGACCTGGGCGGCCAGCGAGCCGTCGTATCGCCGCAACGCGCCAAGCACCGGAAGTGCCAGCAGCCCCACCGCCGCGTCCTGCAACCGAGCACCGGGCAGCACGCTGAAATGCTTCGCGGTGAGCTCCGCGAGCAGCGCCCGCTCCACCGGATCAGCCAGGGTGTCCAGCGAAATACGGCCGGCCAGGATTCCGTCCTCGACATCGTGCACCGAGTACGCGACGTCGTCGGCCCAATCCATCACCTGAGCTTCCAGGCATCGCCGCCCCTCGGGCGCACCGTCTCGCAGCCAGCCGAACACCGCCGCATCGTCGGCGTAGAAGCCGAACTTGCCCGTCCCGCTGGCACGCGGCCAGGGATATTTGACAGTGGCGTCCAGCGATGCTCTGGTGAGGTTGAGCCCGTGGCTGCGCCCGGTCTCGGGATCGAGCAGCTTGGGCTCCAGCCGGGTGAGAATTCGGAGCGTCTGCGCGTTGCCCTCAAAACCACCGCACGGCGCGGCGACCTCGTTCAACACCTGCTCGCCGTTATGGCCGAACGGCGGGTGGCCGATGTCGTGGGCCAAGCCCGCGGTCTCCACCACGTCCGGATCGCAACCAAGCTCGGTGGCGATGCCTCGGCCGATCTGGGCAACCTCCAGCGAATGGGTCAGCCGGGTCCTGGGAACGTCACCCTCCCCTGGGCCGACCACCTGGGTCTTGCCTGCAAGCCTGCGCAGCGCCGCGGAGTGCAGTACCCGGGCGCGGTCCCTGGCAAAGGGGTTGCGGCGCTCCGGCCGCGATCCGGGCAAGGTAGCTCGCTTCGCCGTCTCGGGAAGCAGCCGTGCCCAGTCCTGTTCGGTGTAGGGGCAGCCCACCGTGGTCATCCCAGATCGGTGCCGTAGGACTCGGCCGGAGCATGTGTCAGCCGGTAGTCCAGCAGTGCGGCGCTCTCCCGGACGATGTAGCGGGCCTGGATGGTGCGGGTCGCCACAATCGGACCGCTTCGGGTCGGCGACGTCCAGGCCGTCAGTCCCAGGTCGTCTGACATCGTGCGAGACCGCAGCGAGTGCCAGGGATCGCTGACGATCACCGCGGTGTGCCAACCTGCGGCCGCCGCCCGATCGGCGACCGCGCGCAGACTCTCCAGGGTGTCGCGACCCTCCCCGATCGGCACCACCGAGCCGGGCGGGATCCCATAGGAGGTCAGGTATTTGCGCCCGGCCTGCGCCTCGGTGTAGTTATCGCCGTCCCGGCGACCACCGACTGTGACGATCACTGGCGCCACCCCATCCCGCCACAGCCGCGCGGCGTGGTCGAGCCGGGATCCCAGCACCGCCGACGGTGTCCCGTCGTACTGCGCCGCGCCCAGCACGATCACGACGTCAGCCTTCGCCCGGTCATCGACCCGGGCGACCTGCCACACCCGGAACACCGTGCCACCCACGATCAGACCACCGACCAGCACCGCGCCGAGAACCAGCCGGATTAGCGCGGACCGGACCGGCCGCTCACCCACCGATGCGGCCCGCCGCGGTGGCCAGCGGGCCACCGGAACGTCCCCGCCGCACCGCGAGTACCTCCCCGACCACGGACACCGCCGTCTCCGCCGGGCGGGCCGCGCCCACGTCCAGACCCACCGGTCCATGCAGCCGCGCCAGCTCCTCTTCGGTGATCCCGGCGTCCCGTAGCCGCCGGCGCCGAACTTCCTGGGTGTGCCGCGATCCCAGCGCGCCACAGAACCCGCGCCCCGATCGCAGCAGCTCCACCAGCACTGCGTCGAACGCCGGCCCGTGGTCCAGCAGCGCTAGCACGTCGACGGAGGTGAACTCCTTTGCGGCGACGATCGCCGGCTCCAGTTCGGTTTCGACGCGCACCGCCCAACCCAGCAACTCACACTGCGCCGCCAGGGCGGTCCCGATCGCCCCGCGGCCGACGATCAGCATCGTGGTGACCGGCACCCACACATCGAGCAGTACCGGGGTGCCCGCCGCGTCGCCCTGCTCGGTGACCGTGGCACCGATGCGGGCCAGTGCACGCATTCTGGCCAGGGCTATTTCGTCGGTGTCCGGGCCGCCGAGCGTGCCGACGACATCTTTGAGCCCAGCGCCAGCCGCCACCAGCACGGCTGACCCGTCGACGGTGGAGGCCAGTGCGCAGGGTTCACCGTCGGCGAGCGCAGCACCCAGCGCTGCAGCGGCCGGTGCAGGCAGTGGATGACCCAGCAGCTGGGCGCCGCCGGCGCAGGCGAGGCCGGCGTCCAGCGCGTTGACCTCAGTGACATGTCCTTTGGCCGTGCCAGGCGTCGACACCGCGGAACTCAGCAACGGCAGCGCGACGGTGTCCATGGTGCCCTCGAACAGGGCACCCGCCCGGTCACCGTCGGCGGTGCCGGCCAGCAGTTGTCCGGTGGCGACGGTGCCGAATCCTTGCCGTTGCAGCACCCGCACCACCCCGGCGGACCGGCCCTGCTCGGTCCAGCGACGCAGTGCGTCACCAGCTTGCCTGCGCTGACGCGTTTCCTCAGTACTTATGGTGTCCATGCCCACCATGCTCCCAGAAGTCAGCAGCCGATCAGGCGAGCCGCGAGGTAGGACTCCACCTGATCCATCGCAACCCGCTGCTGAGCCATCGTGTCCCGCTCGCGCACCGTCACCGCATGGTCGGTCAGCGAGTCGAAGTCCACCGTCACGCAGAACGGGGTGCCGATCTCGTCTTGGCGGCGGTAGCGGCGGCCGATGGCGCCCGCGTCGTCGAAGTCGACATTCCAGTGCCGTCGCAGCGCCGTCGCCACATCCCGGGCCTTGGGCGACAGGTCGGCGTTGCGCGACAGCGGCAGCACCGCGGCTTTCACCGGTGCGAGGCGCTTGTCCAGCCGCAGCACCACGCGACGGTCCACCCCGCCCTTGGCGTTGGGTGCCTCGTCCTCCGCGTAGGCCTCCAGCAGAAACGCCATCATGGGCCGACCGACGCCCGCGGCAGGCTCGATCACGTAGGGCCGGTACCGGGAGTCGGTGGCCTGGTCGTAGTAGGACAGGTCAACTCCGGAGTGGTTGGAGTGCGTGGTGAGGTCGAAATCGGTGCGGTTGGCGATGCCCTCCAGCTCGCCCCACTGCTGACCGGAGGAGAAGCCGAACCGGTACTCCACGTCGACGGTCCGCTTGGAGTAATGCGAGAGCTTCTCCTTGGGATGCTCGTAGTGCCGCAAATTGTCCCGGTTGATACCCAGATCGGCGTACCAGTCGGTGCGGGTATCGATCCAGTACTGGTGCCACTGCTCGTCAGTGCCCGGTTCGACGAAGAACTCCATCTCCATCTGCTCGAACTCACGGGTGCGGAAGATGAAGTTGCCCGGTGTGATCTCGTTGCGGAAGCTCTTGCCGATCTGCCCGATCCCGAACGGTGGCTTCTTACGCGACGACATCACGACGTTCTGGAAATTGATGAAAATGCCCTGCGCGGTCTCTGGGCGCAGGTAATACAGGCCGTCCTCGGACTCGACTGGACCCAGGTACGTCTTGAGCATCATGTTGAACTCGCGCGGCGCGGTGTATTGGCCGCGGGTGCCGCAGTTCGGGCACGGGACGTCGGACAGGTCGTCCTCCATCACGTCCTTGCCGGTGCGTTCGGCGTAGTCGTCGGCGAGCTGGTCAGCCCGAAACCGCTTGTGGCAGCTCTGGCACTCCACCAGCGGGTCGTGAAAGGCCTGCACGTGGCCTGAGGCGACCCACACCTCGCGGGGCAGGATCACCGACGAGTCCAGGCCCACGACGTCGTCCCGGCCGGTGACCATCGAGCGCCACCACTGGCGCTTGACGTTCTCTTTGAGTTCCACACCGAGCGGGCCATAGTCCCAGGCCGAGCGGGTTCCGCCGTAGATTTCCCCACTCGGGAACACGAAGCCACGGCGCTTGCACAGGCTGACGACGGTTTCGATGCGATCCGCGGGCACTGGGGATCTCCTGGTGACGGTTGTGGTAGGTGCGTGCCCACATTAGCGATCGTCGGATCCGAACCCCCGATCGGCGTCGAGCGCAAGCAGGCTGGCGTGATCGATCACCGCACCATCCTCGGCGGCGGCCAGCACCTCGTAGCCACCGGGCTCGCCAGTCAGCGCCTCGGACAGCAGCGGTACTACGTGTTCGCGGACCTCGAACACCGACAGGGTGCGTCGGTAGGCGACCACCGACTCGAACTGCACGACCAGCACCCACCGTGCGGTGTCGTCCGGGGAGCGGCCCAGCTGGCCGCCCAGGCAACCCCGCTGCACGGTCAGCAACTCCAGCGCCCGGCGTGCGTGGGTGAGAAAGTCCTCGGCCCGGGCAGATTCGACGGCGAAACGGCAGATCAAGATCACGGGCGTCCTCCGGTGGTGCGGGGAGGGTGACGTTAGCGAGTCGCCGGGCGGGTGACGTCGTGCCGGGCGACTCGGCGCTTACCATGGCTGGCGGACCGGGATCGGGATCGAGCGGGGGAAGTGAGGGCGACGGTATGGCGGGTGTCACCGCAGACGCAGTACCGGAACCGCCCGTCGACGACGAGCATTTCCCCGGCCGGCCAGCTCCCGGCCCGGCGGCGATCCGCCCGCGAGCGACTCTGGAGGCGGCTGGTGAACTGCTGCGGGCCCTGTCCGCGCCGGTGCGGATCGCTATCGTGCTGCAGCTGCGCGACAGCGGGCGTTGCGTCCATGAGCTGGTCGACGCGCTGGGTGTCACCCAACCGCTGATCAGCCAGCACTTACGGGTGCTCAAGTCCGCCGGGGTGGTCGACGGCGAGCGGCACGGCCGGGAGGTCGTCTACCGGCTGGTCGACGAGCACCTGTCGCATATCGTGCTCGATGCCGTGACCCACGTGGAGGAGGAATGACCGCATCGCGTCCGGTTACGCCACCGCGCTCCACTCGGCAGCGGACCGCGGTGGCCAGGCTGCTCGACGACACCGACGACTTCCGGTCCGCCCAGGAGATTCACGAGGAGTTGCGACACCGCGGCGAGGGCATCGGCTTGACGACGGTGTATCGCACCCTGCAGACCCTCGCCGAGGCTGGCGAGATCGATGTACTGCGCACCGCCAGTGGCGAGGCTCTCTACCGGCGTTGCTCGGCGCATCACCATCACCACCTGGTGTGCCGGCAGTGCGGACGCACCGTGGAGGTCGAGGGCCCAACTGTGGAGCTGTGGGCCGAGAAGGTGGCCAACGACCACAACTTCACCGACATCGACCACACCGTCGAGATCTCCGGCCGCTGCCCCGACTGCCCGTCATCCTGATCCCCTTTACCGCAGTCTGGATGCAGACTGCGGTAATTCGGGCCGCTTTTGCAGCAGTCTGCATCCAGACTGCGCGTCCGTCGGGAGCGCGGTTAGAACTCGTAGGGTTCGACAGGGACGGGGACTGGGTGGAGGGCTGAGACGGTGAGGGTGGGGGTGAAGCGGGTGTTCGATCTCGCTGAGCCGGGTATCACCTGGCCTTGCACCTCGAACCAGCCGTCCTGCGGCAGGACCGCGAGTCCGCGGTAGCCCTCCAGTCGCACCTTCACCGGCGTCACGTCCGCTGCACAGCAGGCCATCACCAGCCGGCCGAGATAGGTACTGTCCTGGGCGCCGTGCACGACGAAGCCGACCAGACGTACCTGGCGACCGTGCAGGCTGTCCGCGTCGTCCCATACCGCACGGGTGACGAAGTCGCTCATCCGAAGCGCGGGAGCCGGGCCCGCGGGCAGCGGCGGGAGGGCGACGGCGGGCTGCTTCGGGGCGACCGCCCGCGCCGAGCGCGACACGGTGTCCGCACCGAGCGCCGGCGGGGCGACCAGGAAGATCGCCAGCACCGGCAGTACCAGCAGCCAGGGACTGCGTCCGGCGTGATCATGGTGGTCAGACACGGTGCGCCCAGCCCGCACGTCACGCCCGATGGAGATCAGGCCCAGCGACAGGATCACCACCCCTGCGCAGATGAGCAACGGCAGTAGGGAAGGCTTGACGTAGCGCAAGAAGCTGCCGTTGTACGCGATCTTGCACAAGGCGCCACCGAGTAACACCAGCAGGACGTTCTGGGTCTCCCTTCTCATCGCGTACCGCCGAGTACCAGCACGCCGGCCAGCACCCCGCACGCGATCGCCACCACGAACGTCGCCGGCGCGAAGCGGCTGGCGAAGCCGCGCCCGAACGCTCCCGCCTGTAAGGCCACCAGCTTGACGTCCACCGCCGGACCCACCACGAGAAAGACCAGCCGGGGCAGCAGCGGCACGGCCGTCAGCGACGCGGCGACGAACGCGTCGGCCTCGCTGCACAGCGCGAGCACGACCGCGAGCAGCGCCATCACCAGGACCCCAAGCACCATGTCTCCGGTCAGCGACGCCATCCAGGACGCGGGCACCAGGACATTCAGCACTGCTGCGGTGAGGCCGCCGAGCACCAGGAACCCGCCCGAGGAGACCATGTCATGCCGAGCGGTCTCGGTGAACACTGCGAAGGCACTGCGACCAGGAGGGCGCTCGGGGCGGCGCAGCGCCCGTTGCGCGATCCACTCCGGGCGGCCGAAGCGCGCCCACAACCAGCCCATCACCATCGCGGTGGCCATCGAGCCGAGGAACCGGGCCGCGACCATCCGGGGCTCACCCGGGAAGGCCACCGCGGTAGCCACCAGCACGACCGGGTTGACCGCGGGCGCGGCGATAAGGAACGCCAGCGCCGCCGCGGGCGGTACGCCTTGTTGCATCAGGCGCCGGGACACCGGCACCGACGCGCACTCGCATCCCGGTAGCGCCATCCCGGCCAATCCGGCGATCGGCACCGCGGCGGTGGTCGTGCGCGGCAGCACTCGGCACAACGCCAGCGGTGACACGAACGCCGCGATCAGCCCACTGACCAGCACTCCGAGCACCAGAAACGGCATCGCCTGCACGCAGATCGCTACGAAAACCGTGGCACCGGTACGCACGGCCGGGATGTCGAGCATCCGGATCAGCGGTCCCTGAGCCAGCAGCGCCAGCACCAGCACAGCGCACAACACCTCCAGCGAGGTGATCCGGCGCTGCTCGATCGCTCGCGCGCGTGTTGGGGCGGCCATCAGGCAGGCAGCAGCTCGCCGCGCACCTGCGAGGCCGCGGACACCACCAGCATGAGCAGCGTGCCCAGTGGCATGGTGTCCAGACCGGCAGCCGGGAAGGCGTAGCGCAGCGTCACGTCCGCTCCGCGCTCGGTACGGACCAACCCCAAGGTGCCGAACAAGCCCTGCCCTGCCCGGCTGGCGACTCGCTCGGCCAGCTCGCCGTCATCGGGAACGTCCCAGGCGACCACGCAGGTCAAACTGAGCATCGCCAGGCCCTCGGCGAGTTCCACCGCCTGCACCGCGCACGGCACGTCGGCGTGCTGGAAGGTCAGCGAGCCGTCGTCGTCGACCTTGACGTCCTGGTAGCGCTCCAACGCGGCTCGGGCAGCGTCGAGCAGTTCCCGGGTGGCGGCGGCACCCTCGTCGTGGCTCATCCGATCGTTCTCCTCGGAGTGCGAATTTCGACAGGCCTGTCGACGGCGCTGCCGAACCGGCGATCCCGGGCTGCGTAGACCTCACAGGCCCGCCATAGATCGCGGCGGTCGAGGTCGGGGAACAGGACGTCCTGGAACACCAGCTCGGCGTAGGCAGCCTGCCAGATGAGGAAATTCGAGATGCGCTGCTCACCCGACGGCCGCAGGAACAGGTCGACATCGGGCATGTCCGGCTCATCGAGATACCGGGCCAGCACCCGCTCATCGACCCGCTCGGGGTCGATCTCGCCGCGGGCCGCCCGGCGGGCCACCTCACGCGCCGCGTCAGCGATCTCGGCGCGTCCGCCGTAGTTCACGCACATGGTCAGGGTCATGACATCGTTGGCTGCGGTCAGCTCCTGAGCAACTTCAAGCTCGCGGATCACGCTGCGCCACAACCGCGGGCGGCGCCCGGCCCAGCGCACCCGGACTCCCATCTCGTGCATCTGGTCGCGGCGCCGCCGGATGACGTCGCGGTTGAAGCCCATCAGAAAGCGCACCTCATCGGGGCTGCGCCGCCAGTTCTCGGTGGAGAACGCATAAGCCGACAGCCACTTCACCCCCAGCTCGATGCAGCCGCAGACCACATCCAGCAAGACGGCCTCACCACGACGGTGACCCTCGGTACGCGACAGCCCGCGCTGCTGCGCCCACCGCCCGTTGCCATCCATCACCAGCGCAACATGCCGCGGAACCCGCTCGGCGGCCAACAACGGCGGCCGAGCCCCAGACGGATGCGGATCAGGCGCTCGAACCACCGCCACATCCTGCCGCCCGACGCATTCAGCGGGCTCAGCGGGGCTATTCGGCCGCCGATATGCCCGCTGAATGCGGGAGGCGGGGGCGTTCTACCAGGGGGAGGGAGCGGAGTTGGCGTTCGAGGTGCCACTGGAGGTGGGCGGCGATGAGACCGCTGGCCTCGCGGGCGACCGGGGGCGCGGCGTCCTCGGCGATCTGCCAGTCCCCGGACTCCAGTGCGTCAAGCAGCTGCACGGTCTGTGCCGAAGGGGTGGCCGCACCGGCCGGACGGCACCCCGGACAGACCACGCCCCCGGCGGGAACGCTGAACGCCCGGTGCGGTCCCGGTGCACCGCATCGGGCGCATTCGGTCAGGGCCGGCGCCCATCCCGCGGTTCCCATCGCGCGGAGCAGGAAGGCGTCGAGCACCAAGGGCGCGTGCCGCTGCCCGTCGGCCAGTGCCCGCAGCGCACCGACCACCAGCAGGTACAGCCGCAGCACCGGCTCGCCCTCGGCGCCGGCCAGCCGCTCGGCGGTCTCCAGCACCGCGCAACCGGCGGTGTAGCGGCCGTAGTCACCGACTAGCCGGGAGCCGAAGCCGTCGACCGTCTCGACCTGGGTGACGATGTCCAGCGTGCGCCCGCGGTAGAACTGCACGTCGACGTGTCCGAACGGCTCCACCCGGGCGCCGAACCGCGACGAGGTGCGCCGTACGCCTTTGGCCACCGCGCGCACCCGCCCGTGCCGGCGGGTCAACAGCGTGATGATCCGATCGGCTTCGCCCAACTTCTGCACCCGCAGCACCACCCCGGTGTCGCGGTAGAGGTTCACCACCCCATCCTCGCACCCCAGCCCCGGACGAGTCAGAAACCGAGCCGACGAAGCTGCTTGGGATCTCGCTGCCAGTCCTTGGCGACCTTCACGTGCAGGTCCAGGTACACCGAGGTGCCCAGCAGCGCCTCGATGTGCGTGCGCGCGCGGCTGCCGACCTCCTTGAGGCGCGCCCCGCCGCGTCCGATCACGATCGCCTTCTGGCTGTCGCGTTCGACGTAAAGGTTGACATAGACGTCGAGCAGACCGGCTCGTCCCTCCCGGGGGTTCATCTCCTCCACCACGACGGCCAGCGAGTGCGGCAGCTCGTCGCGCACGCCCTCCAGCGCCGCCTCCCGAACCAGCTCAGCGACCAGGGTTTGCTCCGGTTCGTCGGTGAGATCCCCAGCGGGGTACAGCGGTGGCGACTCCGGCATGCGGGCCAGCAGCAGGTCAGCGAGCAGCCCCACCTGGAAACCGTCGACCGCCGAGACCGGGACCAGTTCGGCGAACTCGTCGAAGCCCGCTGAGCGCGCCAGGTCAGCGAGGCCGGCGAGCTGCTCAGCCACTCGCTGTGGGCTCACCAGGTCGGTCTTGGTGACGATGCCGAAGACCGGGGTGCGGCGCGCCAGCACAGCCAGCTCACCGGCGATGAACCGGTCCCCGGATCCGATGGTGGCATCAGCGGGCACGCAGAACCCGATCACGTCGACCTCCGACCAGGTCGCGCGGACCAGGCTGTTGAGCCGCTCGCCGAGCAGGGTTCGGGGGCGGTGCAGACCCGGGGTGTCCACCAGGATGAGCTGCCCGTCGGGCTGATGCACGATTCCCCGGATGGTATGCCGAGTGGTCTGCGGGCGGCTGGAGGTGATCGCCACCTTCTGGCCCACCAGTGAGTTGGTCAACGTTGACTTGCCGACGTTGGGCCTGCCCACCAGGCAGGCGAACCCGGCCCGAAACGGCCCGTCGGTGTGCTGTGTCATGCCCGTCACGCCTGTCCCGCTGTACTCAGCACGCTGCCGACGACGCCGTGCTGGTCGACCACCAGCACCGGGGCAGTGGGCCCGAGGTCCCGGACCGCAGCCAGTGAGGCAGCATCCACCGCGCCGGAGCCAGATACCACCGCAGCTGCCTCCAAGCCGGTCGCACCGCTGGCCACCGCTGCGACCACCGCCGCCTGCAGTGCGGTCAATGCCAGCGAGGGCAGCGATACTGTGACGCCGGTGTAGGTGCGGCCGTCGGTGTCCCGTACCGCGGCACCCTCCTGGGCGCCGGTACGGGCCAGCGCCGAGCGCGCCAGCGTCACGATCTTGGCGTCCTCCGGGTCTAGGTTAGTGGTGTCAGGCACTGGTGTCGCTCGCTTCCTGCGGGGGGTCGGCCGCGGCGGGGTACTGGTTGTGAGTCGGGGACTGACGGGTTGCGGAATCGGACTTCGCGGTGACTCGGCGAGCAGTGACGGTGGTGATCCGCAGCCGCCCGCGACGATCGTTGCCGCCCTCGGCGCGCAGCCGCAAGCCGGCCACCTCGGCCTCTGCACCGGGCACCGGCACCCGACCCAACCGCTGCGCCAGCAGCCCCCCAACGGTCTCCACGTCGGTGTCCGCGAGCTCCACCTCGAACAGCTCAGCCAAATCGATCACCGGCAGCCGGCTGATCACGCGTACCGTACCGTCCCCAAGATGCTCGATCGGTGGCCGCTGGTCGGTGTCGGACTCGTCGGTGATCTCGCCGACGATCTCCTCAAGAATGTCCTCGATCGTCAGAAGGCCAGCGGTCCCACCGTATTCGTCGACCACGACGGCCATGTGGTTGTGCGAGATCTGCATCTCCTTGAGCAGCCCGGTCAGCAGCTTGGAATCAGGGACGAACGTCGCGGGCCGCATCACCTCGCCAACGGTGCCACCGGTGGGCTGCTCGGCCGCCACCAGATCCTTGATGTGCACGACACCGACGATGTCATCGACGCTGTCGCCGACCACCGGGATCCGGGAGAACCCGGAACGTAGGCATAGCGCCACTGCCTGACGTACTGACTTCTCCTGCTCGATCCAGACGATCTCGGTTCGGGGCACCATCACCTCACGGGCCACGGTATCCCCGAGCTCGAAGACGGAATGGATCATCTCGGCCTCACCGGCCTCGACCACGCCGCGCTGACCCGCCATGTCCACCAGCTCGCGCAGCTCGACCTCCGAGCTGAACGGGCCTTCGGGAAAGCCTCTACCGGGGGTGATCGCGTTACCCACGAAAATGAGCAGCCGCGACAAAGGCCCCAGGATCCGACCCAGCACCCGGACCGATCCGGCCACGGCGAGGCCGACGGCATAGGGATGCTGGCGCCCGATGGTGCGCGGACCCACCCCGACGACGACATAAGTCACCACCACCATTGCCAACCCGGTGACCAGCACGGCCAGCCAGATCGGCGACAGCTCCCGCAGCGCCGCCACCGTGACGAGCACCGTGGCGGTCAACTCACAGCTCAGCCGCAACAACAGCAGCAAGTTGACGTGCCGGGGCCGGTCGGCGACGACCAGCGCCAGCGCGCTGGCGCCGAAGCGGCCGGAGCGCACCAGCGCGTCGACCCGGGCCCGGGACACGGTGCCCAGCGCGGCATCAGCCGCAGCGAACCCCCCCGCAGCCACCACCAGGGTGGCGGCCAGCACGAGCAAGGGAACCGAAGACGTCGGCACTGTCGGTCCTGTTCGCTATTCTGAGGGCTGTCCCGGGCGGTTATCCGGGAGGGCCGGACTCCTGCGGCCCGTCCAGACCGACCACTCCAAGCAGTCGGGTGTCCGCGTCCCGCTGCGCGATCCGGCGCCGGTTGGCCAGGTCGGCGCGCTGGAACTCAGCAAGGATTCCCTCCTGCAGGGCGAACATCTCGCGCTCCTCGGCGGGCTCGGCGTGGTCGTAACCCAGCAGGTGCAGCACGCCATGCACGGTGAGCAGCTGCAGCTCGTCGAGCAGTGCGTGACCCGCTGCGGCGGCCTGTTCGGTCGCGACC
>DASUII010000101.1:0-4056 GCA_036279835.1 Pseudonocardiaceae bacterium
ACAACCCTCGTGAACGGTGGCGCCGAACAGCCACTGCGGACGCAGGTGCTCGTCCAACGGGATCATCGGAGCCTGCCCGGCAGCCTGGTAGAGCAGGTACAGGATCGTCTCCGACAGGTTGTCCGGGTGCACCGGGCAGCCAGGTACACAGACGATCGGGATACCGGCCTTGGACTTCCAGTCCCAGCCCAAGTAGTCCGGCACACCCATGGCACCGGTCGGGTTGCCCGCCATACCGTGGATACCACCGTAAGTGGCGCAGGTGCCGACCGCGAGGATAATGGTCGCCTTAGGCGCCAGCTTGTCGATCCACTCATTGATCGTGACCGGCTGGTTGGTGTCGGGATGCCTCCCGAAACCGGTGAAGTAACCGTCTCCGTTGATCGCCTCGTTCGGGATGGAACCCTCGAGGACGAGTACGAACGGTTCCAGCTCGCCCCGGTCGGCCTTCCAGAACCACTCGATGAAGTTGTCGGCACCCTGTTCGGGGCCACATTCAAAGTCGATCAGCGGCCAGTGCACCGCGATCTTGGGCAGTCCAGGAAGAGCGCCCAGCGCAATTTCCTCGATGCTGGGCTGGGTCGCCGCGGTCAGGGCTACCGAGTCACCATCACAGGACAACCCGCAGTTGATCCACAAAATGTGGATCGGGGCTTCTTCTTCCTTGGTGGGAGTGGCTTGTGCAGTTGGTCTTGTCATGACTCCCCTACTCCACGAGCGACCTCCGGCCGCTCTCTCGTTCCGGATGTCGCCTTGTGCTGACGAGCTCGTCGAGCGTGAGCTCCCACAGCGTGTGGTAAATCGTGGTCTGCGCCTCCTGAATCCGATGCACGGAGTCAGAAGGCACCACGAATAAATGGTCGATGTTGCCCAACTCGGCCATCGCCCCGCCCTCGTAGCCCGCCAAGCCGACGGTGAGCAGGCCGCGCCTGCTCGCCTCCTCGAAGGCGCGTACAAGGTTGGTGGAGTTACCCGAGGTGGACAACCCGACGACGACGTCACCACGCCGCCCGAAAGCTGCGATCTGGCGGGCGAAGACGACGTCGAATGAGACGTCGTTCGACAGCGCCGTCAGCACCGCGATGTCCCCGGTAAGCGCGAAGGCGGGCAATGCCCGCCGTCCCGGACCCGGGTGCAGGAACAGGCTAGCGAGGTCGGCTGCGTCGGTGCAGCTGCCCCCGTTGCCGATGGCGAACAGTCGCCCGCCGGTGGCGAACGACGCCGCCATTGCCGAGGCGCACACGGCCAGCCGCTGACTATCGCGAGCCAGGACCTCCTGCCGGAGCGCCACGATCTGGTGCGCCTTGTCCACTGTGGACCGACGCACCTCGGCCAAGACCGCCTCGAGATCTCCAGCTCCGGGGCTGTCATGGCCGACGTTTTCAGGGTGTGCATACAGGAATGGGTACAGGGATGCCAGATCATCGGACTGGGACTGGGCAGCCGATAGGGTGGCTGGACCAGTGTCGCCGTGGCCGTTTCTTACGGGGCTCATTCCGGGACTCGATCCGTGGCTTTTCCGGTGCCGTCGACGGTGCCTTCCTCTGGACGCCCCAAGACCGCGATCGCTTCCTTGGCGTGGACGAGGATCTCGTCTCCGATCCCGGCCGACACCAACGCGACGCTCACTTCTTCCATGCCGGATCCGGTGTCCACCATAGCCAGGTCGTGGGGGAGCAGCTCGATGACGCGCACCGCGACGGCCTGATCCGAGCAAGTGATGCAGACCTCGCCATGGCACTCCGGAGCGGTCATGCGACTGCCCTCGGCTCTAGCAGGTCAGGATGTTGGAAGAACACGTGAACCAGCTCCCACAGCACGTGGTACGCGGTAACGTGCACTTCCTTGATCACTCGCGGGTCATCGGAATGAGCTACCACGATGTGGTCGGCTGCCTCTAGCGACACGATGCTGCCGCCGTCGCCGCCGACGAGCGCGATCGTGAGCATGCCCAACTCCCGGGCGGCCGCCAATCCACGCAACACGCTAGTGCAGTTGCCGTCAGGCGAGATGCCCAGCGCAATATCGCGGGCGGAAGCGAGGTGGCTCAGCTGGTGGGCGAAAATCTCGTCGAAGCCTTCCGCACCGGCAATTCCGGTCACCGTCGCGACATCAGCGGTCAGCGAGATCGCCGGCAACGCACGCTTGCCCATGACCACCGGGTGGACGAACTCCACCACGACGTGCTGGGCGTCCGTGCTCGCTGTGCCGTTGCCGAAGACGACGAGAGTGCCTCCACGGTGGAAGCGAACGGCCATGGCATGACATGCGGTGGCGATGGCCCCGGCGTCGTCCGCGAGTTGGTATAGGGGTAGTACCCGCCGCTCGAACAAATCCGCGGCGGTGGCGGTCCCGGCAGCTGCCCTGGACACGCCGCACACCTCCCGACCTGGTTGGCCATGCACGTGAGTGACATCACGATAGGGGTGCCTGGATCAATGAGCAAGGGCCGCACCGCCAGACGTGTAACCCAGATTTCATCAGACCGCCGCGTTGTGGCACGCACCGGACCCTTGGTTGCCTTGCCATACCGGGCGTATCGCTTAAAGCGGACATTTAGCTGACTAACATGCGGGTTCGCTGATGTTGATCTAGACGCAGTGCGCGCATTGGGGAGCGAAGTCGCCGGGTCAGGCGTTACTGGATATGAGGCGACATGTGGGAGTGCGCATCGCGCTCGATCCGTTCGACCCGAGGGAGTTCGTGCCATGCCAGTCCTGCTGGTCCTGTTCGTCGCCACCGTCGTAGAGCTGGCTGTGCTCATCGCGGTGGGGCACGCGATCGGCGTCCTAGCGACAATCGGGCTGTTGATTCTCACCTCGCTGGTGGGCGCGGCCCTGCTGCGACGTGAGGGTGCCCGCACCCTGCGCGCCTTCGTCGACGCACTGCGCGCCCGCAGACCCCCGCACCGGGAGTTGCTGGACGGCATGTTGATCACCGCAGCCGGAGTGCTTGTCGTTGTGCCCGGTTTCGTTTCTGACGTTCTGGGGCTGCTCCTGCTGCTGCCGCCGATCCGCGCACTGGTTCGGCGACGCATCCTACGTTCAGCGTCACGGCGCACTCCTGCCCGCTATGCACCAGGCGACGTCGTCGAGGGCGAGATCGTCGACGAGCCTCCCACGCCCCGCTCCGCAAGCGGCGAGCTTCGCTGACAGTGGCGGACCGTTTCTCCGACGTTGCCGGTAGCGGGGAGCCGATCGATGAAGCGATCTGGGTGAGCGGGAATACTGCCGGACCATGAGCACTTCGTTGCTGCTGGGCGGACGCATCCCGTCGGTCGCTGGGGCCACCGCGCTGGCCGTCATGGATGGGATAGTGGCCTGGGCCGGGGATGACAGCACCGGCCGCGCGTGTTTCAGCGATGCCGACGAAGTGCTCGAATTGCGCGGCGCACTGGTCACTCCCGCCTTCGTCGACGCGCATGTGCACGCCACCTCCACCGGCATGCTGGCAATCGGTCTGGATCTCACCGGCTGCGCCACGCTCGCGCAGTGCCTGGAGCTGGTCGCTCAGCAGTCCCGCCCGGGCACCGTGCTGTGGGGACACGGGTGGGATGAGACGTCGTGGCCGGAGGGTCGGCCGCCGACCCGCGCTGAACTAGACCGGGCCTCGGGGGACGCGCCGGTGTACCTGTCCCGGATAGACGGGCACAGCGCCGCAGTCTCCTCAAGACTTCTGGATCGAGCCGCGGCGGCGATCGGCGCGCCGGGTTGGGCGGCCGAGGGCACACTGACCTGCGAGGCACATCACCACGCCCGCCGTGCGGCCTGGGAATCGATCACAGCGGGTCAGCGCCGTGCCGCCCAAGAAGCGTTCCTGACCGGGGCGGCGGCCCGCGGGATCGCGGTAGTGCATGAGTGCGCAGGCCCGGACGTCTCGGGAGTCGAAGATCTCGCCGACCTGTTGGCGGCAGATCACGGCGTCGAGGTGGTGGGTTACTGGGGTCAGGCCGTCAGCACGCCCGTGGAGGCACGCGAACTGCTGGCAGCCACTGGGGCGCACGGGCTGGCCGGAGATCTGTTCTGTGACGGGGCGATCGGTTCGCGGACCGCCGCA
>DASUII010000102.1:0-4219 GCA_036279835.1 Pseudonocardiaceae bacterium
CGGCGCGATGGCGCGAAGGTAATCCACCGCCTCGGAAACTTTAAGCCACGGCGCCGCGGTCGGCAGCAGCAGCAGGTCGATTTCCCGATCGGGCACCGTGAAGGAATCCCCGGGGTGCAGGACGGTGCCGCCGTCACCCGCTATCAGGTAGCCGTTATTCGGCACCACCGGGATATCCGGATGGATCACGCCGTGATCGCCGCCGATCACCTCCACGGTCGTCCCGGCCAGTTCCAGTTGTTGCCCAGGGCCGACCACTTGATGCGCGATGCCCGCGCCGGCCAACTGCGGCGCTGAGCCGGAGTCGACCAGCAGTTGCGCCGCTGGATTGGCGGCCAGCAACGCGGGCATCCGGGCAAGGTCGAGGTGATCAGGGTGCTGGTGAGTCACCAGGATCGCATCCAGCCCGGTGAGCTCGTCGAAGCCTCCGGAGTAGATCCCCGGATCGAGCAGCAACCGGGCCGTCCCGATCTCCACCAGCACGCAAGATTGCCTGAAATGCACGATCTGCACGGATATCACCTCCTACGTTGGACGGCCATCCCGGTGGGCCGCCGGCGACCTCACCGACCAGCGTGCCACGAAGCGGTCGAACCCAGGTAGCCTCGGCACCGTGCCGCGAGTGGTCGTCGACGTCGTACCCAAGCCTGAGATCCTCGATCCGCAGGGTCAGGCGATCGTGCGCGCGTTGCCCCGGATGGGCTTGCGCGGGGTGCGCGACGTGCGGCAGGGCAAACATTTCGAGCTGGACGTCGATGACGAGGTCGACGCTGAGACGTTGCATCGCATCGCCGGTGAGCTACTGGCCAATCCAGTGATCGAGAACTGGACTGTGCGCCGGCTGTGAGTCCCGCTCCGACGAGCGCAGCCTGCCGGATCGGCGTCATCACCTTCCCCGGCACGCTCGATGACGTAGACGCCGCCCGCGCGGTGCGCCACGCCGGAGCGCAGCCGGTGTCGCTGTGGCACGCCGACGACGACCTTCACGGCGTGGACGCCGTGGTGGTGCCCGGTGGGTTCTCTTACGGGGACTACCTTCGCGCCGGTGCGATAGCCGCACACCAACCGGTGCTGCGAGCGGTAGTCGACGCCGCCCGTCGCGGCACACCGGTGCTGGGTATCTGCAACGGGTTCCAAATCCTGTGCGAGGCGGGATTGTTGCCCGGCGCCCTGGTGCGTAATGCCGGGCTGCATTTCGTCTGCCGCGATCAGCGGCTGAGGGTCGAGACCAACGCCACGGCCTGGACGGGTCGGTATCCCGTTGGCGCTGAAATCGTGGTGCCGCTGAAGTCCATCGAGGGCCGGTATGTGGCCGATGCGTCGACATTGGCCGCCCTGGCGGGCGAGGGTCGGGTGGTCCTGCGTTACCTGGGGACGAGCCCCAACGGCGCGGTGCGCGACATCGCCGGGATCGCTTCGGCCGATGGCCGGGTGGTCGGCTTGATGCCGCACCCAGAGCACGCGATCGACTCACTCACCGGCCCGTCGACCGACGGGTTGGATTTTTTCCGCTCTGCCATCGACGCGGTATTCGGTTCGATATGCGTGTGATCCTCGAGGGCAGGACCGTCAGCGTGTCCCAACATCGTGCGCTGCGGCCGCGCTCTCAAGATCGTCAAGAGTGAGCAGCCACCGTGCAAGATTGCACTGCGATCACTCACTCTCGGCGATCATGGCAGGTCGTTGGGCCTTTCACCGTGCGCGGCGTCGCCACCTATCCCGAGGCAAGCTCCGGCTAGGACCCTTGCTCGGGAACGGTCGGACCACCACCGCGCCCGGCCCACGACGGTAGTAGGTCGACAACCGCAATGTTGAGGTCGAAGGGCTCGGTGACGGACAGGCACCGGTCCGGCCCGATCATCTGGTAGGAGTCACCGTGGCCGATGCAGTAGGTGCTGACCAGGGGCGGCTCCAGCTCGATGCGCCAGTAGTGCGGGATGCCGTAGCGCGCGTAGAGCGCAGGCTTGGTGGCGCGGTCCTCCAGGTGGCTACCCGGCGACTCGATCTCGATCACCACCAGCACCTCTGACGGTGCGAACCAGTGCCGCCCCGGGTTGTCGCTGCGCACGACCAGGACGTCGGGAATGCGGGTCAGCTGCCGCCCGAACCGGATCTCCACGGCCTGGGTCACGACGAGCGGTTCGGGTGCGACCCCTTCCAGACGGACGCCAAGTCGCATTGCGACGGACTGGTGCAGGCTCGACGGCGAGGGTGACACGGTCAGCGCTCCGTCCGTCAACTCATACCGGTGATGGCTCTCGGGCAGCGCGTCGAGGTCCTCAACTGTCCAGCCCCCAGACGGCATCACGAGCAACGAATCGGTCACGGTCGCCTCCTCCTGCGGGAGTATATCCCCGTGCGCGGGTGCGCAATTCGGCTCCCGATGACGATCGTGGCGTGGCCCGTACGCTGCGAGGGTGCCGGTTGATTCTGTGCAGCATGCGGCTGCCACGCCCGAGCAGGCGCAGCCATACCAAGAGCTGGGCCTTGCCGATGACGAGTACGCGCGGATCAGGGAGATCCTCGGGCGCCGGCCGACGGCCGCCGAGCTGGCGATGTACTCGGTGATGTGGAGCGAGCACTGCTCCTACAAGTCCTCCAAGGTGCACCTGGACTATTTCGGGAAGACGACCACTGAGGCGATGCGGGCCCGGATGCTCGCCGGTATCGGGGACAACGCCGGTGTCGTCGAGGTCGGTGACGGCTGGGCGGTGACGTTCAAGATCGAGTCACACAACCATCCGTCCTATGTGGAGCCCTACCAGGGCGCGGCGACCGGGGTCGGCGGGATCGTCCGCGACATCATGGCGATGGGCGCGCGGCCGGTCGCGGTGGCCGACTCGCTGCGGTTCGGCCCCGCCGATGCCGCGGACACCGCGCGGGTGCTGCCGGCCGTGGTGGCCGGGATCGGCGGCTACGGCAATTGCCTCGGCTTACCCAACATCGGCGGCGAGCTCGTCTTCGACTCGTCCTATGCGGGAAACCCGCTGGTCAACGCCTTGTGCATCGGCGTGATGCGGGTCGCTGACCTGCACTTGGCGCACGCCAGCGGCACCGGTAACAAGATCATACTTTTTGGCGCGCGGACCGGGCTTGACGGCATCGGCGGGGTCAGCGTGCTGGCTAGCGAGAGCTTCAGCGGGCAGTCCGGGAGAAAGAAGCTGCCCAGCGTGCAGGTGGGCGATCCGTTCACCGAGAAGGTGCTGATCGAATGTTGCCTGGAGCTCTTCGACGCCGGACTGGTGACCGGCATCCAGGATCTCGGTGGGGCCGGGTTGGCCTGTGCGACCAGCGAGCTGGCCAGTGCCGGTGATGGTGGCATGCAGGTGGATCTCGACGCGGTGCCGCTTCGGGCGCAGGGTATGACGCCGGCCGAGATCCTGTGCAGCGAGTCCCAGGAGCGGATGTGCGCGGTGGTGCGACCGTCGGACGTAAACGCCTTCCTGGCGGTGTGCGCGAAATGGGAGGTCATCGCGACGGTAATCGGTGAGGTCACCGACGCCGATCGTCTGGTGATCACCTGCGGCGGGCAGACCGTGCTGGATGTGCCGCCTCGCACCGTCGCGCACGAGGGTCCGATCTATCACCGGCCGGTGCAACGTCCGTCCACCCAGGACGCTCTGGAAAGGTCCACTCCGGACACGTTGGCGCGACCGTCCACACCGGAGGACCTGCGCGCCACGGTGCTGCGAATGGTAGCCAGCCCCGGTTTGTGCTCGCGGGCGTGGGTGACCGACCAGTACGACCGCTACGTCCGCGGCGCCACCGTGCTCGCCCAACCCAGCGACGCGGGCATGCTGCGTATCGACGAGGCCAGCCAGCGCGGCGTGGCGGTGGCCACCGACTGCAACTCCCGATACTGCGCGTTGGATCCTTACGCCGGTGCCCAGCTGGCGCTGGGCGAGGCCTACCGCAACGTCGCGGTGACCGGTGCCACCCCGCTGGCGGTGACGAACTGCCTCAACTTCGGCGCGCCCACCGATCCCGGCGTGATGTGGCAGTTCGAGCAGGCCGTCCGCGGACTCGCCGACGGTTGCGCCCAGCTGGGCATCCCGGTGACCGGGGGCAACGTCAGCTTCTACAACCAGACCGGCGACACCGCGATCCTGCCCACCCCGGTGATCGGAGTGCTTGGCGTCATCGACGACGTCCGCCGGCGGATTCCCACCGGATTGGGCACTGCCGGCGACGAGATTTGGCTGCTCGGCGACACCCGTGA
>DASUII010000103.1:0-23051 GCA_036279835.1 Pseudonocardiaceae bacterium
GTAAGCGCAGCGTGCGCGGCCGCTCAGCCGCGGGCACGGGTGCCACCAGAACCACCGAAGCCGCCCTGACAACCCTGCGGACCTGGCTGCCGGATGCTGATCGACGAGGCGGTGACCGTCCCGGTGTCGTCGGACGGACCGTCCTCGTTCGCGACGGAAGTCGAGCCCGCCGCGCTGAGCACTCCGACCACAGTCAGCGGGACACCGTTAACCGTGACCGTCTGACCGACGGCGTCCCGCGCGCCGAACAGCTGCTGCGCGGTCGTGGCGGCGAGCACGGCGACCGCCGCGTGGTCGGTGATGTCCTGGCCGGTGAGGAAGCGGCGCTGTCGACGGTGCGGGCCCGGACCGTGGTCCAGTCCGGCGTCGTGCCGACCACGGTCGTGGTCCAGTTCGAGGTCCCAGCGGTCAGCGATTCCGAGCGCTGCACCGTGGGGGCGACCGCGGCGATGTCCGGCGCCACAACCTTCGAGGCCAGCGCGGTGGCGTCGGTCTCGGTGAGGGTGGAAGCGGAGCCAGAACCGCCCCGGACACCGCTGCTACTGGTGATGCTGCCCGGGGTGATGATGAGCAGGTTGCTGCCAAGCGAGTTGATCTGCTGGCTGATCTGCGCCTGGGCGCCGAGGCCGAGCCCGACGGTCAGCATGACCGCGGCGATACCGATCAGGATGCCGAGGACGGTCAGCCCCGAGCGCATCCGATGCGACCGCACCGCGTCGAGTCCGGTGCGGATGGTCTCCAGCCAGTTCATCCCCACACCACCGGTGCACGGTGCGCTCCCCCGCTGACTCGATCGCTGTCGTCGCAAATCGCGCCGTCGAAGATGCGCACCGTCCGCTGCGCCGCGGCCGCCACGTCGGACTCGTGGGTGATCAGCACGATGGTCCGGCCGGCGGCGTGCAGCTCGGCAAGCAGGCCCAGCACATCGGAGGTTGACGCGGAGTCCAGATTGCCGGTCGGCTCATCGGCCAGGATCAGCGCCGGGTCGCCGACCAGCGCCCGCGCGATGGCCACCCGCTGCTGCTGACCACCGGACAGCTCCCCGGGCCGGTGCTGCACCCGATGCTCCAGACCTACCCGAGTCAACGCCTCCAGCGCCTGGGCGCTGCGCTCGGCTCGCCCGACCCCCGCGTAGCACAGCGGAAGCTCCACGTTGCGTCCCGCCGTCAGCGAGGCCAGCAGATTGAACTGCTGGAACACGAAGCCGATCCGCCGGTTGCGAACGTCCGCCAGTTCCTCCTCCGACATCGCGCTGACGTCCTGACCGGCCAACCGGTAGGTGCCCGACGTGGGACTGTCCAGGCAACCCAGGACATGCATGAGGGTCGACTTCCCGGACCCGGAAGGTCCGGTGATCGCGACGAACTCGCCAGCCTGGATGGACAGGGAGGCTCCGCGCAACACCTCCACCTCCAGCGACCCGCTGCGGTAGGTCTTGCCGACATCGCATAGCTCAAGCAGCGGAACCTCAACGACCGGCCGCACGTCAGTAGTCATCGCTCACCCTGTCCCGCCGGTAGGCCCACGCCCGCCGCCACCACCGCCGCCGCAACCGCCTCCACCGAAACCGCCTCCACCGAAGCCACCGGCACCACCGCCGAAACCGGCCCCGCGGCCAGTGCCAGCGGAACCGGTGCTGGTGGGCGCGGCGGGTAACACCACGCTGGTGCCGGCCCCCAATCCGTCGATGATCTGGGTCTGGCCGCCTGCGCTGAGCCCCACTGTCACTGGATGAGCCACCTGCTTGTCACCGGCCATCTCGTAGACCACGGATTTGCCAGCGACCTGATGCACCGCGCCGCGAGGCACGACCAGCACGTCGGTGAGCTGCTTGACAATGATCGAGACCTGGGCGTTGGCGCCGATAGCGAGGCCCGCGGGGCTACCGGTGACCTCGAGGGTGACCGGATAGGTGGCAATCCCGGAGCTCTGGCTGCCGACCATTCCCACCGACGCCCGCGAACGGCGCCGTCAAGGTCGCCTTCGACAGATTCTGCTGCGCTACCGCCAACTGGGCGTTCGCTGAGGCCAACGCCGCGTTGTCGGCGTTGACTTGCGCCGCCGAGGCGCCGGCGGCCCGGTCAGCAGCGATCTTGGCCACCGCTGACGCCACCGCCGCGTGAGCCTGGGCGAGCTGGCTCGGCAGCGACGCCGCACCCAGCGTCGCCAGCGTCTCTCCGGCCTGCACCGACTCTCCGACCGCCGCCGGTACCGCGGTGACCTGTCCATTGATCCCGAAGCTCAGGTTCGACTGCTGGGCCGGTTCAATCGTGCCGGTCGCCGTCACCGTCTGGCGGATGGTGCCCAAGCTGGCGGTAGCCAGCCGCGGGGCAGCGACTGACTGCGATCCCGACCATACCCACGAGGCGAGCGCGACGCTGAGGACCACCACGACCGCACTCGAGAGCAGCCATCGCTTGCGGGGTACCCGCCCTAACGCTGGCTTCAAGACGGCATCCTTCTGCAGGCCTCACGGGCGAGTGGCATCTTCGACAGTGAGAGAAGCAGCCGAAACTGGAGAGGCGCTGGCGGGAGCCTGGGCGTTGCATGGGAGCAACCGAGCAGCAGCAGAACCTAACCGGGGAGGGCAGGTCCTGTCACAGGTCCGGGAACGGTTCGGTCAGGGACCGCAGCACGTGATCGGCCTGCGCCGCGCGCAGCTCGTCGACGCCGTAGTTGCCGCTGGCGACGCCGATCGCGGTAGCTCCCGCGGTGCGACCGGCCGCGACATCGCGCGGCGTGTCCCCGACGACGTACACCTGTTCCGGGGAGAGGTCCTGACCGTGTAGCCGAGCGGCCTTGGCGATGCCCAGGCGGGTGACTTCGGTCCGGTCGGGGGAGTCCGATCCGTAGGAACCGAAAATGAAGTACCTGTTGAGCTTGCCGGGTTCCATCTTGGTGCGCGCCGCACCCTCCATCGCGCCGGAGACCACCCCGAGGATGATCCCGGCGTCGGTGAGCCGCTGCAGCAGGTCCTCCGCACCGTCGAGCACCCGGTAGGCCTGCGACGTCCAGATCTCCTCGGACAGGCGCCAGAGATATTTGGCGTACAGCCGAGCCATCTCATCGTAGCTCGGGTCGCGGCCGAGCACCGCACGGAAGGTCCCCCGACCGACCTGCGGATCGGTCTCCCCGGCCGAGGTGTGCTTGCCGATGTCGGCGGGCACCCCGTGCAACTGATCGAACGCCCACGCCCAGCTGCGGGCCCCGGCGCCGCCGGTGTGCACCAGGGTTTCGTCGATGTCGAACAGCACCGCGATCGGTTTCACCATCTCAGCTGCCCCCGTCCGGTTTCTCGTCGTGACCGCCGAACTGTTTACGCATCGCCGACAGCGCCTTGTCCGCGAACTCGTCACGGTTGCGTGAGCCGAACCGGGAGTACAGCGCGGCGGTCAGCACGGGCGCCGGCACCCCCTCGTCGATGGCCGCGATGGAGGTCCAGCGGCCCTCACCGGAGTCGGACACCCGCCCGGCGAAGTCGCGCAGTTCCGGCGACTCGTGCAGCGCGGCGGCGGTCAGGTCGAGCAACCACGAGCCGATCACACTGCCGCGTCGCCACACCTCGGCGACCTCGGCGATGTTGATGTCGTAGCGGTAGTACTCGGGGTTCTCCAGCGGGGCGGTCTCGGCGTCGCCATCCTGGGTGCGGGTGCCGATGTCGGCGTTGTGCAGGATGTTCAGGCCCTCCGCGAGGGAGGCCATCATCCCGTACTCGATGCCGTTGTGGACCATTTTGACGAAATGCCCGGCGCCGGTGGGTCCGCAGTGCAGGTAACCCCGCTCGGCTGGCGTAACAACACCGTCGCGGCCCGGAGTGCGCTCTACGGTGCCGACGCCTGGAGCCAGCGACGCGAAGATCGGTTCAACCTGGGCGACGGCATCGGTATCGCCGCCGATCATCAGGCAATACCCCCGGTCCAGGCCCCAGACGCCGCCACTGGTGCCACAGTCCAGCAGCCGGATGCCGTGCTCAGCCAGCTGTTTCGCGTGCCTGATGTCGTCGCGGTAGTAGGAGTTCCCGCCATCGATGACGGTGTCCCCGGACTCCAGTGTCCCGGCCAACTCGGCGATGACGGAGCTGGTGATCTGCCCCGCCGGCACCATCACCCATACCGCGCGTGGTGCGGTGAGCTTCGCTGCCATCTCCGGCACCGTGCCGACACCGGTCGCGCCCTCGCCGGCCAGCGCCTCGACGACGCTGGCGGCACGGTCATAGACGACGCACTCGTGGCCGTCGCGCATCAGTCGTCGCACGATGTTGGCTCCCATGCGACCGAGGCCGATCATCCCCAACTGCATCTACGTCTCCTTGGTGATCTGATAGGTGCGTTGCGCGAGTACCCCAGATTCGTCGGAGCAGGCGTGGGTACACCCTGATGAGGACAAGGCTTCCACAACAACATCGGGATGGAGCGGACCCCATGCTCTTGGAGGGTAGGAAGGCGATCGTCACCGGCGCCTCCAGCGGTATCGGCAAGGCGACCGCGGAGCGGTTGGGACGCGAAGGCGCCAACGTCTGCGTGAACTACTACTCCGACAAGGAACAAGGCGACGCCCACGAGGTGGTCACGAGCATCGAACGTGCCGGCCCTGGCAGGGCGATCGCGGTGCAGGCCGACGTCGGCAGCGAAACCGACGTCGAGCGGATGGTGGCCGAGACCGTCACAGCGTTCGGTGGCGTGGACATCATGGTCAATAACGCCGGAATCGAGAAGCAGATCCCGCTGCTGGAGACCTCCCAGGAAGACTGGGAGCGAATTCTGCGGACCAACCTCACGGGGACGTTCCTGTGCCTGCGGGAGGCCGGAAAGGTCATGGCCGACGGCGGTGGTGGGGTGATCGTCAACATGTCCAGCGTGCACGAGTTCATTCCCTGGCCCGGCTTCGCGCCGTATTGCGCCAGCAAAGGCGGGGTCAAGCTGCTGATGGAGACCGCCGCCCGGGAACTCGCCCCGAAGGGTATCCGCGTCGTCAACATCGCTCCAGGCGCCATCGTCACACCGATCAACAAGTTCGTTCTGGACGACCCCGAGGCCAAACACGCGGTGGAAGAAGAGATCCCTATCGGACGGATGGGCCAACCTGAGGAAATCGCGGCGGCGGTGGTCTGGGCGGCCAGCGGGGAGGCGAGCTACGTCACCGGCACAACTATTGTTGTGGACGGCGGGATGTCGCTGTATCCGAAATTCGTTTAGTAGGCGGCACCGAGCCGGGCGCCCCAGCGGGTCGTGACCGCCTCGCCCGGTGCCAGCCGGCGGACGCCCTGGCCGGATTGGAAGGCGTTCGGCGGGCAGGTCATCGGCTCGGCTCCCAACCCGAGGCGGCGACGGTCCGGGCTGAGCGTGTCGCCGGTGTAGAGCTCGACGATCGGGTAGGTGCCGTCGACCCACAGCTGCGCGCACCTGCCGTCCGGCCCGTCCAACCAAACCCACGCCCGCCCCGCCTCGTCGCGGGCAAGATCTGTGAACGCGAAGTCGATTCGCAGCTCACCCAGCCTGCGAGGTTCGGAGAAATCGAAGCGCCCGCCGGCAACCGGCTCGGTTCCCGTCGGCAGCTGGCGGGTCGGGTCGGTGACGATCCGATTGCCAGCCGTGAATCTCAGCACCGCATCGTCGATCACGCCGCTGCCCGGCGAGAGGTACGGATGCTGCCCAGCGCCATACGGGCAGCTGCGTTCGCCCCGGTTGGTCGCCGTCGTGGTGACCGTCAAGCCGTCGTCATCGAGGAGGTAGTCCACCTCAACCTCGAGCAGGAACGGGTAGCCGGTCAGGGGATGCAGCCGGGTGCCCATGGTGACCCGGTTGGGCTCCTCGCGCACCGCGTCCCAGGACCGCCAGCGTAGGAAGCCGTGGATCGCGTTGCTCTTCTCCGGTTCGGTGATCGCCACCTGATAGTCGACACCGTCGAACCGGTACCGACCGTCGGCCAGCCGATTGGGCCAGGGCACCAGCGGAGCGCCGTGCGCGCCATCGCACATCGCATCCAGCGGGTAGGGGTCGAGAACCGGCCGCTCGCCCACCCGATACTCCCGCACCCCGCCGCCGACCTCCACCACCACGGCGACCTGCTCGCCATGCCGGATTTCGTACTGCCGCCCCGACGGTGGAATGCTCATACGACCTCAGGCTAGCGGCCCACCCCACCACACGACGCTGAGCGCCTACAGTCACAGCCACACGTGGATCCCGGCGCCGAAGCCAGGAGGTGGGTGGTGCAAAGCCTCCGGGTGCGGCTTCTGGGCGACCTTCAGGTGGAGGGGTGCGATCCGGCGCGTCTGGGCCGCCGCCAGGTTCGCAGACTACTCAAGATCCTCTCCCTTCATCACGACCGGCATCTCGGGCCGGACCGGCTGGCCGACTGCCTGTGGGGCGACGATCCCCCGGCGCGACCGGCTGATCAGATCTCCGTGCTGGTCAGCCGGCTGCGTGGGGTGCTCGGTGCCGATCGGATTCGACGCAACGATGCCGGCTACTCGTTGGCGGTTGACTGGCTGGATCTCGATGCGCTTCGGGAGTACGCGGCACAGGCCGATCACCGGCTGGCCGCAGCCGCAGTGGGAGCCGCCCGGACGGCAGCCGCAGCGGGGCTCGCACTGGTCCGGGGACCGCTGCTCGCCGACGAGCCCGACGCCCGGTGGGCCGACGCGGAGCGCTCGGCCGCCGACCTGCTCGTCTCGCGCCTGCACCACACGGCCGCCGCGGCAGCCCTGGCGGCCGGCGACTTCGCGAGCGCGGCTGAGCTGTCCAGCCAGATGCTGGCGGCGGATCCCTATGACGAGGTGGCGTTGCGGGCGCTGATGGAGGCGTTGACCCGGTGGGGCCGTCCGGCCTCCGCATTGGCTGCCTACTCCGGAGCCCGAGAGCGCCTGGCCGAGGACTTGGGGGCCGGTCTGTCCACCGAGACCGAGGCGTTGCACACAGCGATACTGCTCGGCGAGCTTCCCGCTGCCCGAGTGCCGGACGGATCCGTCGTCACCACCGCCGTTGAGCTGCCGGGGCGCGCCGGGGCGATCAGCGAGCTCGATGATTTGTTCCAGCGCGTCGAGCACGGGTGCGGCCAGGTGGGAATGGTCGAGGGTGAAGCCGGCATCGGCAAGTCACGGTTGCTGCACGTCTGGAGCGAGCGGCTGGCTGCTCGGGGAGTGCGGGTCGTGCCCGTAGCGGGCGACGAGCTCGGTCGAGCCCTGCCGCTGCAACCGGTTCTCGACGCTGTGGGTGAACTCGTACGCCACGCCGGCAGCGGCGGCGCTGACCAGGTCCTGGGTCCCGATATCGCCATCCTCGGGCCGTTGATCGGCGGCCAGACCGAACCGGCTGGGGCAGCTGCGCTCGCCGCACTCACCGACCCGGGCGCTGGCCAGGCACTGCTGTTCGCCGCACTGTTCAGCGTCCTACGACGGCAGGCGGAACGCGAGCCGCTGGTGCTGGTCATCGACGACGTCCATCTCGCCGATACCGCCACCACAAGATGGCTCCGCCAGGCAGTGCGCCGCCTGGCGGACAGTCGCGTCGCCGTCATCGCCGCCCGCCGGGCCGAGGAAGGAGTACCGCTGCCCGGGGTGACGACCATCGCCTTAGGTCCGCTCGATCTCGACGCCGCCGTAGCGATCGTCGGCCCCGACCGCGCTGCCCAGCTGCACACCCGCAGCGCAGGCCACCCCCTGTTTTTGGTCGAGCTGGCGGCCGCCGACGCTGAAGGCGAGCTGCCGCTCAGCATCCGGCGGGCCGTCGACGAGCGTTGCGCTCGCAGTGGCGCCGCGGCTGCCACGTTGCGCGCCGCCGCGGTGATCGGTCCCGAGATCGACCTGGACCTCCTCGCGGCGGCGACCGCCACCGCGCCCGGCGAGCTGCTCGACCATCTGGAGGAAGGGGTGCGGCGGCGGTTCCTCGTCGAGCAGGGCCCGAGGTTCACCTTCGCCCACGCCTTGGTACGCGAAGCGCTGGCTTCCGCAGTAGGAGCGTCCCGAACCGCCTACATCCACCGGGCGGCGGCTCGGGCGCTAGCCGCCCGGCCCGGTGCGGACCCGCTGGCGGTGGCCAGGCACGCCCGCCTGGGAGGCGAGTTGGCGGAGGCCTCGACCATGTTGGTGACCGCGGCGCGGCTGGCGGTGGCCCGGTTCGATCAGGAGGAGGCGCTGCGCCTGCTGGACGAGGCGGTGACATTGCACGACACGGTCGGCGCTCGCCTCGAGCGGGCCCGGGTGTGCTCG
Organism: Pseudonocardiaceae bacterium; assembly: GCA_036279835.1. Classification (GTDB taxonomy): domain Bacteria; phylum Actinomycetota; class Actinomycetes; order Mycobacteriales; family Pseudonocardiaceae. The sequence goes on from DASUII010000103.1 coordinate 8,210, forward strand.
ATGCTGGCTCGCTACCAGCAGGTCTCGGAGGACATCGAGGTTGCTCGGTCCCTGGGCGCCGGAGCAGAGGCGCTGGAGGTGGCCGCGTGGTCGGCACACTTGCAACGCCGGTTCGACCAGGCGCTCATCCTCGCCGATCAGGGTGCACAGCAGGCCACCGACGTAGACCTGCGCACCAGCTGCTTGGCCCTCGGTGGCTGGGTGTCGCTGGTCTCGGGCAACCTCGATGGCGCCGCAGACCGCCTCGAGGGCGCGGCCGGTGCAGCGCCGGCGGCCAGCGGCCGGATGGTCGAGGCGTGGTTGGCGTGGCTGCGGATGAATCAGGGCCGCCCGGCCGAGACCCTGCAGCTGGTGCAACAACACGACGGCGAAGGGCTCGCTGCGTACCGGTTCCCCAACGCCTACGCCCTGATGGCGGCCACCATGGCGTTGGGGATGCTGGGGCGTGCCGAGGAGGCACTGGCCACGCTGGATGCGCTCGACACCGACGTGGCGCGGATGGGCGCCCAACGGTGGATCGCACGCCCGCTGAACCTGCGCGGGTGGATCCTGCGCAACCTCGGTGAGCTCACCGCCGCCGACGATCTCAACCAGGCGGCCATCGAGGCGGCCCGCCCACGAGGACTGATCGAGCCGCTGGCCCACGCGCTGCTCGACCTGGCCTCGGGGAGGTTGCTGACCGGTGACCTTGACGCGGTAGGCAAGCTCCTCGACGAGGCCGCGGCGTTCGCTGAAGTGGAGCACGCTTTTCGCTGGCGCCATCAACTGCGCGGCCGGCTGGTCCGCGCCCGTCTCGACCTGGCCCTGGGGGACGCCGAGGCTGCGCTGGTCGGCGCCGAGTCTCTCGCCGCCGACGCCGCCAGCCTCGGCGCACCCCGGTACCAGGCGCAAGCTCGGCTGGTTGCGGCGACGGCGGCACACCGAGTGGGGGGCGTCGTCGATTTGGATGAGGTGGGTCGGCTGCTGTTACGGCTCGACGAGGTGGCCGGCCTCGAGTCGTGGTGGATCACCGGCGAGGTCGCTGCGGCGTTCGGGGTCGGCGAGTGGGAGGAGCTGGCCCGACGCCGGGTCGGCGAACTCCGGACGCATGCCGGCGGCTACACCCGCGCGCTGGAACGCGAAGCCGGTCGCCGGCTGGGCTGGCGTTAGCTGGGTTGGCTGCTCACCCGCCCAGTCAGTAGGACCGCCGCCGGTCGCCACCCTTGGGCGTGCGGCCTGACCGCGGCGAGGGCTTGACGGACGAGCTCGACTCTCGCCGGAGGGTCAAGCGCGCCCACCCACGGGGCGATCTGCGGCGTGGCCAGGCGGTAGGCGACCACCGCGTGGGAACCCAGCAGGCCGAGATCCTCGCGGTGCAGCCAGGCCCGCACCGAGACCAGGCCCGCCTGCCAGGCGGTCGCCGCAAGTCGTTCCGGATTCCCGGACTCGTACTCCACCTGCTCCTGCATCGCCTGGTACCAGGCCGGCGGGACCCAGCCCCAGGAGGCCACGACGGCGTCGATCGCCGCTTTCACCGGGTCGCGCTGTCCCCCCGCCCAGGTCGAGGCGAGCGCCACTCCGCCGGGACGCACAACCCGGGCCAGCTCGGCCAGGGCAGGACCCGGCGGCAGGTGGTTGAGCAGGAACCCGGCGACAGCGGCGTCGAACACACCGTCGCACAACGGCAGCGCGAGCACGTCAGCCACGACGGCTGGCCAGCCCTGCCCACTCCGGTAGCTGACCATCCCAATAGATCTGTCAACGACCACCACCCGGGCGCCGCGAGCCGCCGCGGCCTGCGCGACCGCGCCCGTCCCGCTCCCGATGTCGAGAACCAGGCACCCCGCCAATTCCACCGGCGACGCTGCCACCAGGGACCGGGCGAGAGGCCGGTACACCAGACCGGCCGCGGCGTCCCACTCGTGCGCCAGGCCGTCGTAGGCGGTCGTCACAGCCACCGCGCGCCCTCGGCCGCCCGTGCCTCCCACCAGGCCAGTTCCGGACCAGGGCCGCCAAGCGCTTTCTCCCACCCGAGCTGAACCATCGTGGCGAGCAGTTCGAGCGCGACGGCGGCGTCCCACCAACCCGCGGTGTCGATCCCGCGCCGTTGCAGCGCCTCCCGGTAGGAGGTGATCACCTGGTCCTTGGCCTCGGGCAGCAGGTCGGCGTTGAGCGCCAGATACCAGGACAAATCCGCGATCGGCGACGCCTCACCGGGAACTTCGCCGAAGTCGAGTAGCACCGTGCGTCCGTCCGGGTGGCTGCCCAGGTTGGCCGCCTTCCAGTCACCGTGCACCAGCGTGTGCGGTACCGCGCCGAGGGCAGCCTCCAGCGGGGCGGGGTCGTCGAGCAGCGGCAGCACCAACTCGGCCAGCCGGGTGGACGCGGCGGGCAGCTTGTCCCAGCCCTGCGCCATCACCTTGGGCACCACCGCCTCGGAGCCCCGGGCCGCCTCGGCCTTCGCCACGGCGGGCGAGAACATCAGGTACCGGATGGCCAGCGGGGTAAGCCCCACCTCATCGCGCCAGCCCCAGAAGGCGGCGTGCATCGCGGCCATGTGATCCACAAATCGAAGGTGTTGCTCGGTCGAGAACGGCCGGCCGGGCGGGAGCAGTTGGGTGGTGACGTCACGCAGCAGGACCCTGCCCACGGCACCGTCGAAGCTGCACGCGACCACCGCCGGGTCGATGACGTCAGGCATCCGGCCCAACAGCCCGTCCTCCCACAGGCGAACGTAGCGCTCGCCAGGGTCCCCGGTGGCTCGCAGCAGCCAGTCGTCGCGGGGATCCTGATACTTCAGTACGTAACGCTCGCCGTCGATGACGACCCGTTCAAAGCGTGCGCCCGACTTGGTGTCCTCGGGCACCCACGGCCTTCGACTGCTCGCCGCCTCCAGCAGATCGTCCAGGCAGGGAGCGGTCTCAGGCGGTGACATCTGCGGCCTCGGTCATCTCGGCCAGAAGGGTCGCCGACCACCGTCCCCCGCACCACACCTGGTCTCTGGTGATCCGGCCGTCAGTCACTTCGACGATATGGGCCTGGTGGGCGGCGTGCGGGACGCCCTCCTGCTCCCAACGAAGGGTGAACTCGACCAGCTCCCCGGTGGGCAGCGGGGTGCGTTTGAGCTCCTCGAAACTCCCCGCGTCGGCGTACCAGCGGGACAACTCGGCCCGCACGGCGGCTTCACCGCGGACGCTGAATCGCCAGTGGGGCACCGTGGCGTCCAGCATCACCTCGGGGCTCAAGGCGTCGCAGCCGGCCATCGCCGCACCCTCGATGGCTGCCAGGTACCGCTCAACGGGCCCATCGCTGCGGTCGTCGGACATCGTGACTCCTCGGGTTGTGTGCCTAGACGACCATCACGATCTCCCGGGCTCCTTGCCACCGGCTTGCCACGGCTGCGGCCAACCGGTGGCAAGACCCGGCTGCATCGTCGTTCTCGTCGCCGGCGCACGGTCCGGCGAATCACCCGGAACGGAGACGACCATGTCAGCAGCCGAGCAGAAGACCTTCGCCGCACCGGACGAGAGCCGCACCTTCGAGCGGGGACAACTCGACCTGCTCACCATCGGCGGCAGTGAGATCGGCCGTCTCACCCTCTATCCCGGCTGGCGATGGTCCGACCACATCAAGCCGATCGCCGGCACCGAGCTGTGCGAGGCGCCGCACTTCCAGTACCACGTGCAAGGCACCCTGCACATCGTCATGGCCGATAGCACCGAGCTCGACGCCGGGCCTGGCGACGTCACCGCCCTGCCGCAGGGCCACGACGCCTGGGTCGTCGGCGACGAGCCGGTTGTCGTCGTCGACTGGTGGGGCGCCTCCCACTACGCCAAGAGATGATCGATGGTGTCGCGGTCAGGGGCTGATCTCGTAGGCGCCGCGCACTGTGGGGCGGCGAGCAGGCCAGATAAGATCTTCCGGCTGAAGTGGGCGGCCAATGGCCTACTCCTCTGTCACGAAGCCGACGTTGTTCCTGTCAGGTACATGACAGCGGGCCGATGAGTCAGTACGAAGAATAACGCTGCCGGCCCGGCAGGGAAGCGCCCGAATGCTCCACAACGGTTCGGTTCCGAGAGGTGGTTGACTGATGTCATCCAATTCAGATGTGTACTCAAAAGCGGTGCCGTGGGGGAAACGAGCTGGAACCGCCGCATTTCTTGCCGCTCTTATGCTACCCGTGCTCGGGGCGTGCGGCCAGAACGCGACACCCGACCGGAACGCAGATACTGTCACGATGCTCCGCTTCTTCGAGCGTGACACACAGCAGGCGACCTTGGATCTCGGTCCTCAGGGGACGGGTCCGGGAGACCAGTTCATCTACGCCGGCGACCTGTTCGATCATGCTGGAGGAAAGCAAGTCGGGCACACCGCAGGCCAGTGCACCACGTTCAGTGGAAATGCCACCGCCGCTGGCGATGTCCTCTGCACCGCCACCTTCGTCCTCGATCGTGGACAGATCACAATGCAAGGTCTGTTCGACACTACTGCACTGTTCGGTAGGGGCCAAACCCTCCCGTGGGCAATCGTAGGTGGCACGGGCATCTATCATAATGCCCGCGGCGATGGCACTGTCCAAGTGCCCCCCGACGTGCCGAACCAAACCGACGCCAACTTCGTTATAAACGTGGTAACTGGCTGATGTACCCGCGTGGGCACCATTGTTCGCAGCGGCGTTCATTGTGCTGACGCTGCTGGGCTGTGCGCCGCGGCACTGGGGCGACGCGGCAGGTCCCCGCGCTGGCCCGCCAGCCTCCATCACTGCGGGTGTCAGAGCAGTGTCGGGTGGGATAGCTTCGACGGTTGTGAGCCCAGATCCCTCGGTGAGCGCAACGCCTGCATCCGACCAGATCACCTCCTATCTCGACTGGTACTTCGATCAACATCCGGTGCATGCCGACGCGCTCGGCGCAACCGGGTACGGCCACCGGCTCGGTGACTTCAACGCCGCCGCCTTCGACAGCCGCGACCGGGCCACCGCCGGATGGCTGACCCGGTTCGAAGCCGAGCCGGCCGGGATCGATCGGGACCTCGTCGTCTCGACACTGCGAGGGAACGTGTTAATGGCCGGCTGGCCGGCCTGGCGGCGCGACCCGTCGGTGTACCTGAGCCCGGTGTTCGCCGGCTTGCTGTTGCCGTTCCTGCACCGGCTGCGCCCCGAACCGGAGCTGGTCGACGGCGCGTTGGCGCGGTTGGCGGAGGTGCCCGACGTGCTCGCATCATGCCGAGCCAACCTCGATCCGGCACTGTCGGCTCCACGGCTTGTCCGTCGCGCTCTCGGACAGGCCGCGGCCGGTGCGGCGTTCCTCCGCGATTCGCTACCCGCCGAGGTCAGCGACCCACTGCTGCGCAATCGCCTGCAAAATGCAGCCATCCCAGCAGTGCAGGCGTTCGAGGAGACCACCGCGTTCCTCACCGACTTCGCCGAGCGCGCCACCGGTGACTGGCGGACGGGCGAGACGCTGTACTCAGCACTCTTACAGCAGCGTGAGCTGCTCGGGTACGGGGCCGGCGAGCTGCACCGCCGGGGCGTCGAAGCCTGGGATGGTCTCGACACACAGATGCGGGAACTGGCGCCTCGGGTGCCCGGCGGCAGCGCCAACTGGCGGGCCACCATGGCGGCCCTGCAGGACGACCACCCGCCCACACTGCAGGCGATGCGCGCGGAATACGAGGCTGAGACCGCGCGGGCCCGGGCCTTCCTCGCCGATCGCGAGCTGGTGACCTTCGCCGAAGGCGAGCAGTGCCGGGTAGTGCCGGCACCCGCTTACCAGCGCCCGATCCTGGCGGTGGCGTCCTACCTGCAACCACCGCCGCTGACCCGCTCCCGGATCGGCCACTTCTTCGTGCCCTACACCCCAGACGGCGCCACCGATGACGAGATCATCCAGCGGCTGCGAACCAACGCCCGCGCGCAGCTGCCCACCATCTCCGTGCATGAGGCCTACCCAGGGCACCACTGGCAGCTGTCGTGGGCAGCTGAGGCGTCCCCGGCGGCGCGCAGTGTGCGGGCGGTGCACCGGAGCAGCTACTTCGCGGAGGGCTGGGCGCTGTACGCCGAGGGCATGATGCGCGAGCAGGGATACTTCACCGATCCGGCGCACGAACTCGCACACCTCGACGCCCGGATCTTCCGTGCGGCCCGGATGGTGGTGGACACCGCGCTGCACTGCGGGGACATGGATCCGGTCCAAGCCGAGGACTTCATGATCACCCACGCGTCGCTGTCCCCCGGCACCACCAAAGCCGAGGTCGACCGGTACTGCGCGTGGCCGACGCAGGCTGCCTCCTACCTGACCGGCTGCCTGGAGATCGAACAGCTGCGCGCGCAATGGCCCGGGGAGCTGCGCGATTTCCACGACACGCTGGCCGGCTCCGGCTGCCTACCGCTCGGGCTGGCCAGGCGAGCTGTGGCCGGTGGCTCGTAGGCTGGCGCCATGCGGGCGATCCAGATCACCGAGACCGGCGGTCCTGAGGTCCTGCGCTTGGCCGAGCTGCCCGATCCGGCGCCCGGGCCCGGCCAGTTACTCGTGGAGCTCGCTGCAGCCGGCGTCAACTACATCGACACCTACCACCGCAGCGGTGCCTACCCGATGCCGTTGCCGTTCATCCCCGGTTCGGAGGGCGCCGGCACCGTCACCGCCGTGGGACCCGACGTCAGCGATTTTGCCTTCGGCGATCAGGTGGCCTGGGCGGCCAGCCCCGGCAGCTACGCCGAGCTTGCCGTGGTGGCCACCGATCAAGCTGTGCCGGTGCCCCAGGGAGTGGACATCGAAATCGCCGCGGGCTGTCTGCTACAGGGCATGACTGCGCACTATCTCGTGGTGTCGGTGCACGCTGTGCAGCCCGGCGAGACCCTGCTGATCCACGCCGCGGCGGGCGGGATGGGGTTACTGCTCACCCAGCTGGCAACCGCGCGTGGCGGCCGCGTGATCGCAACGGTGTCCACCGCTGAGAAGGAGCGGCTGGCCAGGGAGGCCGGGGCGGCGGAGGTGATCCGCTACACCGAGGTCGACGACGTGGCCGGCGAGGTCCGCCGGCTGACCGGTGGGGATGGTGTCGCCGCCGTCTACGACGGCGTGGGCGCCTCGACGTTCGACGCCAGCCTCTCCTCGCTGCGCCGCCGCGGGATGCTCGCACTCTTCGGCGCCGCCAGCGGGCCGGTGCCGCCGGTGGACGCCCAGCGGCTGAACTCCGCCGGCTCGGTATTTCTCACCAGGCCGAAACTGGCGGACTATGTCGCCACCCGCGAGGAACTCACCTGGCGCGCCGGTGAGGTGTTCGGCGCGATCCTCGACGGGTCACTACGGATCAGCATCGGCGGCCGCTACCCGCTCACCGACGCCGGCCGGGCCCACCAAGATCTGCAGAGCCGTCGCACCACTGGAAAGCTCATGTTGCTGCCCTGCTGAATGGCGCCCAGGTGCACAAGGTCATGCCCATGATCGCCGAAGCTGAGCGTTCACCGTGCATTTGTGCACCGATACGGCTCAGTGTCGACGATCATGAGAGAAAGCGGGGATGCTGCCGCCCGGCCGCCCGGGGACGTCGACGCCTGCGGCGGGTGCCGGCTTCGTAGCGCCGGCGGATCCGTTCCGGGTCGACGCCGAGCAGGTATTGCAGCTTGAGCAGCTGCATGAGCACGGTCATCCGCCACACACCCTGGTCGACTAGCCGCCGGGCCGACGCGGTGACCGCAGTCGGCAGCACCACGAGCTCACCACGCCGTCGCAGGATGCGAGACATCTCCAGATCCTCCATCAGGGGGATCTGCGGAAAGCCGCCGACCGAATCGAACACGTCACGGCGGACGAACATAGCCTGATCTCCGAAGATCCAGTGCAGCCGGCGAGCCCGCAGGTTGGAGCTGACGGCCAGGTAGTCCAGGCCCAGGCTGCGCTGGTCGAAGCGCAGTTGCAGACCGCCGCCGACCACACCGGGGTCCAGTAGCGCCCGCCGGACCAGGTCGAGCGCGTCGACTGGCACCCGGCAGTCCGCGTGGATGAACCAGAGGATGTCGCCGGTGGTCACCGCGGCTCCGGCGTTCATCTGGGTGGCCCGGCCCGCAGCAGTGCGGACCGTGCGGGCGTAGCGTCCCGCGAGGTCAAGGGTCCCGTCGGTGCTGCCGCCGTCGACCACGACCAGTTCGCAGCCGGGGAAGTCGCTGCCCAAGCGTTGCAGGCACTGCTCGATGCGGCATGCCTCATTGAGGGCGGGCACCACGATCGACACCGTTGCTGGCGTGCTCACCGATCCGAACGTCCCCCAGTCTCGAACAGATAGACGCCGATACTACGTCGCTGACGAAACGGAGTGCGGGTGACAGCGGTAGCCGACGGACCGGGCCACGTCGCGATTCTCGGTGCTGGGCCGATCGGTCTCGATGCCGCGTTGGCCTTCCTGGACAACGGTTGGTCGGTCACCGTGTACGAGTCAGCTGCGTCGGTGGCCGCCAACGTCGCGGCATGGAATCATATCCGGCTGTTCACGCCTTGGTCGATGAATGCGTCGACGCGGATGCTGGCGCATCTGGACGCCGCCGGGGTTGCGCCGCCGGGGCCCGCCAATTACTGCCCGACCGGTGGTGAGTTCGCCCAGCAGCTGCTTCGACCGGTAGCCGCGCTACCGGAGCTGGCGCCCGCTATCCGCAGCCGTACCAGGGTGCTCGCCGTCGCCCGGGAGGGCCTGCTCAAGCACGAGGAGATCGGTAGCCCGCAGCGTGGTTCGCGACCGTTCCGCTTACTCGTTTCCGGACCCGACGACGGTGAACGGGCGGAGCACGCAGACCTGCTGCTGGACTGCACCGGCAGCTACGACCACGCGAACGTGCTCGGTGACGGTGGGATCCCCGCTCCGGGCGAACTGCGGGTAGCCGACCGGATCACCCGCCGGCTTCCCGACTTCACCCGCGACGGTGACGAGTGGGGCGGCAGCCGGCTGCTGCTGGTGGGCGCGGGAAAATCAGCTCAGACCGCGGCGCGTGATCTCGCCGAGCTGGTCGCCGTGTGGCCTGGCACCCACGTCGTGTGGGCGGTGCGAGCAGCGGACCCGGATTGGGGGGAGGTCCCCGACGACCCGCTTCCGCAACGCCAGGAACTCGTGAAGATGTCCCAACGGCTGCACTCCGGCTCGGTGCCCGGCGTGCAGGTACGCACCGGTGTGGTGGTCGACGCGTTGCGGGAAACGGATGACGGCGTGGTCGTCGCGCTGCGTGCGAACACCGGGGCTGTCGAAGAGATCGTCGTCGACCGCGTCATCGCCTTGACCGGTTTTCTGGGTGACACCTCGCTCTACCGGCAGCTCCAGGTCCATGAGTGCTATGCCACCGCCGCCCCGATGAACCTTTCGGCGGCGTTGTTGGCCGCTGCGGGCGATGGCCCGGCGGACTGCCTGGCTCAAGCGTCGCACGGGGTGGACGTACTTCGGGTACCCGAGCCGAACTTCTTCGTGCTCGGCACGAAGTCCTACGGGCGCAACAGCAACTTCCTGCTACGCGTCGGCTACGAGCAGGTCGACGAGGTAGCCAGCGCGTACGCCGGCTCCACCATGCCAGCTTGATCGTCGTTCATGTGACGACAACGACAAAACTTGTCGCGCAAGACACACAACCGACGATCACCACGAGATCAGACGGCGCAGTTGTAGATCAGCGGTAGGGAGCCGTCGCGCTGGCGCAGCCGAAGGAACAGCTCCACGGCGCGCCGCTTGGCCTCGGACATGCTGACCTCCGGTCCGGCGAGCAGCATGTCCGGCGAGGTGTCGAGGTCGGCACCGGCGGGGTGCCAGTGCCAACCATCGGTCGTGACGGTCAGCTCAGGGACGGTGTTGCCGGTGTCGATAGCCACCCCGTCTCCCGAATGCCCCCGCTTGACCAGCGGCCGCACCGCGAAGTCCGCGCCGCAGATGCCCTTGGCTGCCAGCAGCGCCCGCAGCGGCTCGATCTCGGCGGAGTTCTGTGGTGTCTCGGTCATCCCGACCCGCACCGGCAGACTCAACGACAGTGCCAGATCCAGCCCCTCCATCGCCTTGGCCCAGGCGCCCGGTCCACGGTTGGCGTCATGGAATCGGGGCTGCGCGCCGTCCAGGGAGGTCTGCAGGATCAGCCGCTTCCTGCCCGCCAGCCGCTCCAGCTGGGTGCGTCGCCAACCCTGATAGAGCATGGCGTTGGTCAAGCACACGACGTAGAGCGCCTCGGTGGCGTAGAGCAGCATCTCGACGAGGTCGCGTTCGAGGAACGGTTCACCCCCGGTGACGTAGAGCTCGGTGAAGCCCTCCGTGACTGCCTCGTCGACCAACTCGCGGAACCTCGTCAGGCCCAGTGCCCGGCGGCGGGCCAGCGGTGAGGAGGCCACCGAGCAGTAGCTGCAGGCCAGGTTGCAGTGGAAGTTGGTGTACATCCACAGCCTTGGCGGGAACAGCGCGGAGCCGAACAGCGGCAGCACCGGGAGACCGTCGTCCGAGATCTCCGGTGCGGCGCCCCAAGACACCTGTTCGCCGGCGAAGGGCGGCATCGCCGACTTGTAGAGCTGGAAGCGCCCCCGGGAACGTTCCGCCGGCGGCACGATCTCTAGGCAGGTCGTCCACCATCCGGTCTCCACGGCCTGGGTGAACGCCTCCGGCAACCCGGCGATGCGCATCGAGGCGGCGTGCGCCGGCCAGTCGTAGTCCAGTGACACCAGCTCCGCGGTGGCGTGGCCGTCGACGATGTCGAGCAGCGCGTACCAGACGTGGTGACCGCCGTCGTTGGCCGGCCGACCGAGCACCCCGACGTTGACCACCAGGGTGTCCTGCACGCGCTTGACCCACGGCAGCCCGGAGTGCGTGCAGCAGATCACGTCGGCGCCGGATGCCTCGATCCGCATCCGGTGCGCGTGGTCGGGCAGCGACTCCCACCAGAAGTCGTTGACGGCCAGCGGAGAACCGTGTACGAGGTGCAGGTCCAGCCCGTCGATGGACTCCCGGTGCTCGGTGGGCAGGGTCCGCATCCAAGCCGCGAACTGCGCGGAGGTGTGCCGCAGCGTGTAGTCGTAGGCGATCGCGGCGAACGCGTTGTCGTCGTCGTCGGCGTATCCGCAGCCGCAGTCGGGATCACCTCGACCGATGGCGAGCTCGTAGTTGCCGGCGATGCATTCGATGCCGTTGTCGACCAGCAACGGCCAGATCGCCTCCGGCTCAGCCCCGTAGGCGCCGAAGTCACCCAGGCACCACAGCCGGTCGGCACCGCGAGCTCCCGCGTCGCGCACGAAGGCCCGCAGCGCGTACGGATTGGAGTAGGTCCCACCGCACAGCGCCAACTTCGTCATAGGGCCAGCCTCGTCATCGACACACCCTCTCTTCGGCGCCGCTGCGGCACTCTAGGCAGGTGTTCTCACCCGGTCGTTGAACCGGTTCGACCCGATCAGCGAACTCGTGAGTGCGTAACAGTGTCAGAACACTGTTACGCACTCACGAGTAGCGTTTCGCGCGAGGAGCGTGGTGCACATGGGCATGCTGGCAGCCTTACGACGGATCGAACGCCGGACCCGACCGGTAGATCCGGAGTACGCATCGGTGCTGCAGCGCCGGTGGGCGGAGCTTCCCGAGCATGTCAAGACTCCAGGCCAGTTCCTCGGCAGGCACGCAGTGGGCTGCGAGGGCACCCACGGCGTATTCCCTAAATGCAACCTGGCCTGCACACCGTGCTATCACTCCCGTGATGCGAACCGGGTTCGTGTGGACGGGGCGCACACCCTCGCCGAGGTCGACAAGCAGATGGCGCTGCTGCGGCGGCTGCGGGGGCCTCGTGCGCACGCGCAGCTGATCGGCGGGGAGGTGACGCTGCTCAGCCCGGACGACCACGCGGCGACACTGTTGACGATGCGCCGCTACGGCCGCGAGCCGATGAGCATGTCCCACGGCGACTTCGACCCCGACTATCTGGAACGGCTCGCCTTAGACGAGCAGGGCCGACCGCGGCTGCGGCGGCTGTCGTTCGCCGGGCATTTCGACATGTTCATGTTCGGCCGGCGCGGCATCCCGCGACCAGGTAGTGAGCGCGAGCTCAATCCCTACCGGCAGCGCTTCGTGGACATGTTCAAGAGCTTGCGCGCCAAGCATGGCGTGCGTTCTTTCCTGGCGCACAACATGACGGTCACCCCGGCGAATCTCGGCCAGGTCGCGGACTTGGTGCGGGACTGCCACGCGATGGGGTTCGGGATGTTCTCCTTCCAGCCGGCGGCGTTCATTGGCGATGACCGCCGCTGGCACGAGAACTACGAGCAGGTCGGGATGGACCAAGTCTGGCGGGAGATCGAAAAGGGCGCGGGCACGACGCTGGACTACACCGTGATTCAACACGGCGATCTGCGATGCAATCGGGCGGCCTACGGGTTCTACGTCGGCCCGCGGTGGCACCCGTTTTTGTCCGGCGACGACCCGCGTGACCTCGACGCCAGGGAAGCCTTCTTCCGCTACTTCGGTGAGGTGAACTTCGCCGGGGTGGAGCTGCCAGACCTGCTCGGCAAACTCGTGCGCACGGTCGTGCGCCACCCGGTCATCCTCAAGCTCGCGACCCAGTGGATCGCCCGCCTGATGCGGCGCGTCGGCGGAGTGCCGGCGCTGCTGCGGCACGGCGTGCGACCAGTCTCGTTCGTGGTGCACCAGTTCATGGACGCCGCAGATGTCGCGCCGGCGTGGGAGTTGATGCAACGCGGCGAGACTGCATCCGATCCACGGATCCTCGCCACCCAGGAGCGGCTGGCGTCGTGCCACTATGCGATGGCGCACCCGGAAACCGGTGAGCTCGTTCCCGCCTGTGTGCAGCACAGCGTGCTCGACCCGGTGGAGAACGTCGAGCTACGCAAGTTGCTACCTATCGTCAACATCGCAGACGTCCGTGCCTCGTGAGACCGGCCATCCCGTTTCGCTGCAGGGCATTGTGCTGCCCGATGCGCGCACCGGGCGATCCGTGGATCTTGGGGCGTTGCCGGGAACGTACCTGCTCACCGCGATCCGGCACCGGTTTTGACTGCCCTGCCAGCAGCACCTCGTGCAGGTGCGTGACCTCGCCGCCGGCTGCCCGATCGGCCTTATCGCCTGCGGGTTCAGCCCGCCGGCCGCACTCGCCGCGCTCGCCGACCACCTCGGCTGGCCGGGCCCATTCCTGGTCGACGAGAAACGCCGGCTCTATGGGTTGCTCGGGATGCGACGAGCCAGGCTCTGGCAGGTCTATTCGCCGGGAACCATGGCCCGGTACGCGGTCGCCGCAGCACGCGGGCACCACCTTCCGAGGCCGGTAGAAGACACCCGGCAAATGGGTGGCGATGCGCTGCTGTGCGACGGAGTTGTGGTGCGCCGCTGGTTGCCGCGCACACCCGACGACCGGGTCCGCCCCGCGCACCTGCTGCAGGCAGCCAAGTTGGCGGTCGGCGAAGGACCAGCAACCCCGCGAAGCGCTGCTGCGCACGACGACCAACCTGGCTGATCGGGGGAACAGCATGCCGTCCTTCGACTATGACCTGGCGATCATCGGCGCGGGATCAGCCGGGCTGACCGCCGCCCGGCTCGCCCGGTTCTTCGCCAAGCGAGTCGCGCTGATCGACAAGGACCGGCTGGGTGGGGATTGTCTGAACTACGGCTGTGTGCCGAGCAAAGCGTTGATCAAGGCGTCCCGGGTGGCCCACGAAGCCGCCACCGCGCAGCGCTGGGGGCTGTCCGCGCAGCACCTGCCGCACGGTCTCGCCGCGGTTAACGCTCGGGTGCACCACGCCGTCACCGAGATCGGCAAGCTCGATGACGCCGAGGTGCTGGGCAAGCTCGGCGTCGATGTGCTGCTCGGTGGCGCCACCTTCCACGACCCCCACACACTGCGGGTGGGAGCCCGGAAAATCACCGCGAAGTTCATTCTGATCGCCTCGGGCAGCCGCCCAGCCGTACCGGACGTCGAAGGGCTGGCCGAGGTCGGCTACCTCACCAACGAGGACGTCTTCGACCTCAGCGACCTCCCGGACCGGCTCGCGGTGATCGGTGGCGGTCCGATCGGCGTGGAGCTCGCCCAGGCGTTGCACCGGTTGGGCTCCACGGTGACGGTGGTGCAACGCGGACCGCACCTGATCCCCCGCGACGACGCCGACATGATCGAGGCGCTGGAGGGTCAGTTCGCCCACGAGCGCATCGACGTACGGCTCGGTACTCAGCCCACCGCCGCGCGGCGCGAGGGCGCAGACATCGTGCTCACCCTCGGCGCTGCCGAGCTGCGGGTGGACGCGATCCTCTGCGCGATCGGGCGGGTGCCCAATGTGGAAACGCTCAGGCTCGAGGCCGCCGGAGTGGCCACCAACGGCCGGGGTATCGCCATCAACGACCGGCTGCAGACCAGCCGCTCACACATCTACGCCGTCGGTGACGTGACCGGCGGGCCGGCGTTCACGCACTACGCCGGCCACCAGGCCGCCCACGCGGTCCGCAACATCTTCGTCCCGATCAAGGCGGCCTTCTCCTCCGGCCACCTGCCCTGGGTGACCTTCACCGACCCGGAGATCGCCCACGTGGGCAAGACCGAAGCCGAGATTCGCGCGGCCGGCGGCACCTGCGAGGTCATCCGCTTTCCCTACAGCCACAACGAGCGTGCGGTGACCGACGCCGAACCCGTCGGGCTGATGAAGTTCCTCATCGACAACAAACGCCGATTCATCGGAGCCCACATCGCCGGGCAGTGTGCTGGCGAGATGATCAACGAGCTGACCCTGGCGATGAACAACGATCTCACCGTCGACGCCATCATCGGCTCGATTCACGCCTACCCGACCTACTCTTTCGCGATCCCGATCGCGCTTTACGACTATGCACTGACCCAAAACCCCAGCACGGCAGCCAAAGTCGGCCG
>DASUII010000104.1:0-7771 GCA_036279835.1 Pseudonocardiaceae bacterium
GATTGACTGGGACCGCCGCGGGTCCGCGGTGACAGCAGACCGATCTCGGCGTACTCGTCGGCCAGCATGAGCACCGAATCACCGATGGCCAGCTCGGCGTGCCCGATCCGGCCGTCCGCCATCACGATCGGTTCACCGCGGCGTCGGGCGCCGAAGGCGCGCTGATAGAAATCCAGCGCACTCCGAGCGTCATTGACGGCGATGTAGCTACCCAGGGTGTGCTGCGTCTCGACGGCAGTGGTCATCGGTGTTCCTTCCGGAGCAAGCAGGGCGGCCTCCAGCCGGGAGCGCAGCTCTGCGGCGAACGCCGGGTCGGGATCGACCGGCGTGATGGGCTGGCGCAGCGCCCAGAATGGATCGGAGCGCGGATCGGTCATCGCAGCGCCTCCCGGTCCTCATCGGCCGCCCGATAGACCACCCGGAACGCGGCGCGGGCGCGAACCAGAAGAGCCTCGGTGGCATGCACGGTGCGGCCGAGGTGCTCGGCGACCTGCGCGACCGGCAGACCGTCGAGGTAGCGCAGGGTCAGCGCGGCCCGGTGGTGCGGGCCCAGCGCGTCGAGCACCTGATGGGCCGCCACGGCGTCGATCTCGACATCCCACGGGTCGTCGCTCTCGCCGACGGCGGCGTGTACCAGGCGCAGACCACGCTGCTCCCGCTCGGCCCGTCGCCAGTGGTCGGCGAGCTTGTGCCGGGCGACTCCGACCAGCCAGCCGGTGGTGATCGGCGGCGTGGGCTGCTTGCGGGCCGCGGTGACCGCCGCGAGGAAGGTCTCCGCGGTGAGGTCCTGGGCCAGTGTGCGGTCCCGGCAGCGGGACAGCAGGTACCCGTGGACCTGGGGTAACGCCGCGTGATAGATGTCCAGCAAGCCCAGCGCCGGGTCCGGCCGCACCCGTGGTTGCTCGCTCACACCCTTATCGTCGTCTCGGAACCCGGTTCTCCGACGGGGCAGTCCCCGAGTTTCTGGCATCGGGGGCCGCCGTAGCCGCATGATCGCTGGTATGGCGGAGTCCCGGACGAATCCCGCGCGCTGTTCACCTCGCGTCGGGTCCTCGCCTCGGCGACGGTCAGCGTCTCGGTGGTCATCGAATCTGCGCAACAACGATCGCGCACTGAGGCCGAACACCGCTGCGCGCGGAACCCGACGATCGCCGGAGCTTCGTGCGCAATGGTGTGCCCTCCCGAAATCGATCCGACCGGACGAGTGGGTCACCGAGACCGGCGTCAAGCATGTCCCCGATTCCCTGCTGATCGCCGAAACGCAGCGACGCCCGGAGGGCTACCCCCTGCGGCTCACACTCGCCAGCTGCGCTCGACTGCGGCATCGGTCTTCTCGCCGCGATGCCGCTCACTGCGGTCATCGCGATCGCGTGCTTACTCGGTGCGCTGATGCCCATTTCATGGACCCGCGTCCGGACCCAGTCGCATAGCCAGCGAGCTCGCGTTGGCCGGAGCGTAGACCTTGGCGTCGTTGTCGAAATAGACGAATACCTCCCGCGGGTCCACCGGCGCAGACGCCGCAATCGTGTGATCGGTGCGCGGACTCTCACCAGCTTGCCAGCCACGGATCCGCTGTGCCCAGACCTCCAGCACCTCGTCGGTGTAGCCGCTGACGTAAAGCTCGGAGTCGCCGTGCAGCCGGACGTAGACGAAGTCCGCGGTGACGTCCTCAAGGTAGGGCCAGGTACCGGCGGTGTCAGCTACCACTAGGGCGACGCCGTGCGCGCGGAGCAGCTCGATCGGCGGCCGGGTTGCGGTAGCTGGGGTGGCGCACCTCCAGCGCGTGACGCAGCGGCCGGACGACGTCGGTTCTGGTCCAGGCGCGGCCCTTGAGCCGCTCGTCGTGCTGCTGCGCGATCGCCGCAGCCGCCGCGGTGCTGCGCGGCGGTAGGTCGAAAAACCCGGCGAGCCGCGCGGCGTCGAACGGCAGACTGGGCGGTAACTGCCACAGCAACGGGCCGAGCTTGGCGCCCAACGCGAGCACCCCGGAGGCGAAGAAATTCGCCAACGGCGTGTGGACGTCACGCAGCTTTTTCATATGCGTGATGAACCGGCCGCCCTTGACCGCGAAACCAAAGTCCTCAGGTGTCTGGGCCGCCCACGACTGGTAGCTCGACGGCCGCTGCAGCGAGTAGAACGAGCCGTTGACCTCACCCGAGCTCGTGAGTGGGAAACAGTGTCATGACACTGTTTCCCACTCACGAGTTATCCACAAACGGCGCCTTCCGCGGCGGAGCCGACGAGCCGGGCGTATTTGGCCAGCACGCCGCGCAGCACCCGCTGGGGGGCCTTCCACTCCTGCCGGCGCCGGGCCAGTTCGTCGGCGTCGACCTGCAGGTTCAGCTCGCGTCGGTCCACGTCCAGCACGATCGGATCACCGTCGCGAACCAGCGCGATCGGGCCGCCGTGCGCTGCCTCCGGAGCCACGTGCGCGATGCTCAGGCCGGTGGTGCCGCCGGAGAAGCGTCCATCGGTGAGCAGCAGGACGTCCTTGCCCAGCCCGGCGCCCTTGATCGCACCGGTGACCGCGAGCATTTCGCGCATCCCCGGCCCACCCTGCGGCCCCTCGTACCGGATCACCACCACGTCACCGGGCTGCAGGTCACCGACGGCGTCCATCGCGGCCTGCTCGCCGTCGAAAACCCGCGCTGTGCCCTCGAAGCGGGTCGAGTCCAACCCGGCGGTCTTCACCACCGCACCATCAGGAGCCAGCGAGCCGCGCAGGATGGTGATGCCGCCGGTGGGGTGGATCGGGTCGGCGAGGCGGTGCAGGATCTTGCCATCCAGGTCGGGCGGATCCAGCTCGGTGAGATTCTCGGCGACGGTGCGCCCGGTGACGGTGAGGCAGTCACCGTGCAGCAGCCCCGCGTCCAGCAGTGCCTTCATCACCACCGGCACACCGCCGACGTGGTCCACCGAGGCCATCACGTGCGCACCGAAGGGTTTGACGTCGGCGAGGTGCGGCACCTTGTCTCCCACCCGGTTGAAGTCGTCCAGCTCCAGCGGGACCCCGGCCTCGTGGGCGATGGCGAGCAGGTGCAGCACCGCGTTGGTCGAGCCGCCGAAAGCCATCACCACCGCGATCGCGTTCTCGAACGCCTCGCGGGTGAGGATCTGCCGAGCGGTGATCCCACGTTTGATGAGCTCCACCACCGCGCTGCCGCTGGCTCGGGCGTATCCGTCGCGACGGCGATCCACCGCGGGCGGGCTGGCCGAGCCGGGTAGCGACATGCCTAGCGCCTCGGCCGCGCAGGCCATCGTGTTGGCGGTGAACATGCCGGCGCAGGCGCCCTCACCGGGGCAGAATGCCCGCTCGATCGCATCGACGTCCGCGCGGCTGATCAGACCGCGCGCGCAGGCACCCACCGCCTCGAAGGCGTCGACGATGTTGACCTCCCGGTCCCCTACCCGGCCGGGTAGGGCCGTGCCCGCGTAGAGGAACACCGCCGCCACGTCGAGCCGCGCGGCGGCCATCAGCATCCCGGGCAGGCTTTTGTCGCAACCGGCCAGCAGCACGGTCCCGTCCAGCCGCTCGGCCTCCATCACGCACTCCACCGAGTCGGCGATGATCTCGCGGGAGACCAGCGAGTAGTGCATCCCGACGTGGCCCATGGAGATGCCGTCGGAGACGGAGATCGTGCCGAACTCCATCGGGTAACCCCCGGCGGCGTGCACGCCCTCCTTGCTGGCCTCGGCCAGCCGAGCCAGGGACAGGTTGCACGGGGTGATCTCGTTCCACGACGAGGCGATACCGATCTGCGGCTTGCTGAAATCGTCGGCGCGCATGCCGATGGCGCGCAACATGCCCCGGGCCGCGGCGCGCTCGATGCCATCGGTGACGTCGCGGCTGCGGGGTTTGAGGTCTGGCGTGTCCATGCTGTCCTCCTGCGGCGCTCTATCGGATCCCTGATGGATCATGTCACGATGCCCCGTACCGGGGACTAGCATTCCTCGGCGACGCCCCGAGCAGCCGACAGTGAGGAGTCCGCCATGGCGGTCGACGCCGTAGGGCTTCCGAGTATCGCTGACTCCGGCGATGACAGGCTGCTGAAAAAAGACTTCGGCACGATCGGGCTGCTGTTCACCGCGGTCGGCTCGATCATCGGATCCGGCTGGCTGTTCGGCGCTCTGAAGGCGTCGCAGATCGCCGGGCCCGCCGCTATCTTCTCGTGGCTGATCGGCACCGTGATGTTCGTTCTGATCGGGCTCACCTACGCCGAGGTCGGGGTGATGTTCCCGCGGTCCGGTGGCCTGGCCCGCTACCCGCACTACGCTTTCGGCTCGTTCACCAGTTTCACGATGGGCTGGATCACCTGGTTGGCGACGGTATCGGTGGCCCCGGTCGAGGTGCAGGCGGTGACCCAGTACGCCACGAACTACCTGCCATGGTTGCAGGTGCAGGCCAACGGCACGCCGGTGCTGACCAACCCGGGCCTCGGTGTGGCGATCGCCCTGATGGCGGTCTTCACTGTGATCAACTTCCTAGGTGTCCGGTGGTTCGCCCGGATCAACAACGTGCTGGTCTGGTGGAAGCTGGCGGTCATCGCCCTGGTGGTGATCGTGTTCTTCGTCGTCTCGTTCGACAGCACTCACTTCACTGGCTTCGGCGGCTTCACACCGTTCGGGCTCCAGGGGGTCTTCGAGGCGATTCCCACGGCGTCGATCGCGTTCGCGTTCTTCGGCTTCCGCCAGGGCATCGAGCTCGCCGGCGAGACGAGCAACCCGGGTCGCAACATTCCGCTGACGGTGGTGGGCTCGGTGGTGCTGTGCGGGATCATCTACATCGCGCTGCAGTTCGTCTTCATCGGCGCGGTCCCGTCGCAGTCGATCGCCGCGGGCGGGTGGGCCTCGCTCGGTAACCACATCATTCCCGGCACCAGCGCGACTGCCTCGGGCAGCTTCGGTCCACTCGCCGCGACCGCCACCGTGCTCGGCATCGGCTGGCTCGCCGTCCTGCTCTACGTCGACGCGATCATCTCCCCCGGCGACACCGGCCTGATCTACACCGGGGTCAGCGCGCGACTGTCCTACGGGATGGGCCGAAACCGCAACGCCCCGGCGGCCTTGGCCAAGGTGAACAGCAACGGGGTCCCGTGGCTGAGCCTGCTGCTGGCATTCGTGATCGGTTGCCTGTTCTTCCTGCCTTTTCCCGGCTGGCAGCAGCTCGTCGAGTTCGTCACCAACACCACGGTGCTGTCCTTCGGCATGGGACCGCTGGTGCTGATCGCCATGCGCAAGCAGCTGCCCGATACTGCTCGCCCGTTTCGCCTCAAAGGCGCATGGGTGATCGCATTCCTGGCGCTGTTGTCGTCGAACCTGATCGTCTACTGGACTGGGTGGGATACCAACTGGAAGATGTTCGCGGCCATCCTGCTCGGCTTCGTCCTGCTTATGGCACAGCAGACCTTTGCGAAACGCACCACGCCGGCACTGGATCTGCGCCACGGTTGGTGGCTGCTGGTCTGGTTCGCCGGTCTGGCCGTCATCAGCTACCTCGGCCCCTACCCAGCGGTGTCGAAGGGGGCGGGCAATCTCGGCGTGACGGCCTTCGGCGTCGGGGTCGGGCTGTGCGCCGCGCTCACAGCCGTCGTGATGATCCTGGCGTACACCTGCCGGCTTCCCGGCGAGGTGGTCCGCCGGCGCATGGTGGCGGCCGACTGACGCGGCAACGCGGTGGTTACCCGGCGGGTCAGGACGTCGCGTGCAGCGCGGTGAGGAACTTCTGCGCGAGGGGGTTGGCGGGCACCCCACTGGTCTGCCCGTTCTCGACGAGCACGGCGAAGGCCAGGTCGCCCTGGTAGCCGGTGAACCAGGAGTCGGCCTGGGGCGGTGCGGTGTTGCCGTGCTCGGCGGTACCGGTCTTGCCGAACACCGCTCCGCCGGGCACGCCGGCCAGATTCGTCGCCGTACCGCGGGTGACTACAGCACGCATGAAGTCAGACAGCGATGCCAGCACCGCTGCCGGTGGGCTCGGCGGTGGCTGCTTCGCGGTGGCGGGCTGCCCGGCGACGAGCATCGGTGCAGGGATGGATCCGTGCGCCACGGTGGCCGCCATCAGGGCTTCGGACAGCGGGCTGACGAGGTCGGTGCCCTGGCCGAAGGCATTCGCCGCCTGTCCCGCCGCGTCCTTGGCGGGGGTATAGGAGCCGCTGAAGGAGTTGACCGGCAGTTGCCAACCGGCTTCGAAGCCGTACTCGGCGGCGACCTGGTCGAGCGCACCGGGCGGCAACTTCTGCGACAGCAGCGCGAAGCTGGTGTTGCAGGAGTGCGCGAAGGCATCGGTCAAGCTGACCGTGCCCAGGTTGAAGGCGTTCTCATTGGGAATGGTGCGGCCATCGATAGTGACCGTGCCCGGACAGGGCACCGGACTGTTCGGCTGCGCCACCCCGCTACTCAGCACGGCGGTGGCAGTGACGATCTTGAAGGTGGAGCCGGGCGGGTACTGGCCGGCCAGCGCGATGTCGAAAGGCGCGCTGTCGCTGTTGGCGACGGCAAGAATCTCCCCGGTGGACGGGCGAACTGCCACGATCGCGGCATGCAGCCCCACCCCGGACAGCGCGGTTTCAGCGGCCTGTTGCACCCGGATGTCGAGCGTGGTTTTCAGCGGGGAGCCGGGATGGCCGGCGAACTGGCCGACCTGGGCCACCGTGTTGCCCTGGGCGTCGTGGATCTCGATGGTGGCGCTGGCGGCGCCGGCGAGCTGGCCGTTGAACACCTGCTGCAGCCCGGACAGACCGATCTGATCGGTGGGGAGATACCCGGGGCCGGCCTGGTGCAGCGCCTCGGCGCTGGGTTTGCCGACCTGCCCGAGCAGCGGTTGAGCGAAGTGCCGGCTCGGCCCGATGAGCTGGGTTCCGGTCCGGAACACCGTGCCCGGGAGGTCGTGGATCTTGGCTTGGACGGCGCGGTAGTCGGCCTCGCGCAGGGTGACCACCGGCACGAAGTCGGTCGGCTTGGCCTGCTCGACGGCGCTGATCACCTCGGTTGCGTTGATGTGCAGGGCCGAGGCGAGCGTGCCGGCCAGATCGTCGAGGTTGGTCACCAGCTTCGGCTCCACCCCGACGGTGACGGTGTCACGTTCGGTGACCAGCGGTTGGCCCGCGTCATCCAGGATCGGCGCCCGCTGCGGCAGCGTTCGGTTCACCACCAGGGTGTCGGCGGTGCCGAGCTGGGGGTGTAGGTCCTGGGGCTGCCAGTGCACCCGCCACTGGCCGTCGCTGCCCTTGGCGATAGCGAGCTTGCCCTGGTACCGCCATGGCGCGGGCAGGCCGGCCAGGGTCCACGACGCGGCGAATGCCATCGTCGTCGCGTCCTTGGTGGTGGTCAGCGCCCCGGGGGTCAATTCGGCGGCCGTCGAGTCCAGCGCCTGCGCGGTGGCGTGCAACACGTGCTCCGCGGCCACCGGGTCGTCGGTGGCCTTGGCCGCGGCCGGGATATCGCCTTTCGCCCAGGCGGCCAAGAAGGTTTGCCCGGCTTGGCGCTGGGCGCTTTCGCTGGAACAACCGGCTGCGCCGAGCAGCGCGACCGCCAGCACGAGCGGCGTCGTCAGCCGCGTTAGCCTGCGTTGCACCCGACCGAGTCTCGCAGCGGCACTGCGGGGTCGGACAAGCGGTGGCGGTGAAGCCCTCCTCACGCAGGGTCTGGGCCGCTTTCGCCGCGGCGAGGCTGGCGCCGACGATGACGTATGTCTGCTGTGCCCGCTGCTGTTGCACCATGGACAGCTCCGGTGGGCCCGGCTGCTTCGTTATCGACGATCGCGAGCACGGTCGCT
>DASUII010000105.1:0-22600 GCA_036279835.1 Pseudonocardiaceae bacterium
AAATACGCTGACGCCGAGGTGATCGGGCCGCCGATACCCCGGTCCAGCGCGATTTTCGCCGCGCGGATCGCGTCGATGATCACGCCGGCGGAGTTGGGTGAGTCCCAGACTTCGAGCTTGTATTCCATGCTCAGCGGCACATCGCCGAAGGCCCGGCCTTCCAGCCGCACGTAGGCCCACTTGCGGTCGTCAAGCCACGGCACGTGATCCGACGGTCCGATATGCACCGCCGCCTTCTCCATCTCGTGCGGCACCTGGGAGGTCACCGACTGCGTCTTGGAGATTTTTTTCGACAGCAGCCGTTTGCGTTCCAGCATGTTCATGAAGTCCATGTTGCCGCCGAAGTTGAGCTGATAGGTGCGCACCAGCTCCACGCCACGGTCTTCGAACAGCTTGGCCAGGACCCGGTGCGTGATCGTCGCGCCGACCTGCGACTTGATGTCGTCTCCGATGATCGGCAACCCGGCGCGGGTGAATTTGGCGGCCCACTCCGGATCGGAGGCGATGAACACCGGAAGGGCATTGACAAAGGCGATGCCGGCATCCAGCGCGCACTGGGCATAGAACCGGTCCGCGTCCTCGGAGCCCACCGGCAGGTACGACACCAGCACGTCGGCGCCGGACGCGCGCAGCGCGGCAACCACGTCCACCGGCTCCTCGTCGGACTCGGTGATGATGTCCCGGTAGTACTCGCCCAGCCCATCCATCGTGTGCCCGCGCGCCACGGTGACGTCCAGTGGGGGCACGTCGCAGATCGAGATGGTGTTGTTCTCGCTCGCGACGATGGCCTCGGACAGGTCGCGCCCGACCTTCTTGGCGTCGACGTCGAAGGCGGCGACGAACTCCAGGTCACCGACGTGGTAATCGCCGAACTGCACATGCATCAGCCCGGGCACTCGAGTTGTGGGATCGGCGTCGCGGTAGTAGTGCACGCCCTGCAGCAGGGATGCAGCGCAGTTGCCGACGCCCACAATGGCGACCCGGATACCGGGACCGGCGTCGCGGCCTTCAGTCATGGTCCGCCCTTTCGGTGTCATGATGTGATGCGACTGGGTTGGCTTTTTCATGGGCGATCAGCTCATTGAGCCAGCGCACCTCGCGCTCACTGGTCTCCAGGCCCATTCGGTGCAGTTCCACGGTGTAGCGGTCGATCTGGTCGCCGGTCCGGGCCAGCGCGGCGCGCAGACCTTCGCGACGTTCCTCCACTCGGCGGCGCCGGCCCTCCAGGATGCGCATCCTGACTTCGGCGGGCGTCCGCGAGAAGAACGCCAGGTGCACGTCGAACCCGTTGTCCTCCCACGTCTGCGGGCCTGCGTCGGCGAGCAAGGTGGCGAAGCGCTCCTTGCCGTCGGCGGTGAGCCGGTACACCCGCCGCGCTCGGCTGGCCCAACCCGTTCCCCGGCTGGCCCGCAGGTCGGCGGCGGCCTCGTTGTCCTCGACGATGAAGCCGGAGCGCTGCAACCGGCGTAGCGTGGGGTACAGCGACCCATACGAGCAGGCGCGAAACGCCCCGAGTAGGCCAGTGAGGCGTTTGCGCAGCTCATAGCCGTGCATCGGAGCGTCGTGTAGGACCCCGAGCACCGCTAGCTCCAGCATGCGGCACCTCCTACCAGATACCCGATGTATAGCTGCACTATATCGCGTCGATACATCACCTGACATCTTGAGCGTCCTCCTACCGCCCGAACGCCCCAGCGATGATCACGCGACAGTTGCGTACGCTGTGGTGCGTGCGGACCCAACGGCAAGTGGTGGACTACGCCTTGCAGCGGCGTGCGCTGCTGGCAGAGGTCTACGCCGGCCGGGTCGGGCTCACCGAGGTCTGCGACGCGACTCCCTACCTGCTGCGGGCGGCGAAATTCCATGGCGAGCCCAGCTCGGTCACCTGCCCGCTGTGCCGTAAGGAGTCTTTGACGCTGGTTTCGTGGGTGTACGGTGACGGCCTCAAGCAGGCCGCTGGATCGGCTAGGACCGCCGACGAGCTGAGCCGGATGGCGACGCTTCACGAGGAATTCAGTGTCTACGTCGTCGAGGTCTGCCGGACGTGCAGCTGGAACCACCTCGTGCAGTCATACGTCCTGGGAACCAGCGGTGTGAGTAGGCGGTCCCGCCGGCGGACCGCAGCGGAGTAAGCCGTCTGGGCTGGGGTTATCCCCGCCAACGCGGTCCCGGCTCGAACCCTCGGGATCCTAGTACCAGTCTGTGAGGACAACGCGTGACCGACCAGCGAGATGACAGCGGTCGACCAACCAGGCGAACGCCGGCCGAGCCGGCAATCAGGCGGACACCGCCGCTCCCCCAGGGCGAGCCCGAGCTGCTCACCCACCCAGCGGCGCCAGCTGCCCAACGGCCGGTTGGCGGCGGGTATAGCTATCGGTACGACAACAGCGACTTGCCGCCGTCGAATCGGGCGGGGCAGCCGGCTTGGCGTACTCGCTGGCTGCGGGCGCGTAAGTTCGTTCTCGCCGGCCTGCTGCTGGCGATTCTGACGCCGGTGCTGGCCTTTTTCGCCGGTTGGCTGTTCCTCAGCGTGCCTTCCCCGGCGGCGCTGGCGGCGCAGCGCAAGCAGGTCACCACGATCATGGCCAGCGACGGGACCACCGAGATCGGCCGCTATGTGCCTGAGCAAGGCAATCGGATACCGGTCAGTCTCGCGCAGGTGCCGATGCGGGTGCAGAACGCGGTTCTGGCCGCTGAGGACCGCAGTTTCCGATCCAATCCCGGATTCGACATCACCGGCATCGCCCGGGCGACGTGGGACCAGCTCACTGGCGGCGTCGGTGGTGGCTCCACGATCACTCAGCAGTACATCAAGGTGGCCACCGGCCACGACGAGTACAGCATCTTCCGGAAATTCCGCGAGGTGATCGTCGCGGCCAAGCTGACCAAGCAGGAGTCCAAGGATCGGATCCTGGAGGACTACCTCAACACGATCTACTTCGGTCGCGGGGCCTACGGCATCCAGGCCGCCAGCCAGGCGTACTTCGGCAAGAACGTGCAGAATCTGACCGTCTCCGAGGCCGCGGTGCTGGCCGGCGCGATCCGGTCTCCGTCGCGGTTGGACCCGGCCAAGAACCTGGCGCAGGCCCAAGCGCGGTGGAACTTCGTGCTCAACGGCATGGTCGAGCAGGGCTGGCTGTCGCCGACCGATCGGACTGTGGGGCTGTACCCGACGACCTTGCCGCCGAGTCAGGCCCCGGGAGCGCCGACTGACGACCGCGCGCACATCGTCGACCGGGTGATGGACGAGCTGGACAAGCAGGGCATCACTCGTGACCAGCTGGCCGTCAACGGTGGCCGGATCACCACCACGATCGATCCCAGGGCCCAGCAGCAGGCCCGCGACGCCGTGCTCACCGAGCTGCGCGCACAGCCGAACAACCTGCACTCCTCACTGGTCGCGATCGATCCGCGTACCGGCGGGGTGATCGCCTACTACGGTGGATCGGCGGGTGATGGCTTCGACCTGGCCGGCGGCCCGGCGTGGAGTCCGGGATCGGCGTTCAAACCCTTCACCATGATGGCCGCGCTGGAGCGCGACATCGGGATGAACTCGCGCTACTCCGGCGAGTCTCCAGTGGTGGTCGACGGTACCTCCTACGCCAACTCGGAGAGTCTCAACTACCCCGAGCTGACCCTGCACGATGCCATGACCAAGTCGGTCAATACCGCGTTCGTGCGGCTGGCTCAGGACGTGGGTCCCACGGCGATCCGCGACGCCGCGATCCAGGCCGGGATCCCCACCGAGATCAATGGCAAACCGTCCATGGCCGAATCGGACAGCGGGGCACCTGCGCTCGGTATCACGCTCGGCCAGTATCCGGTGCACACGATCGACATGGCCAGTGCGTATGCGACCTTCGCCGCCGACGGGATGCGCCGCGAGCCGTTCTTCGTCCGCCAGTACGCCAACAGCCGGGGCACCGTCGAGTACCAGCACCTAGACAAGCCACAACCCGCCTTCGACCGGGCCGACCTCGAGCGCAACACGCAGCTGGCCCGCAATGTCACCGCGACGATGACCGACGTCGCGCGCAGCTCACAGATCCCGCTGGCCGGTGGCCGTGAGGTGGCCGCCAAGACCGGCACCCACCAGCTTGGCGACACCGGTCACAACTCCGCGGCCTGGACGGTCGGGTATACCCCCTCGATATCCACCGCCGTCTGGGTGGGCGACCCGGCCAACACTGCGCTGAAGACCGCCACCGGTGGTGACGTATTCGGCCGCGGCGTGCCGGGCGCGATCTGGCAGCGGTTCATGAATTCGTACCTGACGGGCGCCCCGATGGAGGTCTTCGCCCCGTTCAAGCTGATCGGTCCGGCCGCGCCGCCACCACCGGTCGAGAAGCCGGTGAACCCGCAGCCCACCCGCAAGCCGCGCGACACCATGCCGTCGGCAACGCCCGATCCGACCGTCGACGGCTTCGGGCCGATACTGACCGAGCCTTCGACCAAGCCGACCCGACCCCAGCACAACGGGTGCTTCCCGTTCTGTGATGCGCCGGCGCCAGCCGATACCGGGCAGGACGACCAGGGTGGCTGATTGGGCCCGGCGGTGTCCCAGCGCGTAGTTCCCAGCTGGACCGATCCGGTGGCGGCGCGGGCCAGCCGGATCGTCGGCGGCCCGCTGGGTCGGCATGCGCTGCTGGGTCGGCAGTGGTTCTGGACGCCGCTGCGGGTGATCATGCTGTTCGCGACGATTACTCTGGCGTTGGGCTGGTTGGTCAAGGTGCCCTGTCTGCAGACCTACCAGGACAGCGCTGGCACGCTGCAGGTGGACTGGCGCGACGGCCGTCAGTACCTGGCGATGTGTTATTCCGACACCGTCCCGCTCTACGCGGCAGAGCGGTTGGACCACCCAGGATTGGCCGGATTCCCCTACGCCACCTCATGGCTCGACCATCCGGGTCAGCCTGGCCAGCAGCTGCGCTACATGGAATATCCGGTGCTCACCGGCATCTACCAATGGGTCGCCGCCAAGGCCGCCCAGACCTGGGTAGCGATCGGGAGCTCCGGTTGGCTACCTAGCTCGGCACCGGCCATCGTGTACTTCGACATCAGCGCGGTCGGGCTGACAGCGGCGTGGCTGCTGACCGTCTGGGCCCTGGTGGCGCTGTCCCGGCGACGACCGTGGGATGCCGCGCTGGCCGCGTTGTCGCCGCTGGTGGTGGTACACGCGTTTACCAACTTCGATGCCCTGGCCACCGCGCTGGCCACCGTCGGCTTGCTGGCCTGGGCCCGGCGCCGACCGGTGCTCGCCGGCGTGCTGATCGGTCTCGGTGGTGCCACCAAGCTCTACCCGCTGTTTTTTCTGGGTCCGATCCTGCTGTTGTGCCTGCGTGCTGGGCGGCTGCGGGTCGGGCTGCAGGCGACCGCCGCGGCGGCGGTGGCCTGGGCGCTGGTTAACCTGCCGGTGGCGCTGCTGTTTCCGGCCGGCTGGGCGGAGTTTTTCCGGCTCAACAGACAGCGCGGTGCCGATCCGGACACGTTGTACACCGTGGTATCCACCTTCACTGGTTGGCCTGGTTTCGATGGGGTCCTGCAGCCCGGCCAGCCCCCCCACGTACTCAACTTGGTCAGCGTGACGCTGTTCGTGCTGGCTTGTGCGGCGATCGGGTGGGTCGCGATGGCCGCGCCGCGCCGTCCGCGGCTGGCCCAGCTGTGCTTTCTGGTGATATGCGCGTTCCTGCTCGTCAACAAGGTCTGGAGTCCGCAGTACTCGTTGTGGCTGGTACCGCTCGCGGTGCTGGCGATCCCTCAGTGGAAACCGGTGCTGGCGTGGATGGTCCTCGATGCTGCGCTCTGGGCCCCTCGGATGGCCTATTATCTGGGCTCGGACCACAGGGGTTTGCCTATCGAGCCGTTCCTCGGCGCCGTGCTTATCCGTGATGCCGCGGTACTGCTGCTAGCAGCCCTGGTACTGCGAGCTATCTGGCAGCCAGACCATGACCCGATCCGCATGGCCGGCGACGACGATCCCCACGGCGGCGTCCTCGACGGCCCGCTCGAAAGACTTCCGGTCGCCCCGACATGGAGACATATCGGGGTTTCAGCGACCCAATAGCCCCGATATGTCCCCATGTCGAGACGGTGTCGCGCGGATTGAGGTTGCGCTGAGTAATCGGTGTTGCGGGATCTTGGTCGCTGACTGGGGTCATAAGGGCCGTCTCTGTAACCTGGAAGGGGTGTTTGAGAGCTGTCGACACATCCGTCCAGTGCACGGTGAGTGCATAGCGTAACCACGATCTGCTGAAAGTGCTGGTTATCGTTACGGAGAGCCTCTATGGTCGTTACTCTGAAGGCACAACCGGGTACAGAGAGACACGTGAGCGACACGGAGGCACCTATGGGAGCACGAGCGAGGGTGACCACGGTTGCCGGAGCAGCCACGTTACTGTGCGCAGCCAGCACCTTTGGAGGGGCCCTGTCGGCCCTTGCCGCACCCTCCAACGTTTCCCCTTCTACAGCGGTTCTTGCTGCAGCTCCCGCACCGATGTTGGTGGGTGGCTGCGGCGACACGGTGAGAGGCGCTCCCGGCCAACCGGTGGGCGTCCGGTTGGCGGGACTTTCGGTGATCGACGTCGGCTCGGTGCCTGCCACCGGGTCGAAGACGTTCGACGCCACATCTGCCGTACGCCAGGAGATGGGTCCGTTGGCGCCGGTCTGCAAGATCAGCGCTGAGCCGCTTGCTGGGCTCATCGACCCCGTCACGAAGGTGTTCCCGCCCGCCGCCGCGCCGGTGACGGGCGTGGTCGGAGGGCTCCCCCTGGTGGGCACGCCTGCAGTGCCGGGGGCACCCGCTGCTGCGCCGCCAGCAGCACCTGCGGCGCAGCCGCAACCCAGCGCAGCGACGGCGCCAGCGCTGGCCTCCCCAGCGGCTGGTCCGTTCTTCGGGCCGATGATGCCAAGCGATTTCCCATTCGCGCTTGGTCGGTACAACAGTGGGTTACCCCGATACAACTACGCTGAGCTGTTGCAGATCGGTCGCCCGGGTGCGGGTTCGCTCGGTCGGCTCTCGGCTGGCATGTTGACGGCGGACCTGTTCGGCACGCCACAGGTCAGCAACGGTTCGGGATCATTCGGCAAGCAAAGTGCTGCGGCCAACGACGTCGCAGCCGCTGGCCGCGCGACAGCGTTGCCTGCCAGCGGTGTGGAGCGGATCGCACTTCCGATCCTGGTGGCGGTGCTGATGCTGGCTGGCGTCACCGCTGCACTGCTGCGGGGCTGGGTTCTCGGGCGACGCTGACTGGGAGTCTCCCCAGACTGGGCCGCCTTACGGCGATTGAGCAAGAGGCCGCCACGCGATTGTGATCGCGTGGCGGCCTCTTGCTATCCTGCACAGCGTTGCCGCGCCAGTGTGTTGTCGCGCGGCATGTAGTGCGATTTGGCCGGCTCAGCCGGCGTGGATTGCCGGCTCAGCCGGCTTCCTCCTGCCGCGGAGAGTCCGCGGCCGACCAGTCCACAGGAGGTGAGTGGTCTTCATGCGTCGTTACGAGATGATGGTCATCCTGGATCCACAACTTGACGAGCGCACCGTGGCGCCATCGCTGGACCAGTTCCTTGGTGTGGTGAAGACGCAGGGTGGCAGCATCGACAAGGTCGAGATCTGGGGCAAGCGCCGGTTGTCCTACGAGATCGACAAGCGCACCGAGGGAATCTACGCGGTAGTCGACATGTCCTGTAGCCCCGCCGCTGTGGCCGAGCTCGACCGGCAGCTCTCGCTCAGCGAGTCCATCCTGCGCACCAAGGTGTTGCGGCGGGATTCGGGGAAGGGCTGACATGGCCGGCGACACGATCATCACAGTGGTTGGAAACCTGACGGCTGATCCGGAGCTGCGGTTCACCCCATCCGGTGCGGCGGTGGCCAACTTCACGGTGGCCTCCACGCCGCGCACCTTCGACCGCCAAAGCGGCGAGTGGAAAGATGGTGAGGCGCTTTTCCTGCGGTGCAACATCTGGCGGCAAGCCGCGGAGAACACCGCTGAGTCGCTCACCCGCGGCATGCGAGTGATCGTCAGCGGACGGTTGCGTCAGCGCTCCTTCGAGACCCGGGAGGGCGAGAAGCGGACCGTGATGGAGATGGAGGTCGACGAGGTCGGCCCTTCGTTGCGCTACGCCACCGCCAAGGTCAACAAGGCGACCCGTCAGGGTGGGGCTTCAGGCAGCGGAGGCTACGGCGCTTCGGGGTCCTCCGGCGGTCCCGCCGATGACCCGTGGAGCTCGGCTCCCCAGGCCGGTGCGTCGGCCGGAGCAGGCAACGGCGCCGGTGGCTTCGACGACGAGCCCCCGTTCTGACCCGTCCTTTCACTCATAACCGACTTCAGGCGCGACCCCACTCAGGAGTATCTCAGTCATGGCTAAGCCGCCAGTACGCAAGCCGAAAAAGAAGATCTGCATCTTCTGCAAGGACAAAGACACCGCAATCGACTACAAAGACACCGGACTGCTGCGGAAGTACATCTCCGACCGGGGCAAGATCCGCGCCCGCCGGGTGACCGGTAATTGCAGCCAGCATCAGCGAGACGTCGCGGTAGCGGTGAAGAACGCCCGCGAGGTCGCGCTGCTGCCCTACACCTCGACCGCACGCTGATACCGGGGAAGAGGCGACCACGTGAAGATCATCCTCACTGCTGATGTCCTACAGCTGGGCGGACCCGGCGATCTCGTCGCAGTCAAAGACGGTTATGCCCGCAACTACCTGCTCCCGCAACGGTTGGCCATCGCGGCGACCAAAGGTGCGGAGAAGCAGGTAGCCACGATCCGTCGGGCCCAACAAGCCCGGCAGATCCGCGATCTCGATCACGCTCGCGAGATCGCCGGCAGGCTTTCGAGCCTGGGCACCGTTTCGGTGACCGCCAAGGCCGCCCGCTCCGGTGGCAAGCTGTTCGGCTCAGTCACCGCGGCCGACGTTGTCGAGGCCGTCCGCTCGGCCGGTGGTCCCTCGCTGGATAGGCGTGCGGTGGACCTCGGCGGCCATATCAAATCCACCGGCAAGTACGAGATGACCGTGCGGCTGCACCCGGAGATCTCCGTCACCGTCCCCTTCGAGATCATCACCGCCGCCCGCTGAACTCCCTTCGCGCCGGCGCAGTAGCGCCGTAGCGCAGCGTCGTGAACTCGACAGGACCGACGTTCTGAGTGCTTTGAGACGTCGGTAGCGCCGAGTTCACGACGCGCAGCGAGCACCACTTCCTCGCGCACGAACCGGTAAGTCCCTGCGGGCGGCGTGGGTCGAAGGCGCGGACTGTGCTAAGTGCCGCCAGGGCGACACGCACAACGATGGCGCTGGCCGTGACACGCCGCGTCGCGGCAAACAACTTTTATCCACACCCATGCACAGCCTTCTGAACAGGTTAAACAGCTCGGTTGCGAGCAGCCTTCCCCAGGTTGTCCTCAGGCACCGACCACGGTACGGGTCGCAGTGGGCGGTTCGTCAGGGCGGTGTCCCCAGGCTGTCCCCAGGCTGTCTTCAGGCTGTCTTCAGGCACCGCACTCGCGGGGTTGCTGAACGTCGCTGTTCGACCCTAACCTCGCCCAGCGCCTGAAGGAACGGGTCGCGGGGGCCCTGGCGAACAGACTCTGTCGGTGCCGTGGGATAGAACAGGTGTTCGCCGAAAGTTCGGGCAGTCGGGGGAAGGGCAGGTACCCACGCGTGGCGTTGGTGGATGACCGTGGCGTGCGGGTACAGGACGGCGGGCCGGCCTTCGATCGGCAGCCGCCGCAGGACATCACCGCCGAGCAGTCAGTGCTCGGCGGGATGTTGCTGTCCAAGGACGCCATCGCCAACGTGGTCGAGGTGTTACGGACCGACGACTTCTACCGGCCCGCTCATCAGGCCGTCTTCAACTGTGTCCTCGATCTGTACGGGCGCGGAGAGCCGGCCGACCCGGTCACGGTCTCCGCGGAGCTGGAACGCCGCGGTGAGCTGCTCCGAATCGGCGGGGCGCCGTACCTGCACACCCTCATCTCGATCGTGCCGACGGCGGCCAACGCCGGGTACTACGCGGAGATCGTCGCAGCAAAGGCGGTGCTGCGACGTCTGGTCGAGGCCGGCACTCGCATCGTGCAGCTGGGCTATCACGGCGCCGACGGCGCTGACGTCGACGAGGTGGTGGACCGCGCCCAGGCCGCGGTCTACGAGGTCACCGAGCGGCGGATGAGCGAGGACTACATCGCGCTGGAAGAATTGCTGCAGCCCACCATGGACGAGATCGACGCGATCGCGTCCCGGGGCGGCGTCGCAGCCGGCGTCCCGACCGGCTTCGTCGACCTCGACGCGGTGACCAACGGTCTACACCCAGGTCAGATGGTGATCGTCGCGGCCCGTCCCGGAATTGGCAAGGCGCTTGCGCTGGACACGCCGCTGCCTACACCGACCGGCTGGACGACAATGGGCGACGTCGCCGTGGGCAATCAGCTGCTCGGGGCGGACGGGGCTCCGACGACTGTGGTGGCGGCGACCGAGGTAATGCGCGGAAGACCCTGCTACGAGGTCGAGTTCTCGGACGGCACCGTCATCGTGGCTGACGGGGAGCACCAGTGGCTTACAGAAACCCGAGCCTCCCGCCGCTTCGTGCAACAAGCCGCAACCGGCTACAACCGCTACCGTAACCAGCGAGCCTTCGCCGAGGTTCGCACCACTGAGGAGATCGCGGGGACCCTCCGGTGCGGCACCGCTGACCGGCGGCTCAATCACTCGGTGGTCAACTGCCGGCCATTGGCTCTACCCGACGGTGAGCTGCTCATTCCGCCCTACTCGCTCGGTGTCTGGCTCGGTGACGGCTCCAGCGGCGCGGCCAACTTCACCAGTGCTGACCCCGAAATCGCGGTACACGTCGAGGCGGAGGGATTGCGGGCGCAGCCGCGCGGCAAAATGCGCTACACGTTGCAGCTCGCTGCAGCTGAGTCGATGGGCGAGCGCTCCTGTGTAGTGCGCGGAGCAACATTCGGCCCCCGCACCAGTGAGGTCCGAACCTGCGGACGGTCCTGCGGTGGAGTAGCACGTTTCGTATCTAAGCCCGTGCCCGCCCCCACCTGCGGTGACTGCGGCGACCCTTCGTGCGGTCTGAGTCAGTGCCAGACTTGTCGCGACCATCACGGGACCGTCCAGGCGAGACTGCGCACCCTCGGTGTGCTGGGCAACAAGCACATCCCGTCCGTCTATCTGCGAGGCTCGCTGGCTCAACGGCGGGCACTGCTGGCAGGTCTACTCGACACCGACGGCACGGTCACCTCTACCGGGTCGGTGCAATTCTGGGTCACCTCCACCCGGCTCGCCAGCGATGTTCGCGAGCTCGTGGTCAGCCTCGGCTACCGGTGCGGCATCTGCACCAAGCAGGTAGCGGGACGTACCGAGAATTCCTCGACGGCCTACATGCTGACATTCAGCACCGAGGAGGACGTGTTCCGGCTGGAGCGCAAGCGGCTGGTTCACAAGCAACGCCGGCGATACTCACCGGCGCGGTCAGGAGCGCGCTACATCGTCGACGTGCGGCCGGTCCCGTCCGTTCCAGTCCGCTGCGTGCAGGTCAACAACGGCGACCATCTGTACTTGGCTGGGGAATCGATGATTCCTACCCACAATTCAACGCTTGGACTTGATCTTGCTCGGTCCTGCTCAGTCGCCCACGGCATGGCCAGTGTGATCTTCTCCTTGGAGATGAGCCGCACCGAGATCGTGATGCGGCTGCTGTCTGCCGAGGCCAAGATCCGGTTATCGGACATGCGGTCCGGCCGGATGACTGACGACGACTGGACCCGGCTGGCCCGGCGGATGGGCGAGATCAGCGAGGCTCCGCTGTTCATCGACGACTCGCCCAACATGACGATGATGGAGATCCGAGCCAAGGCGCGCCGGCTCAAGCAGCGCCACGATCTGCGCCTGATCATCGTGGACTACCTGCAGCTGATGACCTCCGGCAAGAAGGTCGAATCGCGCCAGCAGGAGGTCAGCGAGTTCTCCCGGCACCTGAAGCTGTTGGCCAAGGAACTCGAGGTCCCCGTGGTGACGATCTCGCAGCTCAACCGAGGTCCCGAACAACGCACCGACAAGAAGCCGATGCTGGCTGATCTACGCGAATCCGGGAGCCTCGAGCAGGACGCTGATATGGTGATGCTGATCCACCGACCCGATGCATGGGAGCGTGACGATCCCCGCGCCGGTGAAGCCGATCTGATCCTGGCCAAGCATCGCAACGGGCCAACGACGACCGTGACCGTTGCCCACCAACTGCACTACAGCCGTTTCAACGACATGGCCCAGGGTTAAACAGCAGCGATCTTGTTTCCGGGCTCAGTCAGTCCGGTTCGCCGCGGCGCTTGCGATGGATCACCCAGCTCAGGTCCACCAGCGCGATTGCACCAAACACCGCCAGCGCTATGCCTAGCGCTGTCAGGCCGGACTTGATCAGAAATATCGCACCGGCGGCGCAGAACACCAGCCCGAAGCTGGCTAGTACGGCGCGCAGCGTCAGCGCACTGCGGGCCGGCGACGACCCAGCGAAGCCCGCAGTCGGGTCGTGGTATCCGGGCAGCCCCCGCTCGTAGTCGTCGCGGGTGCGCCGGCTACGCCGGTTGTCGTGCGATGACACACCTTCTCCGTTTCCGCCGACCTCTGACCCGCACACCACACTCACCCCCCGAACTCCACAGCAGAGCTGTCTCGCGTCCTGTGAGTAGCGTTGTCGTGGAGTTCGGGAGCTGTGGTGCAGTCCGCTGGCCACTGTTGGGATACCCCGCGGGACCGGAGGCAAACTGGTGGGACTGCGAGTAAACGGGCTGGATTGCGGGCAAGCTGGTGGGATGCGACGCGCGTCCGGCTGCGGCCCTGAAGACCAGCAGGCCTGGGGGTACCCGCTGTTGGGTCGATCGGCCGCCCGGCTACTCTCCACCGCGATGCATTCACGAGCGCAAGTCATCCATCTCGGGGAGTTGTCTGGTCAGCTGCGCCAAGCGGCGAGGCATCTGTTCGAGGTGGTGCTGGCCCCGCTAGGGCTGTTCTACCTGCTACTGACGCTGACGAACCTGACCGGTGGGCTGATCGCGGCGCTGGCTTGGGCGTTGACGGCGCTGGGCCGCAGGGTGGTGACCCGTACGCCGATCCCCGCCGTGCTGTGGCTCACCACCGGGTTGCTGGTGGTCCGCACCGCCATCGGGTACGCCACCGGCAGTGTGTTCCTCTATTTCCTGCAGCCCACGTTGCAGAATTTCCTCATCGCATTCGGACTGCTCGCCACCGTAGGGCTGCGCCGGCCGCTGATCGCCCGGTTGGCTGACGACTTCTGCGCTTTTCCGGTCGCGCTCACCAGCAACCTTCGGGTCCAGCGGTTCTTCCGGCGGGTATCGCTGCTGTGGGCGATGGTGTTCCTGACCAACGGGGTGGCGACGCTGTGGGTGCTCGCTCGCGCCACGCTAGGGGACTTCCTGATGGTGACCACCGCGGGTTCGTTCACGCTGGTGGGGATCGCCGCGGTGGTATCACTGCTGTGGTTTCGCCGGGAGCTGCGCGGCGAGGGCATCCGGCTACGATTCGGTGTCCCGACCGTAGCTTAGGTCGCTTCGGCTCAGCCGAAGCGCCCCGCTAGCCGGTGGAACAACTCTGGTGCCGCGCCCTGCATCCTCGCTGCCACCGTGAGCCACCGCGGCGCAAACACCTCCGGCTCGCCGCGCTCGATCGCCTGGAGCAGCGCAGTGGCTACCTTGGCGGGAGTGAGCGGGTGGGGGAACTGCCGGTCGTAGGGCAATCCACGATGCTCGAAGAACGGGGTGCGTACCGCGCCGGGTAACAGTGTTGTGACGCCGATCCCCTCGCTGGCCACCTCGTGGCGGACGCTGGCCGCGAACGTCCGCAGCCCGGCCTTCGTCGCGGCGTAGACGGCTTCGCCGCCGACACCCACCGCTGCGATGGACGAGACGAACACCAGGTGCCCACGCCCGCGCTCCCGCATCCCGGGCAGCGCAGCTTGGGTCAGACGCAGCGGGGCGGTCAGGTTCACCGCGATCAGCGCGTCGATATCCGTCGGCGTCATCGTTGCCAGGTCCCCGGCCCACCCGCAGCCCGCCGAGTTCACCAGCAGGTCGATTCCCTTCATGGCGTCGACCGCCTGCGACAGGCCCTCGGCGGTGGACAGGTCGGCCACCAGGGCACAAGCGTCGAGACGGTGCGCGAGCGCGGCGAGCCGGGTCCGGTCCCGGCCGAGCACGGTCACCGCGCAACCGGCCGCGGCCAGGCACTCGGCGATGGCCGCACCGATGCCCGACGAGCCACCGGTGATCAGGGCGTTGCAGCCGGTGATCATCCCCAGACGGCCCATCATCCCCAGACGGCCCGACCCCGACGGTCCCTGGGTACGCCGTCGTTGCTCTGGGTGGCCTGTTCCGCCTGGTGCCGGAGCTGGGTGCCGCGATACGCCAGCAGCACGACACTGCCGATCAGGACTACCGTGGCGATCACCTGACCGGTGAGCACCGCAGGCGAGCTGTTGATCTGCTCACCCAGCCAGCTGACCCCGATTGCGACGCCGACCAGCGGATCCACGATCGTGATGATGGCCAGTGCCGGGGCGATCAGAGTGCCCTGCTGGAACGTGTTCTGGCTGAGCAGAAAACCCATCGGGCCCACCGCGCAGACCACATAGAGAACCGGATGCCCAAAGGGCTCGACGAACCCGCCGGACCGGAACTGGCTGGTGACCACCTTCATCAGCCCGGCAGTGAGCCCGTAGAGCACTCCGGTTGCCGCCGCCAACGCTGCGACCCGCACCGCCCCGGAAAACCGGGCGGATACGCCGAGGCACCCCACTACGAGCACAGCCAGCGTGATGGCCAGCGGCAACAGCGTCCAGCCGTCGTCAGCGAGTTGGGTGGACGCGTCGGTCGGCTGGGCCAGGAGCAGGAAGGCGGACAAGCCCGCCACACATCCCAGTGAGCCCAACACGATGAGCCGGTCCACCCGGCGATGGGCCAGCAGCGCCGCGAACACCGCACCGAACAGCACACCGGTCACCAGCAACGGCTGCACGAGCACCAGCGGACCGAACGCGAGAGCGACGATCTGCAGGCTCAGACCAACAATGACCGTCACGATTCCCAGCACCCACACCGGTCGCCGGATCAGCTCCAGGATCAGTCGCGGGTCGAGCGTGCCGGTGGTCGGCACCTCTTTGGTGGCGCGCTGCTGGACCGCGCTGGCCAACCCGAAACTCGCCGCCCCGGCCACCGCGGCCGGCACCGCGACGAAGAACATCGTCGACGTCGAGTTCGGCACGCCTCACTCCTGCGTTGTGTAGTGCACTGTTGTGCTACGTGGTGCATCGGTCGCCAGCTCCTCGAAGGCCCGGCGTAGTGCGCCAGCGAATCCGGCTGGGTCGGGCACGAGCCCGGTGTCCGCGCTCACCCCCACTCCGATCATGTCTCCCCAAGTGAGAAAACCAACAGCCAATCCGACGCCGTCGGCCAGCGGCAGCACCGGAAACACCGAGGTGATCCGGACTCCCTTCACATAATGCGCTTTTCGTGGCCCCGGCAACACCGAGGTGATCAGCGAGAAGTACCGCCGCCGGTAAATCAGCCGCACCAGGGCCGCGTGCAGTGGCGCTGGCAGCCGGCCCAGCGCGTCGACTACGGCCTGGGCGGCGATCGGCTGGTCGGCCCGTTCCAGCCTGGCCAGCGCGTCGGCAACCGCGACGATCCGCCAGGTCGGTGGCATCGGTCCAACGGGTAGGTCCAAGGCCAGCGCGGCGGTGTGATTGCCCTGGTAAAGACCTCCGTGGTCATTGCCACCGGCACGGCGGATCGCGTGAGTGGTCCGCGGCGTCATCACCCGCAGCCGATCGTTCACCGCGGTACCCACCGGATCGGCGCGGTGCAGCGCCTCGCCGACCAGCGCCAGCAGCAGCGAGGTGGTGCCCACCCCGTGTGCGCGGGCGGTGGCCCGTACGTAAGCCGCCGGCAGTTCCACCATGGCGTAGTCCCGCACGGCGGTGCTGGTCCCGACCGGTCCCCCTGCCGGCGCCGGCCCCGCACTAGCCAAGCTGACCAACCCCCGAACCACCCGCCGCACGTGGAGCGCTCTGGACCTCCATGTTGCGCGTTGTGCGGGCTCAGCGGGGTTAACGAGGCGTGAATAACCCTGCGCAGCCCGCTGAACGCGCGGGTCCTCGTGGTCGGTCAGCAAGCCGATCAGGGTGGCGGTGACGGCGAGGCCGTCACCCAGGCTGTGGTGCATCTTCGCCAGCAGCGTGGTCTGAGCGGTATCGGCGTCGTAGACGACTTCCAGTTGCCACCCGGGGACGTCCGGCGAAACCGGAGTGCTGAAGAACTCGCGCAGGGCCGCCGACCAGGCGATCCCGCGGGCGGTACCGACCGTTCGGACTCGCAGGTGCTGCGCCGGCTCGACGTCGTCGACCGGTAGCCACCGGGGCCGCCGGCCCGGCCGCAGATCCAGCCGGCGGTGCAGCATCGGCAACGCGGGCGCCCGGTCGGTGATCAGCGCGGCAAGGTGATCGGCGAGCTGTTGCGGCCCGATGGGCGGCTGGTCGGCGAGTATCAGCACCGCGCCGACCTGCTGGGGAACCGTGCGGGTGGCGGCATGGGCGAAGAAGGCGTCCGGTGCAG
This sequence comes from Pseudonocardiaceae bacterium, assembly GCA_036279835.1. Classification (GTDB taxonomy): domain Bacteria; phylum Actinomycetota; class Actinomycetes; order Mycobacteriales; family Pseudonocardiaceae. The sequence goes on from DASUII010000105.1 coordinate 16,615, forward strand.
CCAGTGGGCGGGCCCCGTGGTGGCGAGCCAGCCCTGGGAGCGCGGCGATCTCGGCATCGAAGTCCAGGGTACCGATGTGGGTCAGTGCGCGGTGCTGCGCTTCGGCGAGCAGCGCCGGCCGGCTGGCGAGCTCGCGCAACGCGTCGATCAGCTCTGCCGGCCCAGTGCACACGGTGGCCAGACCGGCTTGGGCCATCAGGTCGGCATTGGCTTTGCCGTGCCCGGCGATCGGCTCGAACATCAGCACCGCTCGTCCGCATGCCACCGCCTCCAGCGCGGTCGCGCCGCCGGCATTGGTCACCACGACGTCAGCGGCCGCGGTCAGCGCCGGCATCTCCGAGGTCCAGCCCAGCGGAACCAACCGCTGCGCAGTCTCGGCCCGGGCTACCAACCTGTCCCGCAGCGCCTCGTTGCGCCCGCAGGCCACCACCACACAGAGCTGCGGGCCGGCTGCCAGCGCGGCGTCGACCGCGCGCTCCACCGAGCCGAACCCGAGCGAACCGCAGGACACCAGCACGATCAGGCGGTCCTCGGGCAACCCACAGCGCCGCCGTGCCTCGGTCGCAGAGCCAGGGTGAAACGCGGCGACGACCGGTGGCGCCCCGACCGCGCCGCGCGCGTCCGGTCGCGCCTGGTACATCGCCCGCAGACTCGGCTGGCTCGCCACGTAGTGCAGGTCGACCTCGGAGTAGACCCAGAACGGGTGCGGCGCGAAGTCCGAGATGATCGCCGCGACTGGGACATCCAGACCGCCGCGCCTCCGGATCCAGTCCAGCCCCCCGGTGCCCAGCGGGTAGGTCGACACCACCAGGTCCGGCCGGTACTCCTCGATCACCGGCGCGAGTCCGATGCCGCTCCACACCCCGACGACCCGGCAGGACGACGCGGCGAACCAGTGGTAGCGCCACAGCGCGCGGTAGAAGAAGTCATAAAGCCAGGGCGTGGTGTCCACGTTGACCCGGTATATCCAGCGGAATCCCGGGCCGACTCCCCGGCCCATCAGTTCCAAGGTGTCGATGCGGCGGATCTCGCAATCCGGCCACAGCCGGCGGGCCCGCTCCTCGATGGCCCGCGCGGTCGCGTTGTGGCCCTCGCCGATATCAGCGCTGACGACGAGCAGCTTCCTTGGAAGCAATAACTGCGGTGGCGCGATGTTCACCAGCGCTACCTCGGCTCGCCGTGCAGGGCCGCCGGATCGGACTCGGTGGCCGCCGGTCCCCAGGCTAGTGCCAGCAGCAGCGCGGCGCGGGTCCCGGGGTCGTCCAAAGCGGACCCGAACAGCTCGCGCAGCTGGGCCAGCCGGTACCGGACCGTCTGGGTGTGCACATGCAGCTCATCGGCGACCGCCCTGCGGTTGCCCATATGCAACAGCCACGACTTCAGGGTCTCCAACAGCCGGTCGCGGGTGGACTCGGGCAGCCCCGCAAGGGGGGCCAGGTACTGCCGGCGCAACGCGGCCAGCAGCAGGTCGTCGCGGTGTACCACCAGCGCGTCGAGGTGCTCGTCGACGAACAGGGGGTCGTCGGGCAGCACGTGTCGCAGCCGCACGGCGTGCTCCGCGAGGCTCACACTGGCCGGCAGCCGGTCGACCGGCACCGTGGCGCCCACCACCGCATCGGCCCCGCGCAGCGCGGTGGCCAGCCGCTTGCGCTGCCCAGGCCCTTCCGGGTCCGGCACGATCGCCACCAGCATCTGCCCCCGCGGCAGCCGCAGGCAGGAATCGTCCAGACGGTCCAGCAGCGCCCGTCCGACCGCATTGTCCGGATTGATCAAGACGACGGCGGCCTGCCGGGGCAGCGGCCACTCGACCCGGGCCGCGGCGGCTCGGACGGCCGCCATGTCACCGCGGTCGGACAGCAGTAGCTCGGCAAGCTCCTCGCGCAGCCGCTCGCGGGCACGTCCTTCGACCGCCTGCGCTTCGACGTATCCCCGCAGCGACGCCGACGACAGCTGGTCCACGGCGGCGAACACGACCGAAGCCAATCCCGCGAATACCTCAGCGGGAACGCCCAGCTGCAGCGCAGTGTCGGACACGTGCCGCCAGGCCACCACGGCGCCGGTCCGGTAGGCGGCCAGCAGCGGGCTGATGTCCCGACGCTGCTGGAAGTGGATCCGGCCGATCTCCTCGAACAGGGCCTGCTCGATCTCCGAGGCCAGCTGAGGCGCGATCGTCGACGGGTCCCGCTGGGCCAGCCGGACCAGCCGAGCGATGAAGCCCTCGGAAGCGCCGAGAACCTCGTTGAAGTCCCCAGCAAGAAATCCCGCGTAGTCCGGTTGCTGCTCTGCGAGCAGGTCCCGGACCTCGGCCAGGATGGCCGGCAACCGCGCCACGATCGCCGGGACCAGATCGTGTAGCTGTATGTTCTCCTCTGCGTCCATGGCCTGCCCCCCGTCATCGTGCGACTCATCAGCAGCCGGGTGTACCCAGTATTCGAGTTCCTGATGCTTTACTCACATGTGACAACTTCGTCGACTGAGAACTGACGCACAAGACGCAGAAATACCTCCGCTGACCGGCTGAAGATGGCTTCATGGCCGGGGTTTCGGATGCGGTGGTGCGCGACCACGCGCTGCGCCGCCAGCAGTACGCCGAGAACTTTCCGGTCGCGCTGCGGCTGCTTCCGCGGCGACTGCGGACGGGACTGGTCGCGGTGTATGACGTCGCCCGGGTCATCGATGATCTGGGAGATCAGGCCGCGGGGGACCGGACGGCACAGCTGACCACGTTCGGGCGCGATCTCGCCACGATCTGGGACGGCGGCCAACCCCAGCACCCGGTGCTGCGGCGACTGGCCCCGGTGGTAGCGGCGCGTGGGCTGGATCGGGAGCCGTTCGAGCGGCTGGTCCAGGCCAACCTGGTCGACCAGCGAGTGCACCGTTATGCCACATACCCGCAGCTACGCGGGTATTGCACGCTGTCCGCGGACCCGGTCGGCCGGATCGTGCTCGGCCTGTTTGAGGTGCGGGATGCGGTGGCGACAGAGCTGTCCGACCGGGTCTGCACCGCGCTGCAGCTGATCGAGCACTGGCAAGACGTCGCTGAGGACCGGCGGGCCGGTCGGGTGTATCTCCCGCAGGAGGATCTCGCCGCCTTCGGGGTGACCGAGGCCGACCTGGATGGCCCGGTCGTCTCGCCAGCGCTGCGCCGGTTAATGGCCTTCCAGATCTCCCGCGCCGCCGACCTGCTCGATTCCGGCGCGCCGCTGGTCGGGCTGCTGCACGGCTGGGCCCGGCTGGCCGTGGGGGGGTACGTGGCGGGCGGCCGGGCCGCGCTCGACGCACTACGCCGAGCGGACGGCGACGTCCTGGCCGGTCCCCCGAGCCCCCGCCGCCGCGACGTGCTGCGCCACCTCGCGCACCTGCTCAGACACCCGCACCAGGGCAGCGTTACCGACGCTGCAGTTCCCGAGCTGCACAGCGGAGCTGCGGGACGCGCCGCGAACAGCTCTGCTGTGCAGCTCGGGAAGGTCAGTGCTGTGCGGCGGGACGGTCCACCGGGGGAGGGTTTGTGACCAGTATCACAGTTGGTGTCGCGGACGCGTTCGAGCTGTGTGAGTCGATCACCAGGACGCAGGCGCGCAACTTCTACTACGGCATCCGGCTGCTGCGCCCGGACAAGCGCGCGGCGATGTGCGCGGTGTACGCACTGGCCCGGCGGATCGACGACATCGGCGACGGTGATCTACCCCGCGCGGAGAAGCTCTCCGCGCTCGCGCAGCTGCGCGGTTCGATGGCTGATCTGGACCGTCCCGGCACGGACCCGGTGCTCATCGCGGTCTCCGAGGTGGCGCGGCGGCTGCCGCTGCCACTGGCTGCCTTCGACGAGCTGGTCGACGGCGTCGAGATGGACGTGCTGGGCCGGCACTACGCCGACTTCGACGAGCTGGTCGGGTACTGCCGATGCGTGGCCGGCGCGGTCGGCCGGCTGTGCTTGGCGGTGTTCGGCAGCAGCCGCCGGGATCCCCGGGCGCCGGAGTACGCCGACGCGCTGGGCATCGCCCTGCAGCAGGTGAACATCTTGCGGGACATCCGGGAGGATCTCGGCAACGGCCGCGTCTACCTCCCGCAACAGGATCTGGATCGCTTCGGTGTGCAACTGGCGCTCGACGAGCGAGGCGTCCTCATCGATGACCACGGACGGCTGACCGCGCTGATCCAGTACAGCGCGCAACGGGCCCACCAGTGGTACGCCCACGGTTTGGAGCTGATCCCGCTGTTGGACCGGCGCAGCGCGGCGTGCTGCACCGCGATGTCCGGGATCTACCTGCGGCTACTGGACCGCATCGCCGAGCAACCCAGCCTGGTGTTCGACCGGCGGCTGTCGCTGTCGGGTTGGCAGAAAGCGGAGGTAGCTATGCGCGCCCTGGTCGGGACTTCAGCGTCGGGCTCGGCGGCGTCGAGCTCGGGGGACTCGGCTTGGGGAGCGTCGACATGACCCGGCGGGTGGCGGTGATCGGCGGTGGCCTGGCGGGCATCACCGCGGCGCTGCACTGCGCTGATGCGGGCTGCCAGGTCACCGTGTTCGAGTCCCGCCCGCAACTGGGCGGGCTGACCCATTCGTTTGCCCGCGGTGACCTCAACGTTGATAACGGTCAGCATGTGTTCCTGCGCTGCTGCACCTCCTACCTGACGTTGCTGCGCCGCCTCGGGGTGGCAGATCGGGTCGAGCTGCAACCGCGGCTGGCCATCCCGGTCTGCTCGCCCGGTGCCGAGGCACCGGTGTGGCTGCGTCGCACCGCGCTGCCCGCACCGCTACACCTGGCCGCGTCGCTGCTGCAATACCGCCCGCTGAGCACCATGGAGCGGGTACGTTTCGCGCTGGCCGCCGTCGCGTTGAAGCGGGTCGACCCGACGCTGGCGGCGACTGACGAGCAGAACTTCGGCACCTGGCTGCGCCGGCACGGCCAAACTGACCACGCCATCTCCGCGCTGTGGGAACTTGTCGGGATCGCTACCTTGAACTCGCGGGCGGATCAGGCGTCACTGAGCCTGGCTGCCACGGTGTTCCAGGAGGGACTGCTCACCGACGCGTCCGCCGCGGACATCGGCTGGTCGCTGGTGCCGCTGCGGGAGCTACACGGCGATCCCGCGCTGACCTGCCTCGACGCGGCGGGAGCGCAGGTGCGAACCAGCGCCACCGTGCGGGGCATCCAGCCGGTCCGCGAGGGCTGGCAGATCAGCACCGACGGTGCTCCGATGACCGCTGACCAGGTGATCGTGGCGGTGCCGCCCGCTGCGGCCGAACAGTTGCTGCCGACTGGCAGCGTCGCCGCCGCGCCAGGTTGGTCGCAGCGGCTGGGCAGCGTCCCGATCATCAACGTCCACGTGGTGCTGGATCGGCCGGTGCTGCGCGAGCCGTTCATCGCCGGGATAGACACGCCGGTGCAGTGGGTCTTCGACCGCACCGCGCAGTCCCGGCTGCGCCACGGGCAATACATCGCGGTGTCGCTGTCCGCGGCGGACGACCTGGTCAACACCCCGACGGCGGACTTGCGAGCCCAGTTCCTGCCGGAGCTGACCGCCTTGCTGCCGAAGATGCGGGACGCGCAGGTGCGCGACTTTTTTGTCACCCGGGAACGGCATGCGACGTTCCGGCCGGCCCCCGGTAGCGCGGCACTGCGGCCATCAGCGGTGACCGCGGCGCGGGGACTGTTCCTGGCCGGCGCGTGGACCGCCACCGGCTGGCCGGCGACGATGGAGGGCGCCGCGCGCAGCGGAGCAGCGGCCGCCGCCGCTCTGCTCGAAACGAGTCCGACGGACATTGCCGCGGAGGTGGCGTGATGACCGCTGACGCACTGAAGACCGAAGCGCTCTTCACGGCTGAGGTACCCCCGACGCCGGCCCCGGTCCGGCCGGGAGCGCCCAGCGCGCTGCGCCGGGCTCGGGACGCGGTGGTCCCGGCGACGCGGACGTTCATCGCACGGCTGGACGAGACCAGCGCAGCGATCGCCTCCTACCACCTTGGCTGGACCGACGTCGGGGGCGC